>NZ_JBSMTP010000006.1:0-124581 GCF_053758945.1 Gemella parahaemolysans
AAAGTAAGAAACTACCAAATGGAGACACAGAACATGTCTACGAAAAAGTAAATACATTCTTCAAAGATAAAGAAGGAAATGAGATTCCGAAATATCCAAGTGAGCCAGGAACAGTAGATAAGAAAGACATCCCAGAGTACAGATTCGTAGAAAGTAAGAAACTACCAAATGGAGACACAGAACATGTCTACGAAAAAGTAAATACATTCTTCAAAGATAAAGAAGGAAATGAGATTCCGAAATATCCAAGTGAGCCAGGAACAGTAGATAAGAAAGATATTCCAGAATACAGATTCGTAGGAACTAAGAAACTGCCAAATGGAGATACAGAACACATCTACGAAAAAGTAAATACATTCTTCAAAGATAAAGAAGGAAATGAGATTCCGAAATATCCAAGTGAACCAGGAACAGTAGATAAGAAAGACATTCCAGAATACAGATTCGTAGAAAGTAAAAAACTACCAAATGGAGATACAGAACACATCTACGAAAAAGTAAATACATTCTTCAAAGATAAAGAAGGAAATGAGATTCCGAAATATCCAAGTGAACCAGGAACAGTAGATAAGAAAGACATCCCAGAATACAGATTCGTAGAAAGTAAGAAACTACCAAATGGAGACACAGAACATATCTACGAAAAAGTAAATACATTCTTCAAAGATAAAGAAGGAAATGAGATTCCGAAATATCCAAGTGAGCCAGGAACAGTAGATAAGAAAGACATCCCAGAATACAGATTCGTAGAAACTAAGAAACTGCCAAATGGAGATACAGAACACATCTACGAAAAAGTAAATACATTCTTCAAAGATAAAGAAGGAAATGAGATTCCGAAATATCCAAGTGAACCAGGAACAGTAGATAAGAAAGACATTCCAGAATACAGATTCGTAGAAAGTAAAAAACTACCAAATGGAGATACAGAACACATCTACGAAAAAGTAAATACATTCTTCAAAGATAAAGAAGGAAACGAGATTCCAAAATATCCAAGTGAGCCAGGAACAGTAGATAAGAAAGACATTCCAGAATACAGATTCGTAGAAACTAAGAAACTACCAAATGGAGATACAGAACACATCTACGAAAAAGTTAAAACTTCATTCAAAGATAAAGAAGGAAATGAGATTCCGAAATATCCAAGTGAACCAGGAACAGTAGATAAGAAAGACATCCCAGAATACAGATTTGTAGAAAGTAAGAAACTACCAAATGGAGATACAGAACACATCTATGAAAAAGTAACGACACCTACTCCGGTAGTAGAAAAAACAACTTCATGGATAGATGAAAATGGAAATCCATTAAAATCAACTGAAAAAGGAATTAAAGATCCAGGTTCTATTCCAGGATATGAACTTGTGAAGACGACAGTAGATAGCGATGGAAACAAGGTGCATATCTTTAAGAAATTAACTACTTTAGTTCCTGAAGTGAAAGAAAAACGTTTAGCGAATACAGGAACAACAGAAACTAACAGTAGCTTAGTGGGACTAGGTTTAGCGATTTTAGGATTGGCTACAGCTAGAAAACGTCGTAGAGATAAATAAGAAGATAAAACAATAAAATATAAGAGTATATGCTTTAAAAATATCTTCTAAATATAAAAAATAGTAATAGCTCCCAGAATTCAGATGAATTTTGGGGGCTATTGTTAAATTAACTTTAAAAATACATTATAAAAGTGATAAATTTATAAAAGTAGTTTATGTTTTATAAGAATGATAAAGGGGAATAATAGATGAAAATCTAAATATAAAAAAAATAGTTATTATTTTATTACATGCTATAGAGAAATAAGATATATCTATATATGGATTGTATTCTTACTTATGTTTTATATGTTTAACTGAATAAGAAATTTACATGTGCAAATGAAAAATATATATAAGAAAAATATTTTTTATAAAAGTCTTCGAATAATTTTATTTAGTTTTTATATTATAAGTTAAAAGATACCTGATATCATAGATTAAAGGTTAATGTTTTCACATGAAACAATTTATAATTTTGAGAAAGATTCGAAAATAATAAGTGGTTTTAAAAAAAGGTAGAGCAGTTTTTTAGAAATTAATGAAACTATGGCGTACTAGAAAAATGAGAGGTATTGAAGATGAGGGATGTGTGGTTTTTAATACTTTCCAATAAATTCTTATATAATATACTGAAAAGAAGGAACAGGTACTGATTGATAATTTGAATTAGAGTTGCCATTCTGAGAACTCAACTATTTTTAAATATAATGTAAATTATTATCAGCCAAAGTATATTTTATGTTATAATTCAAGTAATATATGAATTTAAGGAGAAAACATATGAAACCATTTACTAGAAAAATAGAAAAAATATTAGCTTGGATAGCGAATGTTATTATGATACTTATGACAGTTTTACTGTCTTTAGGCGCATTTTCTAGCCAATTAGAAGCCGCGCTTAAACAGCCGCAATTAGAGCCTGTACTATATAATTTGTTACAAGATCCAGGGATTTCATCGTTATTGGCATCTTCAGGTATGAATATTGTAACTTTACTTGTAGTAATTGTAAAAATTTATGCTGTGGTTGCAATAATTGCAATCGTAATTGCGTTAATAGCTTCATTTACTATGAGAGCAAGAATTATTTCAGGAATTTTATTCCTGATTTCAGCGATAGTAGTTGGTATAATGACAGTTGGACTATTAATTCCTGTGTACTTATTATACTTTGTAGTTGCGATAATGTTATTTGTAAGAAAACCACCTAAAAATAATGTAGATGCAGACTTTACGCAAACATCTGAACAACAAGGAATTGACAGATTAGAATATTTATAGGATTAAACTATCGACTTATTGTGGTAGATATTTGAGAAAGTTTAAAGCTATTTTATTGATTTATAGACTATTGAAGATGTTTTTTAAGCTATCTTCTGAATTAAAGTTAAATTTATCAATAGAATAGTTTTTTTATTTTTAAAGTGAAAGAAATATAATAATCTGTTGAAAATTTTTGATGAATCTGAGGTAATTTTAAATAGAATTGAATAGAGATGATTAAAAATATAAAATTAAAATAATTTTTTATTTTTGAGAATAAGAATGGAGATATAAAATACTCAATAAGAATGAATTATCTCTATTTTATATAGTATATTTAAATTAATTAAATCTTTGATAAATATAGCTTTTTATAGTATAATTACTAAGATAAAGTATTTTTGTATAGGTTCGTAATATGATTGAAATAATTGTTAATTCTAGAAGTAAAAAAAGTCTTATTGAACTTGAAAGAATAGAAAATGAACTAAAGTTAATGATGCTATCCTACAAGGTGTTAAAAACATCTAAAAAGAAAAATGCCAATGACTTGATGAATGAAGTAACTGGGGATGACTTAATAGTTATCGGTGGGGATGGAACAATTAATGAAGTGATAAACAACTATCATGGAAAAGAATTTATTTATCTTGCTTATGGTTCGGGTAATGATCTTGCTAGGTCTATAAAGTTTAATAGAAATATTGAAATAAGTAAGTTATTAGACTCAAATAAATATATTGAATACGATGTTGGGGTTGTTAACGATAGGAAATTCTGTTCAGGGTTCGACATCGGTTTTAATGCAGATATAATAAAAAGAGCTAATGGTTCCAGGCTAAAGAAATACCTAGGAAAGTATATTTATTTTCTTGAGGGAGTTATAGGTATTATAAGACTTAAGAAATATAAAGCAAAAATATTATGGGATGCTGGGGGAATTGATACTGACAAGTTGTATCTACTTAATGTAATGATTCAGCCTTATGAAGGTGGAGGGATAAAGTTTGCCCCAAATGCAACAGGTCAAGATAATATTCTTCATGTTATGATAATGGAGAATATGACTGTTATAACATTCATATATAATTATCTATGTTTACTTCTGAAAAGACATGATAAACTTAAGAATATTAAACATATAAGAACTCATAGATTAATAATAAAAACAAATCAGAAATACTTTCAAATTGATGGAGAATTAGTAAATAATACAGAACAACTAGAATTGAGTTGTATTAGTAAATTTTATAAATTGAAGAGGTTAGAAATTAATGAGAAAAAATTCAAATAGTCGTAATAATAACCATGTTATGAATATAGAGTTTTTTGAAATCATCAATGGAATATTGACTATTTTGTTGGTTATACTCGGAAGCTTAGTGATCTGGACGATGTTGAAATATGATTTTTTAAACTTTAGAGGTATTAACTATGGAGTAATCGTAGTAATAATTTTGGCAATAGTACTTTCAGTATTCTTGGTAATTAAGAAAAAGGCGAAAATATTTAATACAATAATGTTGATTATTATTAATATTATCTTAGTATTTTCTTACATGCAGTTTAGAACAGCAATCGGCTTATTCGATAACTTAAACAGTAATGCAACAGTTAGTGAATACACTATGAGTGTTGTTGTTATGAAAAATGATACAGTAGAAAAACTTTCAGATTTAAATAGTGCATCGGTAGCCGCCCCAGTATCTACAGATGGGGAAAATATTAATAAGTTGATGAAAGAAATTCGTGACAAAGAAAAACAAAGTTTAAATCTTACAGAATCTAAAAATTATATTTCAGCTTATGAAGAACTAACTACAGGAACTAGTAGGGCAATGATACTTAATAGTTCATTTGAAGATCTTATTACTAGTCAACATGCAGATTTTAAAGAAAAAACGAAAAAAATATATGAGTATAAAATAACAAAAACGGTCAGTACAAAGGCAAAACAAAATGTTGGTGATACATTTAATGTCTATATAAGTGGTATCGATACATTTGGACCAGTATCAAGCGTAAGTCGAGCAGATGTTAATATTATTATGACAGTTAATAAGAAAACTGGAAGAATTTTACTAACTACTACACCGCGTGATTCTTATGTAAAAATTGCCGATGGTGGAAACAACCAATATGATAAACTTACACATGCAGGACTTTATGGGGTAGATTCTTCGATTCATACTCTAGAAAATCTATATGGTATTAAAATAGACTATTATGCAAGGCTTAATTTTACATCTTTTTTAAAACTAATTGATATTGTAGGTGGGGTAGATGTATATAATGATCAGACGTTTACATCACTTTACGGTAAATATAGCTTCACACCAGGGTTGGTTCATTTGAATGCTGACAAAGCTTTAGGATTTGTTCGTGAAAGATATAGTTTAACAGGCGGTGATAATGATCGAGGTAAAAATCAGGAAAAAGTTATAACAGCGATAATTAAAAAACTGACTTCAAAAGAAGGTTTATCAAATTACCAAAGTATTATAAAAGAACTGAGTCAATCAATTCAAACAAATATGCCGATTGAAACAGCGCTGGGTCTTGCGAATGAACAACTAAGTGCAGGTAAAGATTATAATGTAGCTTCTCAAGCCTTAACTGGAACAGGAAGCATGGAATTACCTTCATACGCAATGCCTGGAGCTAGATTATATATGACACAGATTAATGAACAAAGTTTACAAGAAGTTACAGAAAATATTAAGGAAGTATTGGAAGGTAAGTAGATGAGAGAAGGAGTTAGGATGATAGATATACATTCCCATGTAGTATTCGGAGTAGATGATGGTGCAAAAACTGAAAAAGACACTCGTGATTTGCTGGAAGAGAGTTATAGACAAGGTGTTAGAACAATTATCGCTACACCTCATAGAAGACGTGGAATGTTTGAGACAGATATAGAGATAATAAAATCGAATTTCAAGCGGGTAGAAGATATTGCTGCTGAAGTAGCTCAAGATTTAAGAGTTTACTTAGGAAGTGAAGTTTATTATAAAGAAGGTGAAATCGCTAAGATTGAAAGTGGAGAGTACCCAAGATTAGCAGAAACAGACTATGTGCTTGTAGAATTTCCTTATGAAATGCGCTATAAAGAAATTCACAGAGCGTTGAATAAAGTTATATTACTTGGATTAACGCCAGTAGTAGCACATGTTGAGAGATATAACGATGTAGATGAAAAAGGTGTTCAGGAACTAATAAACATGGGCGCATACATCCAAGTTAATGCTGCAAGTGTTCTAAAACCAAAATTATTTGGTGATAAACATAAGCACTATAAAAAACGTGCTAAAAAATACTTAGAAGCGGAGTTAGTTCACTTTATCGCAAGTGACATGCATAATATGAATTCTCGAAGGACACATATGAGAGAGGCATATGATATTATCGAGGAAAAATATGGGCCTACAATAGCCTATGAACTATTTGAAAAAAATCAAGAAAAACTATTAATGAATAAAATAATTTAATTGAGAGGAAAAGTATAAAATGGATAATCAAGAAAAAGATTTAATACAGTTAGACATTATGCTACTGATAAAAAGTATTTGGGAGAAGAAAATATTAATTTTGCTAGTGACATTTCTATTTGCTGCAGTATCACTTGCTTATAGTATTTTCTTGGTAACACCACAATACTCATCTACTACAAAAGTATATGTAGTTAATCAAAAGAAAGATGATAAAGCAATCACTACACAGGATGTTCAATTAGGATCACTATTAGTAAAAGACTATAAAGAGATTATTCTTTCGAATAAAGTTATGGAAGATTCAGCTGAAAAAAGTGGATTAGGATTAACAGCAAAACAATTGGCAGGGAAAGTTAGTGTAGATGCACCAAAAGATACACGTATTATCTCTATCACTGTTCGAGATAAAGACCCACAAGTAGCGAGTGAACTAGCTAATACTGTAAAAGAAGTATCAGCGGATCAAATTAAAGAAGTAACAAAAATAGATGATGTGACGACACTTGAAGAGGCAAAAGCAGCAACGTCTCCAAGTTCACCGAATATTCCTAAAAATGGAATTTTAGCAACAGTACTAGGTTTTATTATAGCTGTAGCTGGAGTAGTATTATTCGAATTATTAGATGATAGAATTAAAAGAGCAGAAGATATTGAAGATGGTATGGGGCTAGTACTCTTAGGAGTAGTTCCAGATACAAAAATAGGAAAGAGATAGGATAAGAAAACATGGCACAAATTAATTTACTAACAAATAAAAACATAGTAGATCCTAAAAACGAAGAGTATTACAATGCCTTACGTACTAATATCCAGTTTTTAGGAAAAGATAAAAAGGTAATTGCAATTACATCAACTTCTGAAAACGAAGGAAAAAGTACAATATCAACGAACTTGGCTATTTCATTAGCGAGATTGGGACTGAAGACTATTTTAGTAGACGCGGATACGCGTAAGTCTGTTATGGCGGGACGTTTCAAATTTAAAAGTAAAATAAGTGGATTAACTAATTACCTATCTGGAGTATCTCCAATTGAGGATATTATTTATGAGACAGATATCCAACATTTAAATGTTATACCAGCTGGTCAAGTACCACCAAATCCAACGGGATTGTTACAAAATAAAAATTTCAATATCATGATTGAGGTATTTAGAGAGTATTATGACTATGTGATTATTGATACACCACCTGTTGGACAGGTTATTGATGCAGCTATAGTAGCTCCTAAGACAGATGGAGTAGTAATGGTGGTTGAAGCTAATCGTGTTAAGAAAAAAGTTCTAGAGAAAGCCAAAGAACAACTGGAAAAAGGTGGAGCAGAATTTCTAGGTGCAATCTTAAACAAAGTTAACTCAAACGAACTTGGTTATGGTGGTTACTACGGTCATTATGGTAGCTATGGAATAAACAGAGAAAAAGATATGAAGTAAAGCCTAAGTTAAGAGGAGAACAAGATGTATTATATTAGAAGAAATAGTAAGTTTTTGTTCTTAGTGACTGATTTAATAGCTTTATCTTTAGCTTATATTTTTAGCTTTGATTTTCAAGAAAAGTCAAAAGATAATTTATACTTTTTTATTGTTGTGAATATTATAGGTGTCTTAGTGGCACTTATGTCGGAAGAGTACTGGACGATATCGGAACGTGGTTACCTTAAAGAGCTTAAGACTACGTTCTTATATGTACTGAAGATTGTTTCATTATTCACATTGTTTTTAGTAATGTTTAACCGTAAAGATTTCTTTAATATAATAGAAAGTTTGGAATTGATTATTTATCTAGTTTTGGCATTTATTTTCATTTATTGTGTAAGAACTATTTCTAAAAAAATAAATAATCGATATCGAGATGATAGTCGTAATATTATAATTTTGTCAGAGTTTTGTGATTTAGATACTATTGGAGAGCTTCCTAATAATTATAAAGTACTAGCATATGCAAACAAATCAGATGAATACACGTATAATTCTAAACCTGTAGTACATAATATTTCTGAAATTAGAGATTTTTTATCTCATCATAGAGTTGATGAAATATATGCTAATTTATCATCGCAAACAAGCTTAGTAGAAATTTTTAAGATTTTTGAAATACTCGGTATTCCAACAAAAATCAATATTACACCAATTATAAATGAAGTTGGTGCAAATACGGCCGTTACCTTCCAAGGAGATAATATTTACCTAACATCAGCGATAAAAATAGCAACACTGCGCCAGGTAATTTTGAAGAGAGTTATGGATATCATACTTTCAATAGTGGGGCTATTGTTGACTATTGTTGTTGGTTTAATAATACTACCAATAGTGAAAAAACAGGCGCCAGGGCCACTTATTTTCACACAAACAAGGATAGGGCAAAATGGTAAAAAATTCAAAATATACAAATTTAGAAGTATGTATATGGATGCAGAGGAAAGGAAAGCAAAGTTACTTAGCCAAAATGAGCTAGAGACGACTTTAATGTTTAAGATGGAAAATGATCCAAGGGTGTTTCCATTTGGACAAAAACTTCGTGATTGGTCGTTGGACGAGCTTCCACAATTTATTAATGTTCTTAAGGGGGATATGAGTGTTGTGGGAACGAGACCTCCAACAGTTGATGAATATACGCAGTATGATCTTCACCATTTTAAACGTATGCAGGTGAAACCTGGTATTACAGGGATGTGGCAGGTTAACGGAAGAAGTAACATTCTTGATTTTGAAGAAGTAGTTAAATTAGATATGAAATATATCGAAAATTGGTCATTAAGATTGGACATAAAGATTATATTTAAAACTATAATGGTTGTCCTGAAAAGAGAAGGAAGTAAATAATAAAGGGAAAAGTAAACAAATAGGGAGTGGAGTGCTACGTAAAAGTATACTTTATAAAGTATTATGGAGAGTACTTAGATGAAGCGGTTTATTGATTTCAAGATTGTTTGATGAAAGCTCCTTTGCAATCTAATAAACGGTGCGGAGGCGACTCTAGAAAATCGATTTCTATGAAAGTACGATTTTTGAGTCGCTTATGTCACTGCTTCTCACAAAAAAAAGACTGTGTTTCGTCGCCAAACAAAAACACAGACTAATATAAGTGAATAAGGATATATTAACATAAAAATTGATAAAATGGAAGTGAAAAGATCAAAATGCAGCATATTTTTATAGTAGGTTCAAAAGGTATACCAGCCAAATATGGTGGTTTTGAAACATTTGTAGAAAAATTAACAGAAAATCAAAAAGACAAAAATATACAATACCATGTAGCGTGTACAAAAGAAAATAATGATAAATCTGGAATTTTGGAAAGAGAATTTGTACATAATGGAGCGAAGTGTTATACTATAGATTTACCTAATATTGGGCCAGCCAAAGCGATTTATTACGATGTAAAAGCATTGGAATGGGCAATAAAAAAAGCAGAAAAAGAAAAATATGAAAGACCAATATTCTATGTTCTTGCATGTAGAATAGGACCGTTTATAGCTCGATTAAAGAGAAAAATAGACAAGATAGGTGGAGTACTATTAGTTAATCCAGATGGGCATGAATGGTTAAGAGAAAAATGGAGTTTACCAGTTAGAAAATATTGGAAAATATCAGAGAGTCTTATGGTAAAATATGCACATAAACTTGTTTGTGATAGTAAAAATATAGAAAAATATATTAAAGAGGATTATAAAAAGTATAGTCCGAAAACGACTTATATAGCTTATGGGACAGATTTAAATAAAAGTACTCTTACAAATGAAAGTGAAGTAGTGAGAGAGTGGTTTGCCAGTAAAGCTGTTAAAGAAAATGATTACTACTTAGTAGTAGGAAGATTTGTTCCAGAAAATAACTACGAAACAATGATTAGAGAATTTATGAAATCTAGTAGTAAGAAAGATTTTGTATTAATAACAAATGTTGAGCAAAATTCATTTTACGAAAAGTTAAAAGAAACTACAGGATTTGATAAAGATGCACGTATTAAATTTGTTGGAACAGTATATAATCAAGAACTGTTAAAATACATACGAGAAAATGCATTTGCATATTTCCATGGTCATGAAGTTGGTGGAACAAATCCGTCATTATTAGAAGCACTAGGAAGCACTAGATTAAACTTATTATTGGATGTAGGCTTTAATAGGGAAGTAGGGGAAAATGGAGCACTATATTGGGAAAAAGACAATCTTCATATTCTTATTGAAGAAGCTGAAAAGTTAGATGATGAAAAAATAAAAATTCTTGAAGAAAATGCTAAAGAGAGAATTAAGAAACAATTTTCTTGGGAATATATAGTCAATCAGTATGAGAAGGAGTTTAGAGAATGAAATATACTAAAGATGATATAATTGTTTTGAATGATGTTGGAATAAAATTATATCAGAACGAGTTATTGAAAATTCTAAAAGATATAGTATCTTTTTTTGAAAAACATGAAATAGATTATTCATTAAGTGGTGGTAGTATTCTAGGAGCAATTCGACATAAAGGATTTATTCCATGGGATGATGACATAGATATAAATATTCCAAGAAAAGGCTATGATAAATTATTAGAAATTTTCGACACTGAGCTAGGAGAATCGTATTATTTGCAAACTCCAAAATCTGATCCTGAATTAGGTTTATTAGTAACACAAATAAGAAAAAAAGGGACAGTCGCTAGAAGAAAGTATGATTGGAAATCCCCGGAAAAACAATGTGGAATATCAATTGATTTATATATAGTAGAGAATACCTTTGATAATGTAGCGTTAAGATTTATTCAAAAATATTCAAGTTTAATGCTGAATTTTGGAGTTTCTGCTGTTCGAGATTTTAACAATAGAAACTTACCTAAAGAAATACGAGAATTAGAAGAACGGGAAGTAAATTATTCTTCTATAAAATTATTTTTTGGAAGGATTTTAAGAATTATATCTCTAAAAAGATGGTTATTATGGAACGACAAATGTAATTCATGGTGTAAAGATGAGGATAGCAAATTTGTGGCAATACCTACAGGTAGAAAGCATTTTCCAAAAGAAATATATAGACGAGAAGATATGAGTGTCTATAAAAAAGGGATATTTGAAGGACAACAACTAAATATACCTATATTTGCAGAAGATTATTTAAGAATTTTTTATGGTGAGGATTATATGAATATTCCTCCAAGAGGAAAAAGAGAAAAACATCTGTTTTTAGAATTAAAATATTAGGAGAAATTATATGAATATAGCGTTATTAACGGCTTCTGGAATAGGAAGTAGAATAAAGCAAGATATACCAAAGCAGTTTATACATGTAGAAAATAAGCCCATAATTATTCATACTTTAGAAAAGTTTCAAAATCACCCAGGTATAGATGAAATTTGTGTAGTAATATTAAAAGGTTGGGAAGAAATGTTAAGATCTTATGCTAGACAGTTTAATATTACAAAATTAAAGTATATAGTTAATGGTGGTGATACAGGTCAGTTATCAATTTATAATGGATTGACAGAAATAAGAAAACATCATGAGGAAGATGTAACGGTTGTAATACATGATGGAAATAGACCAATGGTTAGTAATGAAATTATTGATGATGCATTTTTAACTTATAAAAAGTACGGTAGTGCTGTCGCTGCGATTCCTTGCGTAGAAGTAACTTTTGTGTTAGATAATAAGGAAGAAAATAAATCTTTAAAATCTGTAAATAGAGACTTATTAAGACGAACACAAACACCACATATTTATGATTTAGAGGATATATTGTCTTTACATAACGAAGCTATGAAAAATGGTATAACAGAAGTAGCAGCTTCATGTGAATTGATGAAAATTTTCGGAAGAGAAACTTATTTTTCATCTGGATCAGAAAAAAATTTAAAAATTACAACGTTAGATGATTTAGAAATATTTAAAGCATTATTAAATGCTAAAAAAGAACATTGGATTAAGGAATAACTATGAATTTATTGAAAGTAGAAAATTATTATAAAAGTGTCAAAGCATCTTTAAATAGCATAGTGAATGTAGAAAAATTAAAAAATTCATCTATCTTAATAACAGGTTCAACAGGATTAATATGTTCATCAATAATAGATGAGCTCTTGGTTTTGAACGAACTATTTGATTATAATATTAGGATATATGCTTGTGCTAGAAGCCAAAACAGTATAAATAAGAGATTTGAGAGATATAAAGATAATAAAAATCTTATTTATATACAATATGATGCTAAAGAGAATATAGATTTTAATGTTAAAGTCGACTATGTTATTCATGGTGCTAGTAATGCTAGTCCAGAACTATATGTGAAAGAACCAGTAGAGACAATGTTGAGTAATATATTTGGAATGAAAAACTTATTAGAATTTTCTAAAAATAATACTGTAAAATCTTTGGTATATATATCATCTAGTGAAGTTTATGGTATAAAAGAAAATGTAAAACCATATGTAGAAGATGAGTATGGATATATTGATATATTAAATGTTAGATCATCGTATTCAAGTTCTAAAAGAGCAACAGAAACACTGTGCATAAGTTATGCTAATGAGTACGACTTAGATGTTAAGATAGTTAGACCAGGACATATATATGGGCCTAGTGCAAAAGAAACTGATAGAAGGATATCTTCAAGTTTTTTAAGAGATGCCTTAAGAGGCGAAAATCTTGTTATGAAGAGTGCTGGAGAACAAATAAGGTCTTATTGTCATAGTTTGGATTGTGCAAGCGCAATTTTAACGGTATTACTAAGTGGAAGATTAGGGGAAGCATACAATATTTCTAATAAAAATTCAATAATAACAATAAAAGAGATGGCAGAAATAATCTCAAGAATAGCAAATGTGGAATTAATTTTACAACTACCTAATGATTTAGAAATAAAACAACAAAATCCAATGAATAATTCAAGTTTAAATAGTTATAAGTTAGAAACATTAGGATGGAAAGGGATTTTTACAGCTGAAGAAGGTTTTAAGGAAACATATAGTGTATTGGAGGATTATTATGGGAAATAGAACTATATTAATTATGATGGCAACATATAATGGAGAAAAATATATTGCTAAACAGTTAGATACAATAATAAATCAGACATACACAAATTGGGAGTTAATTATTAGGGATGACATTTCTACTGATAATACATTAAGTATAATAAAAGATTATGCAAAAAAGGATAATAGAATAAAATACATTCTTAGTAACTCGCAAAAACATGGAGCGTATTATAATTTTTTTGGGCTTATTAATTATGTGAAAAAAATTAAAAAATATGATTTTTACATGTTTGCGGATCAAGATGATGAATGGGATAATATAAAGATTGAGGAATACTTAAAATTTTACGATTCAAAAGTTAATACTGATATTCCAATAGTTATATATGGTAATATGAGGATAATAGATGAAAATGGAGAAGTAGTTTTTCAAAATATGGATGAACTAACTGGAATAGGATATACTAATGTTATAACTTCATTTTTCGCGCATAAAACTTATGGTTGCACAGTTCTCTTTAATTTTGAATTGTTAAAGAGCTTACCTGTAATAGAAAATAATGATTTAGTTTTAGGATATCTTTCACATGATAATTTTGTAACTAAGTGGGCTGGAATCTTTGGAAAGGTTTATTTTCTTCCTTTAATAACGATGGGGTATCGACGTTATAATGAGAATGTTACAAGTAAACATAGTTATGATTATGGATTTAAGAGAATTTTCAGAAGAGTTTCAAAAATTAATGAATTAGCGAAAGATCATGCTTTAACTTATAGTCAATCATTAGCAACAATTAAAATTATGAGAAAAGAAAATCTAAGTATTGAACAGGTAAAAGTCCTAGAAAATATTGAAAGAGTATTTTTAAAGGGAGGTTTTTATGGTTTGAAAAATGTAAATAGATTTGAAGTGGATTGGGGAAATAAAGTTAAGAATATAAGTAGAAAATTGATTTTAACATCAGGTATATATATAAAATATTTAGTAAAGATATAGAATAAAAGTAGAATTGTATTAAAAATCTAGAAAAATAGATTGGAGATAAAAAAAATGAAACAAATATCTTATGTAATGGCTGTGGATTGGAATTGGATAAAGCAGAGACCACAATTTATTGCCGAAAAATTAGCGGAAAAATATAGATTAAAGGTATTTTACAGGTATGGATATAATAAAAAAGTGTTATCAAGTAATGAAATTAATAATAGTAATTTAGAGCTGATTCCGGTATATACAATACCGTTGATTCATAGATATAGACATTTAAAGTGGTTCAATAATAAACAACAAGTATATTTTCATAAAAAATCAATAGAAAGATTTAATTCGGATTTTATTTATTTAAGTCATCCTAGACAGTACCCATTTTTAGGAACAAATACAAAATCGAAAATTATTTATGATTGTATGGACTATCACAGTTATTTTTGTAATTCAACAGAGGAGATGTTGAAAATTCAAATGCAAGAAGAACAGTTGATAAAAAAAGCTGATGTAGTTTTAGTATCTAGTTTGAAATTAAAAGAAAATCTAATAAATGATTATTCGCTATCTATAGAAGAACAAAATAAGTTATACTTGGTGAGAAATGGTTATAACGGAGAAATTATTAAAAACAAAAATCAAGATGAAGCAAATAAGGACAAATTAGTTATTACTTATGTTGGGACAGTTAGCCACTGGTTTGATTTTGATACAATTTTAAAAAGTCTTGAAGATTTTGAAAACATTGAATATAAGATAATAGGGCCGATTGATAATGTAGAAGTTCCTCAGAATAGACGAATTAAATATGTAGGTAGTGTTAATCATGAGAACATATACAAGCATATTAAAAATGATGATGTTTTAATAATGCCTTTTAAAGTCAATGAAATAATAGAAGCAGTAGATCCTGTAAAACTATATGAATATATAAATTTCTCTAAAAACATTATTTCTATAAAATATAAAGAAATAGATAGATTTGATGAATTTGTATATTTTTATAATAATTACAATGAGTACAACGCTATTATCAGTAGATTGGTTAAAGACAGATCTTTAAAATATACTGAAGAATCTAGATTAAGTTTTTTAGAAAATAATACTTGGGATAAACGAGTAGAACAAATATATCAGATATTAGAAAGGTTTGAGTAGAAGAAAATGAGGATATACAAAAGTACAATTATAGAATTATACTATTATTTTCTATTATCTTTAATATTAGGTATATATTTAATTTTACCATTAAAATTAGATACACTAAGAAATTATTTAACAATTTTTTCACTAGTTATATTAGTAATATTTTTCCCTTTATATTTAAAAAATATTAAAAAATTTACTGTATTTACAAATACTTATTTTTTTGGTATTGTGTTGACTTTATTTTATGGGATATATTTGGGGAATTCGAAATATAGTTATGATTTCAAAGATATCTTTTATGGGTCTAGACAATATATTTGGATTTTATTATTTTGTCCCCTCTTAGCAACTATTAATAATAGAGAGTTTAAATATTATAAAGTTTTAAATAATATAATAAATTTATTGCTCTTATCATTAGGATTAAGAACCATAAGTTGGTTAGCATATTCATTTTTCAAGATAGTTATATTTCCTGGTTTCTTATATGAGTATGGTGATTTATGGTACAGGAATGAGACATCAATTAGAATAGATGGGACGCCTCTAATTACAATAGGTATTTTAAGTGCTTTGTATTTGTATTTGAAATTAGGTGAAAGCAAGTACCTTTATAAAACTATAGCAATTTTACTATATATTATACTAGTTAATCAGACGCGAATTCTTTTAATTTCTGTGATACTAGGGATGGCAGTGTTAATAATTTTTTCGAAAAGAATTAATAGTATTTTTAAAATGTTGTTAGCGATCCCAAGTTTGATAGTGTTATATTTAATAATGAGATTTTTAATAAATTATTTAGGATTAACTTCGGATGCTATTGATTACGGTATTGGATATAGATATTGGGAATTAGATTATTATTTACAACTAATATCAGATGGAGAATGGGTAAGAGGATTAGGAATTTTAGTTTCTATTAACCCGTTTAGTAATATAGTATTATATGGTCCATCAGAGGTAAATAGGTGGTATTTAGATGACTTAGGCTTTATAGAACTATTTGTACAGTTTGGATTGGTTTCAATCCCTATGTATGGAATATTATTGTATAAATTATTAAATTTATACAATAATAAATATATAGATAAGATTGATAAAGCTTTTATGCTATCGTTATTTTGGGTTATCTTGATAACATCAATTTCATTAAATATCTATGGAATTCAGAGAAGTTTTTCGTTATCAGTAATAGTAATGATAATGTGTTATTTAGATAAATTATCAAAAAGAAAGGAGATAAGTAAAAATGGAAGCTAAGGTTTGTATAATTATTTTAAATTATAATAATTATGAAGATACAATTGAATGTATAAAGAGTATAAAAAATGTTATTCCTTTCCAAATGATAGATATAGTTGTGGTAGATAATAATTCTACAAATGATAGTGTTAATATGATAGAAAATCAATTTCAAGATATTATAATGATAAAAAGTAATGTAAATAAAGGATACGCTTATGGAAATAATCTAGGATTAAAATATGCGATAGAAAATAGATATAGATATACGTGTGTATTAAATAATGACACTATAATAACAGAAAATTTTTTAGAAGCATGTATTATTGAGTTAGGTAAAGATGTTGCGTTTATTAGTCCTACATTAATGGAATATAGTGATAAAGAGTGCATTCAATCGACTGGTGGAGATATTTTAATTGATAGAGGGGGAGTGACTAGGAAAAATAATGGGATGAAAAGAAATCAGCTTCCAAACATAATAGAAACGGATTATGTAGGGGGTGCATGCATGTTTTTTAAAACTGACATAATAAAAGAATTAGGATTTATTCCAGAGGAGTATTTTTTATTTTATGAGGAAACAGAATGGTGTTATAAGGCTAAGAAATTAGGATATAGAAATCTATGTTTAACGAATACTTACATTTACCATAAAGGATCCGTATCTATAAGTAAAATAGGGGGATTGTCTGACTATTTAATGAAGAGAAATAGGGTAGTATTTGTAAAGAGAAATATTAATAGTAAAGGAAGATATTATATATTTATTTCTGAATTATTTTTAAAAGAAATTCTTAGAGCAGTATTTAATAAAAAGGTAAGTATCAATAATATTAAGGCGTATTCAGATGGAATACGTGATAAATTTAGTAAGAAATATTCAGAAATCATGAAAGATTTTTTAATTACGAGGTGAAAAATGAAAAAAATAATATTGGTATTTGGAACAAGACCAGAAGCTATAAAAATGTGTCCATTAGTAAATGAATTAAAAAGAAGTGGGAATTTTGATGTGAAAGTATGTGTTACTGGACAACACCGAGAAATGTTAAATCAAGTATTAGATGTTTTCAAAGTTGAACCAGATTATAATTTAGATATAATGAGAGATAATCAAACTCTATTCACTATTACGACATCAATTTTAGATAAAATTAAACCAGTATTAGAAGATGAGAAACCAGATGTAGTTCTAGTACATGGAGATACAACAACTACATTCGCTACGGCATTAGCTGCATTTTATCTTGGTATAAAAGTAGGGCATGTTGAGGCTGGATTAAGAACTTATAATATTTATAGTCCATTCCCAGAAGAATTCAATCGTCAAGCAGTATCTATTGTATCTAATTTCAATTTTGCACCAACGGAAAAAGCCAAAGAAAATCTTTTAGTAGAGAAGAGAGATGAAGATACAATTTACGTTACAGGTAACACAGGTATAGATGCATTAAAAACTACGATTAATCCAGAATATAAACATGAATTATTTGATTGGATAGGTGATGATCGTCTAATTATGTTAACAGCTCACAGACGTGAAAATCTTGGTGAACCTATGGAAAATATGTTTAAAGCTATTAAACGTGTACTACAAGAAAATAGTAATGTAAAAGTAATTTATCCTATTCATAAAAACCCTAAAGTTAGAGAAGTTGCTAATAGAATATTTGGTGAAGAAGATAGAGTTAAATTAATTGAACCATTAGAAGTTATAGACTTCCATAATTTCCTTAATAAGAGTTATTTAATTTTAACTGATTCTGGAGGAATTCAAGAAGAAGCACCATCATTAGGAAAACCAGTACTTGTGTTAAGAGATACTACTGAAAGACCAGAAGGTGTTGCCGCTGGAACATTAAAACTGGTAGGAACGAAAGAAGAAGATATCTACAATAACTTTAAATTATTATTAGAAGACAATGAAGAATATAAAAAAATGAGTCAAGCAAGTAATCCTTATGGAGATGGTAAGGCAAGTGAAAGGATTGTGGAAATACTAAAAGAATATTATATAAAGTAGAAAGATAGGTGATAATATGAAAATGAATGATACAATTTATAATGCATTTGATTTTTTTGATACTGTAATACATAGAAATTGTCACCCTGAGGTTATTTTATTTTCTTGGGCTAAAGAAGTAGCTAATAAGCTTAAGTATAGGGTATCTCCTTCCCAAATATATAAGATTAGAAAGAGAATAGAAATACAATATAAAAAAGAAGAAAACATAGAGGAATTAAAGTATTCTTATTTACTAGAGAAAATATATGAAGAAATTAGCAAAATTTGTAAAATTGAGTATACAGGTTTAGAATTTGTTTTTCTTACTAGGAAGATAGAGTTAAATATAGAAATTGAAAATATATATCTTGATGATGATACAGTAGAGTTAATTAAGAGTAATAAATCGAAGGGACAGAAAAATATATTAATCTCTGATTTTTATGCGGATACTAAATTTATTACAGATATACTGAAATCATTAGATATTTATGAATATTTTGATGAGATTTTTATTTCAAGTGATTACGGTGTAAGAAAATCTTCTGGAAATTTATATAAAGTAGTTACAAAAAAATTAGGTATTCCTATGGGGAATTTGAAAATGATAGGTGATAATATAGAATCAGACTATAATATTCCAAAATCTATGGGGATTGAAGCTATTCATAGGGAATATCATGATAATAATACAATTATTACAAACAAAGAGTTAAGTAAGATGTACGATGAAATTTTATTTAGTAATTCAAATGAAAAACCATTTAATGGCTTTTTAGCAGATATCGTTTACTTTATATCGAAACTACATGAAAGACTAGTGAAAAATGGTATAAAGAAGGTTTCGTTCTGTTCAAGAGAAGGACAATTATTAAAAGTATTATTTGACATGTATCAAGAGATATTTTTTAAAAATGATATTATTGAATCAAAGTATCTATATGTATCAAGAAGATCAACTTTATATCCATCATTTAGTAAGGATTTAGATACAGAAAATTTTGAGATTATTTTTAGACAGTGTAAGAGAATTAGTTTAGAAAACTTTTTGGCAAATTTGGATATCTCAGATGATGACATTAATAAAATAGCATATCAAATGGAGGTAGATAGCAATATTGAACTTGAATCAGAATCTAAGTTGTTAAAAAAATTAAAAAATAATCAGTTATTTGCAAAGTTATATTTAGAAAAGAAGAAATTATCCGAAGTGTTTAGCGAGTATATTAGTGAGTTTTTAGATAATGATATATTGAATTTAGTTGATGTGGGATGGAAGGGGACCATTCAAGATAATATTCAGAAATCACTTCCTAAGCTTAATATCAGAGGATATTATCTAGGACTTATTTTTAATGATTATAGTTTTGTACAAAAAGAAAATAAAACTGCTTTATTGTTTACTGATTATCCTAATAAATCCTTAGGTTTTGATATATTATATAGAAATTTTGGATTTTATGAAGAAATTTTTGTTGCTGATCACGGACCAGTAATAGGATATGAGAAAAAAGGAGATGGTATAATTCCCATCTTTGATATGGATAAAAAACATACGAATATATATAGATTTGTAAAAGAGTATCAAGAAAAGATGATAGTGGGTTATTCTGAACTGCTAGAATCATATAAAAAGACCTGTTATTTACCAAATGAGAAGTATATATTGACATTAGAAAAATCATTAAAAAAAGAGTGCCTATTTATTCCAAAAATAATAGATTTGGAGAGTAAATTAAAAGCAAATACAGAAGAAAATTTTGGGAATATAAAGGAAAATAATGAGATAAAGCAAGTTAATTTTAAGAGAGTGTTGAAAACGAGAAAAGACTTTTTGTGGGTTGATTATTATTATAAACTAGTACCATTTAAAATTTTAGCAAATGCATTATGTAGATTAATTTATAGAATAAAATGGTTTCAATATATATACGGAAGGAAATAGAAAATGAGAGTTAACAGTATTAAGTATAATGCGTTAATGAACATTGTGCTGACACTTTCTAACATAGTATTTCCATTGATTACTTTTCCATATATATCAAGAGTTTTGAGTCCTGAGGGAGTGGGTATAACAAATTTCTTTTTTGCAATTGGAAATTATTCAGTTTTAATCGCAACTTTAGGAATGGGAACTTATGGAATAAGGCAAATATCAAAGAGTAGAAATGATAAAGAAGAATTGTCTAAAACAATGCAAGAATTAATAATAATAAACCTAGTCATGTCTCTTTTTGTGTTGTCTATTTTAATCATACTAACATTTTTCATAGAAAAGTTTAATAATGAATTGGGATTAGTTATTATAACATGTTTGACGGTTCTTTCATCAGTTTTCTCATTAGGATGGTTATACAGTGGATTAGAACAATATGATTATATAACGAAAAGATCTCTTTTTTTCAAAATTATTTCATTAATATTAATATTTATACTTGTAAAAGATAGAGAAGATTATATAGTATATTCAAGTATAACGCTTTTTTCTACACTTGGATCTAATATAATGAATGTCTATCATAGTAGGAAATATGTTTCATTTAAATTGAAAAAAAATTTAAAGTTTAAAAAACATATTAAACCTATATTATATTTATTTTCATCGCTATTAGCTGTCAATGTGTACACAAATTTAGATACAGTTATGTTAGGATTTGTGAATGGTGATGAAGCTGTTGGATTATATTCAGTGGCTTCCAAAATAAAATGGTTGTTATTAATGTTAATAACCTCTGGAAGTGCAGTTTTATTGCCAAGATTATCTTTATATGTAAGTAATAAAGAGCGTGATAAGTTTAATAAAATATTGAAAGATACTACTTCGTTAATATTAATGATATCCATTCCAATGGCAATATATTTTATATTTATGGCAAAAGATAGTATAAAATTATTAGGTGGAGAAAGTTTTTTAGAGGCAACATTTACTATGCAGATATTAATGCCCATTTTAATAATTTCAGGTTTTTCTAATATTATGGGGAATCAAATATTATTACCATTAAACAAAGAAAAATATTTTATGTATGCTGTGACTGTTGGGGCAATTATTAATTTAATATTAAATGTATTCCTTATTCCAATATATGGAATAAGTGGGGCAGCAATTGCAACGTTAGTAGCAGAATTTGGACAAATGAGCATACAGTGGAAGTTTTCTAAAGATTACTTGAGAGAAAATATATCAATTAATACAATATTAAATATAATTTCTTCAGTAACTATAAGTAGCATATTCCTATATCTGCTATTAGATTCGTTAAACTATAGTGCATTTATTAACTTAGTAATATCTTCAGTGCAGTTTTTCTGTACTTATGTAGTGGCCCTTTTTGTTTTAAGAGAAAAAATATTGATAGAATTATTTAAAAATATTAAGAAAAGTTTTATAAAAAAATAGAAGAGAGATGGCTATGAAAATTAAAATACCGAGAATAATTTATAATAAAGAACAATTAAAATGGGACTGGTCTGGTACCGGAGTAAATTTAAAGAAATCTTTAAATAAATATATTGATCTTGAAGAAGTTAATATAAGTATTGATATTACTGATAGAATAAGAAGAAAAGTAATGAAAAAAGTTAGATTATTTAATGATTTTGATCTGGCTGCTATTAAGAGAGCAGATAAGAAAATAAAAAATAGAGAAGGAATATTTTTAGGTTTTGATGAATTTCCTAAAAAAAAGAATAGTGAATATTTATCAAATTATATATACCAAGATTTATGTGTAGAATATTTGTTTGATATATCAAACAAAGATCGTAGATTATTCGAGTACAGTGGTTTTTCACAAGTTCCTAAACAATCCTTGAAGATTAGGACGGAGAGTCAAAAAGAATATTATAGTAGTGTTAATCATGTATTTACGATGAACAACTGGTTGAAGGAATATATGGTGAATAACAAAATAATAGATGAAAATAAGATTTCTCATGTTGGCGGAGGGGTGAATGTAGATCCACAATTAATAGACTATTCACTGAAAAAAGGAAATAAGTTTCTTTTTATTGGTAAAGATTTCACTAGGAAAGCTGGTGATTTAGTTTATAAAGCATTTAATGAACTTCAAAAAGAATATCCAAATATAGAATTGTATATAATTGGTCCTTCTAAACTTTCGTTTGAGAATACAAATCCTAATATTTATTATTTAGGAGAAATTCCAGCTGATAAATTATCGTATTATTTCAATATTTGCGACTACTTTGTGATGCCTTCTCGTTTTGAAGCATATGGCTTGGTTTTCATAGAAGCATTATCTTATGGATTACCTTGCATAGGTAGGAGAATACATGAAATGCCTTATTTTATAAAAGAAAATGAGACTGGATATCTTTTAGAAAAAGATGAGGAGAATCCAGAAGTTTTAGCATCTTTTATGAAAAAACTAGTACTTAATGAACAGATTGGAGAAAATGTTAGAAAAAACAGAGAATATTATATTAATACATATTCTTGGGACAGAGTAGCTAAAAATATGATAGAAATAATAGAAAGAACATGTTAGAAATAAATTAATAAATTTTAGTGTAGAAAGCTAGTAGTAAATAAGAAAGAATAGAATATTTTAGAAAGGACTAATCATGAAAGGAATAATTTTAGCAGGAGGAAGCGGAACACGCTTATATCCTCTTACAAAGGCGGTATCAAAACAATTGATGCCAATATACGATAAACCAATGATTTATTATCCGATGTCTACCTTAATGCTTGCGGGAATTAAAGATATCTTGATAATATCTACACCAAAAGATACTCCACGTTTTGAGGAGTTATTTGGAAATGGTAATGAATTGGGTTTAAATATAGAATATAAAGTTCAAGAAAGTCCAGATGGATTAGCTCAGGCGTTTATCATTGGAGAAGAATTTATCGGTGATGAATCTGTGTGCTTAATTCTTGGAGATAATATATACTATGGTGGTGGACTTAGCAAGATGTTACAACGTGCTGCTAGTCGTCCAAGTGGTGCTACAGTATTTGGATATCATGTTCATGATCCAGAGAGATTTGGGGTTGTTGAATTTGATAAGGAAATGAAGGCTGTATCAATCGAAGAAAAACCAGAAAAACCTAAATCTAATTATGCTGTAACTGGTTTATATTTCTATGATAACAAAGTAGTAGATATTGCGAAAAATATTAAACCATCTCCAAGAGGAGAGTTAGAGATAACAGATGTGAATAAAGCGTATTTAGAAAAGGGTGAATTAAATGTAGAACTTTTGGGACGAGGATACGCATGGTTAGATTCAGGAACACATGAATCATTACTAGAAGCAAGTAATTTTATAGAAACGATAGAAAAACGTCAAAATCTTAAAGTTGCATGTTTAGAAGAGATAGCTTATCGCATGGGATACATCGATAGAGAACAATTGATTAAATTAGCACAACCATTGAAGAAAAATAATTACGGACAATATATGTTACGTATAGCTAAACAGGAGTTATAATAATGAGAGTAATAGAAGCAAAATTAAAAGATGTAAAAATAATAGAGCTAGATGTTTTCGGCGATCACCGTGGATTTTTCACGGAAAGTTATTCTGAAGAGAAGTATAAAAAATTAGGTATAGATTTTAACTTTGTTCAAGATAATCATTCATTATCAGTTGAAGCTGGTGTTGTTCGTGGATTACATTTTCAAAGAGGAAATGCTGCGCAAACAAAGCTTATCCGTGTTGTAACTGGAGCAGTTCTTGATGTTATTGTTGATATGAGAAAAGGAAGTCCTACATATGGACAATGGGAGAGTTTTATTCTTTCAGAACATAATAGAAGACAACTTCTAGTTCCTAGAGGATTTGCTCATGGTTTTGCGACATTAACACCTAATGTTAACTTCATGTATAAGTGTGATAATTATTATAATGCAGAAGCAGATGCAGGTATTGCATTCGATGATAAAGAGCTTGGAATTGACTGGCAGATTGATTTATCAAAAGCTATTACATCAGAGAAAGATGCTAAGCACCCTACATTTAAAGAATATGAAGCAAATAATGATTTCGTATATGGAGAGATATAATAACTAGCATTATTTTGATTTTTATTATAAAACTCTACCTACTTTATGTTGGTGGAGTTTTCACCATATAGAGTTTAGAAGAATAAATATTTTAATGAGGTAAATAAATGAAGAATATTATAGTAACAGGTGGAGCTGGTTTTATCGGTTCTAACTTTGTACATTATGTTATAAATAATTATCCAGATATTCATGTAACTGTTCTGGATAAATTGACTTATGCGGGGAATAGAAAGAACTTTGCTGGACTTCCAGAGGACAGATTTGAATTAGTAGTTGGAGACATTGCTGATGCTGAACTGGTTGATAAATTAGTTAGTAAGACTGATGCAGTAGTACACTATGCAGCTGAATCTCATAACGATAATTCACTAAAAGATCCATATCCATTTCTACATACGAATATTATTGGGACATATGCGTTAATCGAAGCTTGTCGTAAGTATGATGTTAGATATCATCACGTATCTACTGATGAAGTATATGGAGATCTTCCTTTACGCAAAGACTTACCAGGAAAAGGTGAAGGAGTAGGAGAGAAATTTACAGCAGAAACACCTTATAATCCATCAAGCCCATATTCATCAACAAAAGCAGGCTCAGACTTGCTAGTAAAAGCATGGGTGCGCTCGTTTGGGCTTAAGGCAACTATATCGAACTGTTCAAACAACTACGGACCCTATCAACATATTGAGAAATTCATTCCAAGACAAATAACTAATGTATTATCAGGGATCACACCAAAATTATATGGTGAAGGTAAGAATGTAAGAGACTGGATTCATACAGAAGATCATTCATCAGCAGTATGGACTATTTTAACAAAAGGTAGAATAGGAGAAACTTACTTAATCGGTGCAGATGGAGAAGAGGATAATAAAACTGTTATTGAGTTAATCCTTGAATTAATGGGTAAAGATAAGAATGCTTATGAACATGTAAATGATCGTGCAGGGCATGACCTGCGTTATGCGATAGATGCTTCTAAATTACGCGATGAATTAGGATGGAAGCCACAATTCACAAACTTCCGCCAAGGATTAGCTGATACTATTCGTTGGTATGAAGAAAACGAATCTTGGTGGAAAGAGCAAAAAGAAGCAGTAGAAGCTAATTATGCTAAAAATGGACAGTAATAAAAAAAGGGTTGACCCGAAAGTAATAGTCCTAGATTAAAAAAATCTATATGAGAATTCATAAACTTTGCGGGGGTGACTTGACAAAATTGATTTCTCCGAAATCACAATTTTTGAGTCACTCCTTTTTATTAGGAGGTAATATAATGATACTGATTACAGGTAGTAATGGGCAACTAGGTAGTGAATTAAGATACCTTTTAGATTTAAGAGATATTTCTTACGTAGCTACAACAACAAAAGAATTAGACATAACAGATAAAGATTTAGTTAGCAGATATGTTAAGGAATTAAATCCTAGTGTAATCTATCACTGTGCAGCATATACAGCAGTCGATAATGCTGAAGATGTTGGTCGTGAAGACAATCACAAAGTAAATGCAGAAGGAACGCGTAATATTGCTTTAGCAGCAAAAGAATGTGGAGCAACTTTTGTGTATATTAGTACTGACTATGTTTTTGATGGAACTTCTGAAATAGAATATTTACCAGAAGATGAAACTAATCCACAAAATGAATATGGTCGAGCAAAATTAGAAGGTGAAAGTGCAGTACGAGAATTATTAGAAAAATACTATATAATTCGTACATCATGGGTATTTGGAGAATATGGAAATAACTTTGTATATACAATGCAAAGATTAGCTAAAGATCGTGATAGATTAACAATTGTAGCAGACCAATTTGGAAGACCAACATGGACAAAAACATTGGCAGAGTTCATGGTATATTCAGTAGAAAATAATGTAGAATACGGAACATATCATTTATCAAATGATAATAGCTGTTCATGGTATGAATTTGCAAAGGAAATCCTAAAAGATAAAGAAGTGGAAGTAATACCGATTGAATCTAAGGATTTTCCACAAAAAGCAAATAGACCAAAATATTCAATCATGAATTTAGAAAAAACAAAAAAAACAGGATTTGAAATCCCAACATGGCAAGAAGCGCTAGAGAAGTTTTTAATTAGTGTTAAGAAATAGTAAGACTAATCTTATGTAATTATATCTGCTTTTGATAGCTTAGAAAATAATCAGAATAATAGTTTTAATTGGGAGGAACACATGTATGATTATTTAATAGTAGGAGCTGGCTTGATAGTTTAATAATAAAATAGAAAATAATTAGTAAAGGGAGAGATTTGTGTAGAATGGAAGATATTATGAACAAAATTGAAGTAGCTGATTCAGCTAAAGTAAAAAAAATTTTTAAGGAGCTTGTTAGTGAATATTTAACACCTGCTTATGGTTCCATGTCAAAAAGAGAATTTGATATTTTACTTTTTGTGAAACTACAGCAATTAGAGATAATCGGAGAAAATCCTGATTTATATGAAATAGTTTCTAGTTTTAAAGTAACAAGAGCAAAAGCAAGAAATTTATTATATGAGTCTAAGATGCGAAGTTCTTCCAAAGATAAATTGAATGAAGAGTTACGAAAATTATTAATTAATCCTATTATTTTAAAAGAGAATGACAAAATAGCTATAGAAGTGAATAATCCCTTTTTATCAGATCATTTAAAGTGGAAATTAAAACAACTAGGTCATATTACAGATGGCTCATTTTCACCGGAGTTGATTAAATTAACTTCGGAAGCATATGTAGATCTTTTTACTGAAATGCTTCCAGAGGAATCACAAGAGAAATTATTGAAAGAATTGATAAAGTGTGGAGCAAAAAATGATACAAGCATTAATGCTATACTTCAAGGTATTCTTAAAAATGTGAGTGGAAAAGTACTTGGAAAAAGTGGAGAAGTGCTAATAGAAAAATATCTAAGTCCTTTGATATATGAAAAAATAGAAGAATTATCTAATGTATATAAAAAGTATTTTGAAGAAATAAAAGATTAAAGAGCGACACAATTAAATTATTATGATGTTAGGCTTATTCTTTTTTAAAACCAATTGAGCATACGCTCAGTTGGTTTTTCAATATTATAAAGAGAAAAATGTATTTTTGTTAATATATAATTATTTACTATTTTTAAATATGGAGTGAGTCTTTTGTTTACATACTTATAGATTAATTTTTTTTTATTTATTTATCATATTATTTATTAGGTGTTATGTTTGTATTCTATTTTAATTTGGTGTAGAATGAAGGTGGAGAGGTAGTGAATTTTATAAAAATTTTTTTACAAAAGTTGATTGTTTAAATCACTGTAATTTTTATAGATTTACTGGAAATTAAAAAGGGGGAAAGTACAATGAATAATAAAAAAATTATAAAATTTCCTGTAGGGAGAAAAGAGTGTACAGGAGTAGTAAATAGACCATGTGGAGATTTTGAACTTGGTCAAGGTTATGATCAAATAAGATTCTCTTCTAAGAAAGTTGAATCTGATTTTAAAGAATCGATGAGACTTTTCACAGAATTTATTGAATATATGGGAAGTTCTAAGTATCTAACTAATATTGAAAAAGCTATAAACCTATCCAAATATAATGTAGATGCTAGGGTTTGGGAGATAGTTAGTAGAGATTGTTCAGAGTTTGATATTGAACAAGCATTGAAACAATTAAAAGAAGAGGCCTATAGTTTCGATGAAGGGGTAATTATCGGCAAATTATTTCCAATTAATTACTTTTATTTAAGAGTTTGTCAGCATCTAGCGGAATTTTATCTAGGTAGTAAGCTGTACAATAAAGTAATCAAAGCATACGAACCATTATATATAGTTTTAGATATGGATAATGATATTTCTATGCCGATGTATTATAATTTTATAGTAGCTAGCCTTATATTAAATGATTTTAAAGGTGTTAATCGTTATTATAAGTTAGCGAATAAACATGGAAGAAATGGTGATGATGTAATTTTATTATCAAAAGTATTTTATCATTTGATGCAGGGAGAAGAGAAAGAAGCGGTGGCTTTTTTCAATAAGCTTATTAAGAAAAATAAATATATTTCTGATGTATTGGATAGAATTGCTAATCCAGGGTTAGTAAAATTCAGTACTGATGATGATTACAAGTATGTGGATGCTTTAAATACTATTATGAAATTTGATTACTTTATAAGTAAACATTTTTATTTCGATTTTCTAATGAGTATAAGAGAAAGTAAATATGTTATTGGCGATAAACTTGACAAGTATGCCAATCGTAAAGAAAGAACGGTTGCTGATATGAGAAAAGACAGAGCGTTTATGGCTATTAGAGGTAAAGAATTAGCTATTATGCATGAGAATTTCTTATTAACAAAAGAAGATTTCTTAAAAATTACTAAGTTAGATTTCTTAAAAATAAAAGGTTTAGGTAAAGGAACTATTAGAAACTTACATTTAAATGGTGTAATGTTTGCAGACGATAGTGAGTATGATATTAAAACAGAACTTATGGAGGGCGGCCTATGGTAAAACAGGATAAAAATTTTGACAGGTTGCTTAAAGAGTTTTTAGAAAATGAGGGTAAGAACTTTTCAAATAGGGACGAGGCTATCAAGGTGTTTCAACGAATCCAGGCTAACGTTGCTGAGAATTCTAAATTAGATGGAGCTGTTGTGGATATTGCTTATACTATTGATGATAGTGATATGAGTGTAGTTGAGAAAATACATGTTTTGCGAAAATTGCATGAGGGGAATAAGAGTGCATTAGAGCGTGCTATTGACCTTAAGCAAAATATTTTAGATTCAAAGATTCTAGAAGATATTGAACAGTTGGTTTTGGCAGATATTCTAGTTGTAAATTATATTGAAGCTGGTTTGTACCAAGAAGCTCAAAAACTTTATGAACTTATGCTTATGGCGAATCCATCAGATTTATTAGATATTGTAGACGAACTGACTTTTGTTTTTGTTCGTTTGAATAGAGTGGATTTAATGATGAAGCATATTGGATACTTTGAATATGAAAAATCGGAAGCTACTTTATTGTTGCTGAGTATATTTAGTATAAACCAAGAAAAATTTGACGAAGCTCATTATTACATGATAAAACTTAAAGAACTCAATGAGTATACTGGTAATATATTTAAATACGGATTTGCTAGGATTGAAGAGTTTATAGAAGGTGATTTAGGAGATGAAAAGGAAGATGGGCAACCAAAACCATTTGAAATCTTCTTCGCAGCAAGAATAGCTAAATATTATTTGACTAATAAATATCATTATGAATTGTTAGAGAAATTCTATAAAGCGGATATGGAAAGTAGACAAAGATTAACAGTCGAAGGTCGATTGAATATTTCCAAGGAAATAATGAAAAAAGATTCTATCTTTGCTGGTATGGAAAAACAATTGAACAAGTTTATCAATGTTGAGTTGTATAATAAAGAGATTATTGAATCTTATACAGAAAAAGAATTAAAAAAGTTAGAGGGTATAGGAGAAGGAATTATTAAAAAGCTAAAAAATAATGGTGTGAAGTTTAAAGAGAAATAGCACATACCTTTAATACGTGTACATACAAATTTATAAAAATTTATGAATTTCGTTTATATTATGAAAGTAAAAAAGAGAAGAGTTTAATGTTTTGAAAATTTGTATATACAAAAATAAAAAATCTGGGAAAAGTGAGTGACTCGAAAATTGATTTTGTTGAGTCGATTCATAATTTCCCAGATTTTTTTATTCAAATATTTTAGCTAAAAAGTCTTCGCTAAGTGTATATATTTTTGGATTTTTCTTAATTACTGTAATCTTATCTTCATTTTCTGCTAAATATTTATTTAAGGTTTTTTTAGAAATTCTTAAAACATTAGACACTTCGCCATGGCTTATTAAAGCATCTTTAGCACTAAATAAATGACTCTGTATAAGTAAGAATAGTATATTTTCAAGTTTTTCATCAGCAATATTGTCATTAATATATTTTCTAGCTATGAACATTTTTTCAATATTTTCTGTTAAGAAAGATAATATATGCTCTTGTTCTGAAACTAAAAGTTCTAAGTTTTCTTTAACAAAGAGAGTCATATCACCTTTGTTTAATGGATGTGATCTTAATAAAGGGATTGATTTTAAGCGAAGTAACAGAAGTAGAAGGAGAATTGATTCTATTGTTATATTCATTTTCTATATCAAAATAAAAAGTGAGCTCAAAATGGAAAAAAAGGTCAAAATTTCCATTTTGAGAAGAAAAAGTGAGTTCAAAATGGAAAAAAGGGTCAAAATTTCCATTTTTGGATTAGAAAAGTAGCTCGAATTGGAAAAACTAGGAAAAATTTCCATTTTGGGAAGAAAAGAAGGATTCGAAATGGAAAAAAAGGTCAAAATTTCCATTTTGAAATTAGAGTGTAAGTGAATATTTGTGTTCCCATAATAAGGTATAACAAAAAAACTCCCGTTTGAAATTACTCAAAGACTATTGTTTTAGGCAAATCTCATAAGGGAGGTTATTTTAATATATTTCAGTTTATCATTTTGAATACTCAACAGCTCTTGCTATTTTTGGTTTTGCTGGATTTTTGTCGATATTGTTTTCTTCTAATAATTTCTCGAATGCGATTAATCCTGTTTCGTAATTTTTTGTCTCGAATTCTAATTCATAATCGATGATATCATTGAAAAAAGTCGTTTTGTCAAGTACTAACAAGCCACTTTCTAAAGAAACTTCGTGTCTTAATGTCTCGATTTTTTGAATCAGCATTGGAGTTTTAATCTTCACATTCATTCGCTCTAGTTCAGCGATAATTTCATTCGGTAAGATTGGCAGTACTGTTGGCTCTTTTGGATATCTTTCATCAAGAGGTACGTTTATCTCAATATTTTGAGTTTCACCTTTTACCTTTAGAGTCATTTCTGTTTTTTTATTTGTATAACGAATTCTTAGTGCTGCCCCGATTTTCTTGAAACTTTCATCTGCATCATCATAGTAGAAATTTTTGTTTATTATTTCTTCAGAATTCTTTAAGTCATATTTTTCAAATAGTACATCATATTGATCTTTTGTCAGTAAGTTTTTAAATTCTATTTCTATTTCTCGCATGAAATTTCCTTTCTTTTTTCAATCGCAATAATAAATGGCGCGTTGTTTTTTTGATTAATGAATTGATAAACCAATACTTCGACTTCTTTTTGATCGAGATTTTGGAGTTCATTTAACAATGCTTCTTTTTCTACCTTACCATTCTCATGCCCCCAATAGACAACAATAACAATTCTCCCACCGATTTCTAGGTGTAATAAGAATTTTTTAATTGTCGCAAGTGTCGTCTCAGCTAATGTAGTAATCTCATGATTTGCATTTGGTAGATATCCCAGATTAAAGATAACTGCACGGATTTTTTCATCTATATACTTATCAAATTCAAAATGTGAATCAAGAATAATTTCGCATTTGTCCGTCAGCTCAGCTTCTTCGATTAGTTTCGTAGTGTTTTCTATTGCCAATTGTTGGATATCAAATGCATAGACCTTTTTAGCTGAAGTCTTCGCTAGAAACAATGTATCATTACCATTTCCAGCAGTAGCATCAACAACGATTGAGTTTTTATCAATAACTTCTTTTAATAATTTTTTGCTAAAAGCTAATACCTTATCCATATTATTATCCTTATTATAAAATTATTTTTGTCTGTCTGCTTTCATTTCAGAAAGAATATCATTAAGTTCGTAGTAGTTATCGCTAGCTATTGTAAAGTCAAGTGAGGTATTAATAATCTCAGCTAATAATTTTGAATTATCACTTGTATAGTCTTCTTCTTTATTTAAGTTTACTTTAAGACCTGTGACAAGTTTCTCTAATTTTTCAACTAAATCAGCTTCCGTAGTTTCATCATTTTCATCGAATTCTTTAGTGTAGTCTTTGATATTGAAGCTAAGTCCATCTTTTAATGGTGCGATATATAAAGCACGTAGGTTATTTACATTCTCACCAACTGCAGCTGATAGTTCATGTAGAGGTGCTGTATAAATTTTCTCATCTTCTGCACCGGCTTGCTCAATAACTGTAACTTCATGATCATAAGGATAGAATGACATTAGTTCGTCAGAGACATTAGCCGCAGTTAAATCATCATAACATTGTGTAATAAGTAGGTGTTGTAGTGGATTAACCTGTTTTAACGTCTCAAGTGCAGTAGCATCAACTAGGGCGAATCCTTCAACAGGATCGAACTTCGCTGAGTTAAAACAAGAATCTAAAAAGCTTTCACCACCAATGATTTTTACGTCTCTACCACTGTTTATAAGCAGTTGAGTAGTTAGTTCAGCAACCATAGGATGTCCAGGAACAAGATACATTACATCGTTAGCCTCAGCAACTTCAAGAATATAATTCGCAATACCGTTATATGTATTTTCAAAATTTTCACTTTCTGTATAAAATCTATCACAAGTTTCAAACGTGATATTATTCTCCTCCAAGAAAGAAATTGCAGGGTGCTCCTTAGTACGCGCGATTACCTTAGCATTAGTGTTATCTAATAGAAGTTGTTTAATATTTTCTTTAATGTTAGAACTATCATTAGGTCCAAGTCCAATAATATAAATCATAATGTGCTCCTTATTGTATGTTTAGTCTATTTAATTTTAAATATAGTGATTCAAAAATTGTGATTTCGAGGGAATTAATTTTGTCGAGTCAACCTCATTTTTCAACATTGTTATTATAACATAAATTAAGTTTTGAGTTGATAAAAATATTTATTTGAGTATTATTAATTCATTATTCAAATATTCAGCATTGTATGATTGAAATTTGAGTGAATTATAAAAAATAATGATATATTTTACATTAATAAACAAGATTGTTCACTACAGTAAAGAGAAGAAATATTCCCTTGGAAATTTAAGTTTCCCTGGTGAAGATTTATGAGATATGGTGTTTTTAGAGTTAAATTATTATGAAATATAGGTAAAATATATTGTAAAACTCTAAGAAAATACAATTTTCAAAAGTAGTTTGATAAGAATAAAACATTAAATTTTTGACTATACAAGTGATATGTAAAGTAAAAATATTTTCAAAATACGAAGTTTTTAGAATATTAAATGATATTAGTTAAAGCTTGATATATTAGGATTTACATATATTTTTTAAAGTGATATAATAATATAAATACAAAGTATATAAGGAGGAATTAAATATGTCAATCAAAGCATTAAAAGTAGCAAAAGCTGCACTTAAAACACCAGGAGTATTCGCAGGAGGAGTAGCATTCGGAACTTTAGGTCTTAAACTTTTAGCAAGTAAGGATGCAAAGAAAGGTTACTCAGTTGTTTTATCAAAATTATATAAAGCAAAAGACGGAGTAGAAGGGACAGTATCAAACATTAAGCAACATGCTGATGATGTTGTAGCGGATGCTAAAGACTTATACAAAAAAGAAAAAAGAGAAAGCAATCTTCAAGAATTAGAGGAAAAATAAGATGGATTTTAAAATACTACATCTTTCAAGTGCAAGAGCGAGAGTTAGAGCTGATTTTCGCTTGACACCAGATGTAAAAGTATATTTTAAAGAACAGGCATCAAAAATCGAAAATATACAAAAAGTGGACTTTTATCAAGATGAGTACACTTTTGTCGTTATGTTTAAAGATGGTTGTAACAGTTGTTTACAAGAATTCTTTAAACTAGTAGATAAAGAAAGCGTTAAGGACTGTTACGAAAATCCAATTGTGGTAGCTGAAGAAAGTCCTTATTCAATAATTGTAGATGCCATTTTTTGGCGTGCGATGTCGAAATTATTCGTACCACTTCCACTTAGAGCCATTCACACATGGTGGAAAGCATCAGGATATTTAAAAGATACGCTGAAATTATTAGGACGCAAGCAAATTACTATGGAAACGCTGGACTCTGCAGCAATCTTAGTCTCATTAGCGACGGGAGCTCGTGAAACGGCAAGTTCTATTATGTTCATCCTGGAATTAGGAGAAGCTCTAAACAACTGGTCTGAGAAAAAATCTGTAAAAGTACTAGAACAAAGCCTAACTTCTATGGATAGAGAAATCTGGCTTGTTGAAGAAGAAGGTAATAGAAAAGTAACTTGTGCAGAGGTGAAAAAAGGCGATATAATTCTAGTTTCAGAAGGAAACGAAATTCTATTTGATGGTATTGTGTTGAGCGGGGGAGCTAGTGTTGATGAAAGTTCATTGACAGGAGAAAGTTTCCCGATTGTAAAGAATATTGGGGATGAGGTCTATTCTAACACGATAGTTGTTAACGGTGAGATTAAATTGAAAGTAGAAAATCCACAAGTTAATGGTCGTATCCAACATTTAATTCAATTGATGAAAGATTCTGAAAGTAGAGAAGACACATATCATTACAAATATATCAAATTAGCCGACAGTATAGTAAAATATAACTTCTTAGCGATGGGACTAACGTATTTATTTACAAGATCATTCGCGAAGGCGATGTCGTTTTTATTAGTAGATTACTCATGTGCATTGAAATTATCAACACCTGTAGCATATCTAACTACTATAAAAAACCTAATTGATCAAAAAATTGTGGTAAAAAATTCAGTAACCCTTGATAAATATGAGGATATAGATACATTTGTTTTTGATAAAACAGGAACAATCACAGTATCTAAACCATATATTCAAGAAGTACTACCATTTTATGAATATTCTTATGAAGAAGTTCTTAGAATTGGAGCGTGTTTAGAGGAACACATCTATCATCCAATTGCCAGTGCCGTTGTAAGTAAGGCGGAAGAAGATGGAATCGAGCATGAAGAGATGCACACAGAACTTTATCATATCGCTTCAAAAGGGATAGTATCTCATATCGACGGAGAGAAAGTAGTTATCGGAAGTAGACAATTGCTAAAAGACGAAGGTATAGTTGTTACTGCTGAGCAAGAACAAATTATAGCCAAAAAACAAGAACAATATAACTTATTATTCTTAGGATATAAAGGAAAATTAATCTCAATTTTCTGTGTAGATATCCCATTAAGAGATGAAGCTGGTGCAGTGTTAACCGAGCTTAGAAATAGAGGTAAAAAGGTAGTTCTCTTAACAGGGGATAATGAACTTAGAACTAAGAAAATTTTAAAAGATGTAACTTTTGATGAAGTACATACAAGTATGACGCCAGTTACGAAATTTGAATACATTAAGAGTGAAAAAGAACAAGGACGTCGAGTTCTAATGATAGGTGATGGTCTAAATGACTCAGCGGCATTATCAGAAAGTGACGTAAGTATTGTTATGAGCGAAAGTGCGGATCTTTCAAAACAAATTAGCGATGTTGTCCTAAAATCAGATTCACTAAACTCATTATTACTATTATCAGATGTTTCAAGAACACTACGTGCACAAATGAGTAATAACGTTAAGAGTACGGTATCGATTAATAGTTCACTAATATTCTTAGGATTAATAAATGTATTACCATCAAATTTATTAGCATTACTACACAACTTAACAACATTTAGTATCGTACTTAAGAATTTTAATATTAAGTAGAGAAGATTAAAAGGTGATGAGCTGATTATGTTGTGAAGAAGGGGACTCTTCTTTCGAATATGTAAACTAAATAATAAAACTCGAGTCTGGGGAAATATAGATTCGAGTTTTTGTTTTAAGTTGTTTTCTCTAGAAATTATTATATCAACTGAAAAATAACTAGATATATGATATACTAGTGATTAAATACATTCTTTAAGGAGAGAATAAGTGAAATTAACTTTTTTTGAAAAACTAGAACAGTTTAAAAATAGTTCTAAAGAAGTATATATTAATAATATATATCAGAACGAAAATTTAACATATAAAAATTTAATAGAGTATTCAGATAGACTTGCGTCTTATCTTGAAGAAAAACTGGGAGAAGACAAAAGCCCTATAGTAGTGTACGGACATAAACATCCATTTATGTTAGTGTACTTCTTAGCGTGTGTAAAATCAGGAAGAGCATTCTGCCCAGTAGATATAAATACACCGAAAGAAAGAGTAGAAGAAATAGTAGAAACAACAGACTCAAAAGTAGTACTAGTCACAGAAGAAATAGAACTATCTAGAGAAATGCTAGATGTTAAGTCAGCCAAAGAAATAATTTTAAGTACTCAAAACGCTATTTCAAAAGAAAACTACGTAAAAGATGAAGATATATTCTATATAATTTTCACATCAGGAAGTACAGGAAAACCAAAAGGGGTATGTATTACATATAACAACCTAAATAACTTCTTACACTGGTACACAGGATACTATGATGAAAAAGAAGAATTAGTATTCTTAGGGCATCCACCGTTCTCATTTGATTTATCGGTAATGTCATTATGGCCAAGTATTTATCTAGGAGCCTCTTTAGTACAAATAGATAAAAAACATCAAGAGAACTTCAAAGTAATGTTTGAAGAACTGAATAAATCAAATGCGACGATATGGATCTCAACACCATCATTTATAGAAATGTGTTTCATAGATAAAAACTTCAATCAAAGTCTAATGCCGAAGGTGAAACAATTCGTCTTTTGTGGAGAAAAACTATTCAGCACAACAGTAGAAAAAATCCACAAAAACTTTGAAGATGCACAGGTAATAAATACATATGGGCCAACAGAATCAACAGTAATGGTCACATGGGTAGAAATAACAAAAGAAGTAAATGAAAAATACTATGAGAACCTGCCAGTAGGAGAAATAAAATGGGGTACCAAAGTACACCTAGAAAATCCAGATGAAGAAAATAAAGGTGAAATAGTAATCACAGGAAATACAGTTGCAAAGGGATATTTCAAAAATGATACAATAACAAACGAAAAATTTTCTATAGGGGAAGTAGATGGAAAAGAAGAAAGAAGTTACCTAACGGGGGACCTAGGATACTTCAAAGATGGAATGCTATTTTGTGAAGGGCGCATAGACTTCCAAGTAAAACTACATGGGCACAGAATAGAACTTGAAGACATAGATAATAACCTACTTAAAAATAAAAAAATACGTCAAGCAGCGACAGTACCAAGCTATGAAGATGGAAAAGTAAAAGCATTGACATCATTTGTAGTATACAACGAAGAAATAGAAAAACGCTTCGAAGTAACAAAACAAATAAAACAAGAACTAAAAAAATTAGTGCCAGAATATATGATACCGAAAAAAATAGTATTCTTAGAAGAAATGCCACTAAACAACAACGGTAAAATAGATAAGAAAAAGTTAAAGGAGTTAGTATAGAATGAGCTACTTTGACGGAATTGAATTTTTCTTATTCTTAGCTATAGCACTAATCATAGGCTTTATAATAAACTATTTAGGTAAAAAAATAGAATATTATATATTGGCATTATCAGTAATATTTGCCGCAGTAATATATGGTAAAAGTATCACAATGTTATCTTACCTAGTAGGATTTATTCTATTTGAATACATATTAGTACTAATAGCCCAAAAAACAGAAAGTAAAAAACACTTAAAAATATTAGTAGTGCTATCAATATTACCACTAGTAATAAACAAAGTATTCGCAACTACACACCTACATCTATTAGCCTTTATAGGAATATCATATATGTCATTTAAGACAATACAAATTATGATAGAAATATCAGATGGCTTAATAAAAGAAAAAATTAGTGCTGTAGAATATGTACAATTCCTATTATTCTTCCCAACAGTAAGCGCAGGACCAATAGACAGAAGTAGAAGGTTTATGAGCGAAATGAAAGAAAGAATGCTGAGGACGGAGTACTTAGAATTAGCTGGAGAAGGAGTCTACAGACTAATATTAGGATTACTATATAAAATAGTATTCTCAACATTAAGCTATCACTACTTAGTAGGTTTAACAAACCATGGGACATTTGTCTATTCATTAAAATACATGTACCTATATACATTGTACTTATTTTTTGATTTTGCAGGATACAGTTTAATGGCAGTAGGTAGTAGTAACATCTTAGGAATAAGAACACCTATGAACTTTAATAAACCATTCTTAAGTATAGACATAAAAGACTTTTGGAATAGATGGCACATAACACTATCAACGTGGCTTAGAGACTTCGTATTTTCAAGAGTCTTTATGGAAGCAACAAAGAAAAAAAGATTTAAGAAAAGACTAACGACAGCGATGTATGCCTACATGGTAAACATGGTACTTATGGGATTTTGGCACGGATTAACAATAAGTTATATAGTATATGGATTTTACCACGGAATATTAATGGCAGGATTTGAATACTATCAGAAGAAAAGTAAATTTTATAAAAAGAATAAAAATGAAACATGGTATAAAGTACTTAGTTGGTTTATAACAATCAACTTAGTAATAATAGGCTTATATATCTTTTCAGGAGAACCGTATAAACTAATAAGCCATGTACTAAAAAAATAATATAGAGTTAGGAGAAAAAGCATGGTAAAAGAACAAGTATTAGAAATGTTAGAAGAAATTTGTGAAGATGAAGTGGTAAGAGAAGATTTAGATATAAACATGAAAGAAGAAGGGTTAATGGATTCATTAGCTTTTGTAGAAATGTTAGTAAAAATCGAAGAAATTTTCGGACTAAGTATAGCACCAACAGAAGTAACATATGAAGAAATAGATACACCAAACAAGGTAATTTCATATATAGAAAATAGGAAATAGAATCATGATAAGATTAAAAGCATTTTTAATATCAATAGTGTTGGTATTAATTACACTTGTAATTTTAGATAAGACGTATGTGAAAAAGATAGAAAATTATTATAAAGTAAAGGATAATAGTGTTAGATACAGTACGGCTTATGAGAAGTATAAGAGTAAAGATATAATAACAGAAAATATCACACCAAATACTTTAGTATTATTAGGATCTTCAGAGTTAACTGCAACAATTAATGAGAATTATCACCCTAAGAAAATATTTAATTACAATGATTTTAATATTATGCAGATTGGAACAGGGTATTCGCAAAATATTGTTCAAGCTTCAACGTTAGGTTCTATTGAAGGCGCGATAAAGAATAGAAAAGTGGCAATTGTGGAGTCTGTGCAATGGTTCGCTAAGGGCGGCTTACAAAAAGATGCCTTTTTAAATAAAGCTTCGCAAGAGCATATATACAACACTATGATTAATAATAAGATTAGTAAAGAAACAAAAGAGAAGTTAATTAATAGAGTAATAGAACTAACTGGTGATAATAAAGGTCAGAATGATATATATAGAAAATATAAAGAATATTTTATTGAAAATAAAGGTAGTTTTATAGATGGAGAAATGTTGAAGATAGAAAATTATATATATTCTTTTAAAAATAAAACGCAGTTTTATTCAAATAAAGGAAAAATAGATTATCCTCTTTCTGGACAGAATACTCCTAACTATGATTGGGATTCTCTTACTAATGATTTTGTAGAGAAAATTAAGAAAACTACAAATAATAACGAATATGCTGTGGATAATAAATATTATAATACGTATTTAGCTAAAAATTATTCATCTTTTAGAGATTCAAATAAAGGGACAAGTTATTTAGAATCTCCAGAATATATTGATTATGAGATATTTCTTGATGTTGCGAAAGAGTTAGGGATGGAAGTTGAGGTAATAATTTTTCCTGTTAATGGGAAATGGAATGATTATACTGGTGTCTCTAAGGAAATGCGTGAGCAGACTTATAGAAACATTGAAGAAATAGCGAAAAAGTATACTAACGTTAAAGTTTTAAATTACGGTAATCGTGAATACGATGATTATTTCTTATTTGATGTAATGCATGTAGGTGTGAAAGGATGGATGCAGGTTGAAAGAGAGCTTTATGAATTTGCGAAACAAAATTAATGATAATTCAAAGTTGTTTTTGTGGACAATATTCTTTTATATTTTAATAATGGGAATAATTATATATTGCTTTATGACTGACTTTTCAAATGTTCAAGAATATGTCTATAGTGAGTTTTAATTAAATCATTTAAATGATAAATATTTTATAATAGTAGTAATGTATTGTACCATGCTTAGTATGTGTGGTACAATTTATTTATATTTTAAATTAAGGAGAAATTATGGATATCTTTGTATTATTATTATTTTCGATATTAGTATATTTATTACCAAACAATAATGATTACTTAGGTGTGAAATCTACAACAGGATTAAAAGGATTTCTTGCTTTAGGAATAGTGTTTCATCACTTATCACAGTCGGTTAGTACAGGAGGAGAATTTGTTAATTTTAAATATATGGGAACATATATAGTTTCAATCTTTTTCTTTTTATCTGCATATGGGTTATATACGCAAAATGAAAGAAAAGAGGGGTATTTAAATAATTTTTTAATCAAAAGGTTAGCAAGAGTTGTTATTCCAGCTTTATTTGTTTCAGGGATATATATAGTTTATTTTGTATTCAATAAGCAAATATTACCGATTAGTTATTTTGTTAATCTTTTTGTAAAAGGGGGAACAGTAATAGCGAATGGTTGGTTTGTAGATGTAATAATTTTGTTGTATGTTTTCTTTTATATATCGTTTAAAGTTTTTAGTGATAGTAGGAGTGCAATATTTTGTAATACAATTTTCGTGATAATTTATATTGTTTTAGCTATAATTTTAAAATATGATTTTTGGTGGTATAATAGTACTTTACCTTTCATAGTAGGCTTAATATGGGGGAAATATAAAGTAGATATTGATACTTTATTAAATAATAATTATTTTATATTATTAATGCTGTTAACGGGATTATTATTTATATCTCATCACTATAGTTTTTTATTGGAAAGATTGGATGCATCGAGTAAATATAGTTTGGCGTTGGCTGCGAATTTAGATAATGTAATTTTTACTATTTTTTTTATGTTAGTAGTGAGAAAAATAAATTTTTCTAATAAGTATCTGCTATTTTTAGGTAAAGTATCGTTTGAATTATATATGATTCATGGTTTAGTGATGTCAATAGTTGGGAAGTATTTTTTTACTTCTAGATTAAATGATGTAATTTTTACTATTTTAGTTTTAATTATTAGTATTATTTCAGCATGGCTAATAAATTTAATAATTAATAAAATTAGTATTAAGGCAACCTAATTTGGTTGTCTTTTTTATTGAGTTTTCTTTAGTTCTAGTATGAATTATGTTATAATATATAGATAAAATAACTCAATAAAGTTAATTAATAATTTGTATGTGATTAAGGTGAAAGATGAACATTGATAAAAGATTTGAAACAGAAGCTGTAAAAAAGTATAGAGCTTCGATTGAAAAGAAGAAAGTGTCGTTATTTCTGAAATTACTTTTTGATAAGGTACTTGCATTAATTTTGCTTATTCCTTTATCACCTATAATTTTGGGAATAGCTATTTGGATAAAGTTAGATAGTGAAGGTCCTGTATTTTATAGGCAAGAGCGTATTACAACTTATGGTCGTACTTTTAGAATATTTAAGTTTAGAACAATGGTTAAAGATGCTGATAAGCTTGGGACAGCTGTCACTCAGCAAAATGATCCTCGTATTAGTAAGGTAGGACACAAGCTTCGTAAACTACGTCTTGATGAACTTCCTCAGCTTATCAATGTACTTGTTGGTGATATGAGTTTTGTAGGAGTAAGACCTGAAGTAGCGAAATATGTAGATAAGTATACTGATGAAATGAATGCAACATTACTTCTTCCTGCTGGGATAACTTCTCCAGCGAGTATCGAATACAAAGATGAAGATGAAGTTATTGAGAAATTTAAAGGAAGTGGAAGAAGTATAGATGAAATCTATGTGGAGGAGATTCTTCCAGATAAGATGAGATATAACTTAAAGTATATTGAAGAATTTAGTGTTATAAATGATATTAAAATAATGATAAAAACAGCTGTTGCGGTTGTTAAATAAAATTGAAGTATTAATTAAAAGTAATTAAAAATAATTAGGAGTTTGAGATGAAAAAATATAATATACCATTTTCTCCACCAGATATTAGTGAAGAAGAAATAAATGAAGTAATAGATACTTTAAAATCAGGCTGGATTACAACTGGACCGAAGACAAAAGAATTAGAAAGAAGATTATCAGAATTTACTAGTACGCCAAAAACGGTTTGTCTTAATTCTGCAACTGCAGCGTTAGAGTTAACATTGCGTGTTTTAGGTATAGGTGAAGGAGATGAGGTTATCGTTCCTGCGATGACTTACACTGCTTCTTGTAGTGTAATTTATCATGTTGGTGCGAAGGCTGTTATAGTTGATATTTCTGAAGATAGTCACGAGATGGATTATGTTGCTTTAGCTGATGCAATCACAGAGAAAACTAAAGCTGTTGTCCCTGTTGATTTAGCGGGGATACCGTGTGATTATGATAAAATCTTTGAAGTAGTTGAAAGTAAGAAACACTTATTCAAAGCTAATAGTGAATACCAAGAAAAACTTGGTAGAGTAGCTGTTGTAGCTGACGGAGCACATGCTTTAGGAAGTACTTATAAAGGTAAGAAAATTGGTTCTGTAGCTGACTTTACGACATTCTCATTCCACGCTGTGAAGAACTTCACTACAGCCGAAGGTGGAAGTGTAACTTGGAAACAAAATGAAAACTTTGATAATGAAGAATTATATAGAGAATATCAAATCTATTCTCTTCACGGTCAAACAAAAGATGCTTTAGCTAAAACTAAAGCAGGATCTTGGGAATATGATATTGTTATTCCTGGATATAAATGCAATTTAACTGATATCGCAGCATCTATTGGATTAGTTCAATTAGATCGTTATCCTAAACTTTTAGAACGTCGTGATAACATTATTAGTCAGTATAATAAAGGATTTGAAGGTACTAGAATTACAGCTCTAAGTCACAGTTCAGAAGAGTATAAATCATGTGGGCACCTATATATAACTCATGTTGAAGGTGCTACATTTGAACAACGTGGTGAGATAATTGTTAAAATGGCAGAACGTGGAATTAGTTGTAATGTACACTATAAACCACTACCATTATTAACTGCGTACAGAAATTTAGGATTCGATATTGAAAACTATCCTAATGCCTATAATTACTATGTAAAAGAAATAACATTACCGTTACATACAAGACTTACTGATGAAGATGTAGCTGTAATTATTGAAAACTTCAAGGAAATAGTTCAGGAGGTAGTAGGTGAGTAACTACGGAAATGAATTAATAAGTATAATTGTACCAATATATAATGTTGAACAATACTTAGAAAAATGTGTATGCTCAATAATAAATCAAACATATAAAAATTTAGAAATAATTTTAGTAGATGACGGAGCTACTGATAGTAGTGGTAATATGTGCGATGAGCTAGCGAAGTCAGACAACAGGATAAAGGTATATCATAAAGAAAACGGCGGTTTATCAGACGCACGAAACTATGGTGTAGAAAGAGCAACTGGAGAATATATCGGATTTGTAGATAGTGATGACTATATAGATTCCGAAATGTACGAGAAACTATATGAAGCTATAAAAAAAGAGGATGTTGATGTAGCTGAATGTAATTTTAGATTCATTTATTCTAATAGAATTACAAATTATACAGACGATAAATATTATTTAGTATTGAATAAAGATGAGTATACAAAAGAATATGTAACTATGAATAGAATTTTTGGAGCTGCGTGGACAAAATTGATAAAGAGCAGCTTAGCTAAGGAAATTAAATTTCCAAAAGGTAAGTTGTTTGAGGATGGTTTTTATTCGTTGGAGTTAATGAAAAAAGCTAGAAATTTTGTTATATTTGATAGTCCTTATTATAATTATGTAATGAGAGAAAATAGTATTACAAATTCAAAATTTAATGAGAAAAACTTAGATTTAATAGAAATTGCTGATGATATTTATGATTATGTTATATCGACATATCCTTATTTAAAAAAAGAGGCTGCCAGACGAAAAATGTATTCTTATTTTAATACATTAGATGCAATAATTGTAAGTTCAGATTATAGTAATAAAGTTTATTATAATAATATACAAGCATATTTTTATAAAAACTTTTTACAGTTATTTACAAATAATAAAATTTCAATTAATAGGAAGATAAGATTATTGATAATGTTAATAAATAAAAAAATGTATAAAAAAATATTGCTTAAACACCATAGAAAACTGATGGGGAAATAAATTATGTTAAATAAGGAAACATTATATATTTTTAATACTCAGTATCAATTTTTGATAGCGTTAATAAAAGTAAAAGAAGGTGGCAAAGATTCATTAGCACCTGTAAATAGAAAATTAGATGAGCGTATACAAAAAATATTGATAAAAGAAAAAATTGTAAAAGATGTTATACATATTGATGAGAGTATCTTTTCTTTTTGTAAATTTATACCTCAAAGACGAGAGTTGAAAGTAAGATTGAAACATTTTGATAAAGTAAATATCTTTATTGATCATTTTACAATAGGAGCATATTTAGATAAATATAAAATTCCATATAATACAATTGAAGATGGTTATAATTTTTTTATGTATGAATATAGAGATTTTAGGAATAAACTTTTTACAAAAGAAGCAACCATTCAAGATTATAAAGAATTCATAAAACATATATTGTTTTGTAAAAAAAATAAACCAGGTTTTGGTAAATACTGTCAATCAATAGAAGTAAATGATATATCAGTAGTTCCAAAAGATGAAAGATATCATAAGTTTAAAGAAGTACCAAGAAAAGACTTATTTAATAATATAAGTGAAGAAAGAAAACGATTAATATTAAGAGTTTTTGATGTAGAAGAACTATCTGAAGTGAAAGATAAATCAGTATTGATTTTAACACAACCACTAAGTGTAGATGGTCTTATGAACAACAATGATAAACAATATGGATTTTATAAGAAGATTTGTGATAAATATTTATCTGAAGGATATGAAGTATACTTAAAACCACATCCAAGAGATAGTGTTACTTATGAGAAAATGAATGAAATAAAACTAATTGCACAGACTGTTCCGATGGAACTAATTGAGATGGTGAGTGATGTTAAATTTGAACGAATAATAACGCACTCATCAACTGCAATAAACTTCTTAACATGTGGCAAGGAAAAAGAAATATTTTTTGATTTTAATACGAGAGAGTATGATGAAAAATTATTAGAAAAATATAAAATAAACAAGGATGAACTATAATGAAGAAGAACAAACTATTAAGTTCTAGTTTAGCTTATACAATAGGTAATTTATTAATACAAGGATTAAGTTTCATAACCCTCCCAATATATACAAGAGTAATGACACAAGAAGATTATGGTAATTATAATTTATATGGTTCATGGGTTGGAATATTTTCAATATTTATAGGACTTCAAATAACAGGAAGTTTCAGTATAGCGAAAATAAAATATGAAAATAGATTTAAAGAATATATTGCCACAAGTACAAGTGTAGCGACAATATTTTTTATACTGTTTTCTGCAGTTTGTTTAATACTTAGTACTTATTTAGAAAAGATATTAGGATTCTCTACAGGAATATTAATATTTATCTTAATCCAAGGATATTTCAGCCACTTACAAGGCAGTTTATCGCAATATTATATTCAAACACAAGAAACAAAAAAACAACTTGTATTATCATTTTTTATGTCATTTGGAAATGTAGTATTATCATTATTATTCCTATTCACATTAAAAAATGATTTTCTAGCTAGAATATTAGGAGGAGTAATACCTGGGATAATTGTAGGTATAATTTTCTTAATATTCATTTATAGGAATAGCAGTGTGATACTAGATAAGATATATGTTAGATTCATATTGTTGACCTCGATTCCTCTAGTATTTCATATTCTAGGACATAACTTACTAAGTCAATTAGATAGGATAATGATAGGAAGTTATATGACGGCTAAAGAGGTAGCTATATATAGTTTCGGGTATTCATTAGGAAGTATAGTGTCGATAGCGTTAATGAGTATGAATACCGCATGGATTCCATGGTTTTTTGAGGAAAAGAAAAAAGGAAATGTTGATTTGATTAATAAATATAAGGAAAGATATATATTAATAGGAGTATTTTTAACAATAGGATTTTTATCTGTCTTTCCAGAATTAGTTTCAATAATGGGTAGTGCGGATTATAAGAGTAGTAGAGACTTTGTGGTATTAATAGTGATAAGTTGTTTTATAGTATTTTTATATACATTCCCTGTTAATATTCAATTTTATCATGAAAACACAAAATTTGTCCCAATAGGAACTCTTTTGGCTGCAGGTATAAACTATATATTAAATTATATATTAATTCCAAAAAGTGGTATATATGGAGCTGCGATAGCTACAGTAGCTTCGTATGTATTATTATTGGTTTTCCATCATCTAATAGCTAAAATAAAATATAGATACAATGAAATAAGTTTTGTACAATATATAATTCTTACAGGAGTAGTAAGTATTTATGGAATATTTACAAATATATTTGTAGACAACTTATTAATAAGATGGGGTGGATGTCTAGTTGTATTTATAGTGTTAATTTTTTATTATAAGGAAGATGTAGAAGAATTAATAAAGAAAGTAAAAATTAGGAGATAACAATGGTATATATAATAGCGGAAATAGGATGTAATCACAATGGAGATTTTAATCTAGCAAAAAAAATGGTAGATGTCGCAGTTGAGTGCGGAGTAGATGCCGTTAAATTTCAAACATTTAAAGCAGACTTATTAATATCTAAGTATGCACCTAAAGCAGAATATCAAAAGAAAACAACAGGAACAGAAGATAGTCAACTAGAGATGACAAGAAGACTAGAACTTAGTTTTGAGGAATATTTAGAGCTTAGAGACTATTGTTTAGAAAAAGGAGTAGATGTATTTTCTACACCATTTGACGAAGAATCATTAAATTTCCTAATTAGTACTGACATGCCAGTATACAAAATACCTTCAGGGGAGATTACAAATTTACCGTACTTAGAGAAAATAGGAAAACAAAATAAAAAAGTAATTCTATCAACAGGTATGGCAACTTTAGAAGAGATACATGCAGCAGTAAAAATATTAGAAGACAATGGAACAGAGGATATTTCAATCTTGCATTGTACTACAGAGTATCCAACAAAATATCCAGACCTAAATCTAAATGTGATTTCAACTCTGAAAAAAGAATTTCCAAATCAAAAAATTGGATATTCAGATCATAGTATAGGCTATGAAGTACCGATAGCGGCAGCGACTTTAGGAGCTGAAATAATAGAGAAGCACTTTACATTGGATAATGATATGCCAGGTCCAGACCATAAGGCTAGTGCGACTCCTGATATATTAGAAAGATTAGTAAAAGGTGTAAGAATAGTAGAAATGTCACTTGGGAAATATGAGAAAGAGCCAGTGGAGGCTGAAATAAAAAATAAAATAGTGGCAAGAAAATCAATAATAGCTAAAAAGGCTATAAAAAAAGGAGAAGTATTTACAGAAGAGAATATCACAACGAAACGTCCAGGAAATGGAATAAGTCCGATGAATTGGTATGATATTCTAGGGAAAGTTAGTGAATATGACTTCGAAGAAGATATGTTAATTAAACATAGCGAATTTAAAAATCAAGAGTAAGAGGTAAAAAGAATGAAAAATGTATGTGTAGTAACTGGTTCACGAGCAGAATATGGAATAATGAGAGCGTTACTTTTAAAATTAAATAAAGAACAAAACATAAAGCTTGATGTAGTAGTTACTGCCATGCATTTAGAAGAAAAGTATGGGAACACATACAAACAGATAGAAGAAGACGGGCTAAATATAATAAAAAAAATCCCGTTAAATCTAGAAAATACATCAAAAAAATGCGTAAGCAGATCGCTAGCAATATTAACGACAGGATTATCAGAGTTATTTGAAGAAGCTAAGTATGATTTAATTATTATACTTGGAGATAGATATGAAATGCTTCCAGTAGTAAATGTAGCATTAATATACAATATACCAGTATGTCACTTACATGGTGGAGAAAAAACACTAGGTAACTTTGATGAATCAATTAGACATGCGATAACAAAGATGAGTCACTTGCATTTAGTAGCTAGTGAAGAATTTAAAAATAGAGTAATACAACTAGGTGAAGAAGAACAGAACGTACACAACATAGGAGCTATGGGTGTAGAAAATGTAATAAAGCAAGATTTTCTAACAAAGAAGGAATTAGAAGAAACTTTAGGGCTGGAGTTAGAAGAAGAGTACTATGTAGTACTCTTCCATCCAGTGACATTAGAAGATGGAGGAGCTTTAAAACAAATCCAAACACTTCTAGAAGTATTATCAGAACAGACAAAACAAGTAGTATTCATAGGATCAAACTCGGATACTGATTCGGACAAGATAATGAGTGCGATAGAAGAATATACTAAAAAACATAGCAGTTCAAAAGTATTTATTTCCTTAAAACCAAGGGAATATCATTCATTGGTGAAATATTCGAAAGGATTAGTAGGAAATTCATCTTCAGGTTTAATAGAAATTCCATCGCTAAAAGTTCCAACATTAAACATTGGAAATAGACAATTAGGAAGATTACGAGGACCGAGTGTAGTAGATGTAGATACGACAAAAGAAAGTATACAAAAAGGACTAAAAGAATTATCAAATATAAGAGATTTCTATAATCCATATGAACAAGAAAACTCAATAGAAAAAGCCAAAGTAGCAATATTAGATTATTTATCTAAAGATAGAAGCATAATTAAAGAATTTAATGATATGATGGAGGGGAGATAATGAAGCAAAGAGTAGCATTTATAGGAGCAGGAAGCCATTCAGATGCAGTAAAACCCCATTTAGATATATATAACTATGAATTTGTAGGATATTTTGATGACAAGGATATCGAAGAATATAAAGGATATCCAATACTAGGAAAAACAAATGATGTATTAAAATGTCTTCATGAAAAAAAAATAGATAAAGTCTTCATAACAATAGGTGATAATAAAAAAAGAAAAGAATTGTTTGACTTAGTAAATGAAAAATATCCAGATGCATTTATAAACATAGTAAGTAGAGAAGCGACTATACTAACTGATTCAAGCATAAAAGGAAAAGGAATATTCATAAGTAGGTGTTTTATAGGATCTGAAGTAGAAATTTATGATAATTCAATAGTAAATACAGGAGCAATAGTAGAACATCATACAGTAATAGCCCCACATTGTAATGTTACCCCAGGAGCGATACTTAATTTTTGTAAATTAGGAGAAGGAGTTTATGTGGGGAGTGGTAGCACAATAATACAATTAGTAGAAATAGCACCATACACAATAATAGGAGCAGGAGCTACGGTAGTAAAAACAATAAAAGAAAGTGGAACCTATGTAGGAGTACCTGCGAGAAGAATCAAATAAGGAGAAGAAAAATGAGAGCAGTATGTTTAATACCAGCACGAAGTGGATCAAAAGGATTAAAAAATAAAAATATGTTATTTTTTGATGGTAAACCATTAATATTCCATACGATAGATGCAGCAATAGAATCAGGATGCTTTGCCAAAGAAGATATATATGTAAGTTCGGATTCACAATTATACTTAGATATATGTAAAACAAGAGGAATAAGTACAATATTAAGAGATCCAGAGTTATCAAAAGATACGACACCATCAAACTCAGTAGGACTAGATTTTCTAAGTAGATTTGATGAAGATGTAGTATACGTATTATTACAATTAACATCACCATTAAGAAGTGCGAAACAAATTCAAGAAGCGATGAAACTATTTGAAGAGTCAAGAGAAGAAGGTGTGGAGAATGTAGTAAGTTATGTAGAATTAGATAAATCACCAAGATTATTTACAAGCTTAGACGATAACAATTATATTCAAGAAAGCTTCGCTGCAGACAGAGGATATAGAAGACAAGATGAGAAGAAGTTATATAGAACCAATGGGGCGATTTATATAACTACTAAAAATTTCTATGAAAAAAATATAAGCTACTTAACACCTAAAACAAAAGCTTACTTAATGGATAAAGAAAGTTCATACGATATTGATGATAGAAGTGACTTTATAGGAGCGATAGGAAGTAGATACTTTAACTATGAACTAAGAGAACAAAGGAACAAGAATTTTTATAAGGAAAAATATAAAGAATTCAAAAATACGGAATTAAAAGAGAACGTAATTTTTGGAGATTCAAGATTAGCCAAATTAGAGTTAGAAGGCTACAGCAACTTAAGTTTAGGAGGAGTGTCATTAGCGACTCTATTAGAAAACCTAGAACAGTATAATGATGTACCAATCAAGAAGATGTTAGTATCATTAGGTGTAAACGATATAATATCAAATTATAATAAAGAGATTATAAAAGAGAATTATAAGAAATTACTTTTAGAAACAGATAAAAGAAATATAAAACTAACTCTAACAACAATTGGGTATGCACTATTTAGAGATAGTGTGGATAATGAAATAGTTAGAGAGTTAAATGAATGGTTAGAGAACTTTACAAGGGAGAACAACATAAAGTTAATAGATATAAATAAAAATCTTTCTGAAGATTATCATTTGAAGTATGAATATACAAATGATGGGCTGCATTATACTGAAGAGGGGAATAAAATGTTATTTAAACATATTAAGGAGATGGTTATAAAGTAATGAAGAGTTTATTGAGTAAGGAAAAACTTATAGAATTGTTTTTCAAGTATCCAGTAGCATATTATTCTATATTTTTCTTGTACGCAACAAGATCGCAATTTTACATGATAAACAATATAGCAATTTATGATTCAATTATTCATAATTTATTAATTTTTTGGGGGATTATGATAATTTCCTACTATGTAATTTTTAATAGAAAGGTTTTTGACAACAATAAAAAATTTATTTTTTTATGGATAATTTCTAGTGTAGTTACTATTATTGTAAATATTTATCAAATTCGTTTTGATTCTATTCGTTCGGCAATATTAACTATTATTGTTATCATAACTTTTTTATATAGTTATAGGATACTTAGATTAAAATATAATGATGAAGTCATCTTTAAGAGTATCTTCTATCCTAGTATTTTTTTAAAATTAGTAAGTAGCTTAGTGTCATTAGTTATGTATTTTTATAATGTTAGTATTTTTATAATATCGGATTTACCGAATCCTTATACATATGGTATACGATATGTAATAGTTGGAAATGATACATATAATTTACTTCTTTACGGAACATTTTTTAGTCCCAACAAAGAAGTTATGCAGGCAATACCATTAATGATGATTGTTTTTTATATACTATTGAATAAAAAGATAGCCGTTAATAAAATTGAAAAAATAATATTAAGTGTATTTTTGGTTGTGGAGTATATAGTTGTTTCATTGTGTAATTCAAGGGGAGCATTGTACTCAGTAATAGGAGTATTCATATTGTATATTATTATATTATTGACTAAAAAGATTAGAAGAAATGATGAGATATCAATAAAGAAAGTATTAATATTAATAGCATCACTTTGTTTAATTTTATTCGGATATAGCGGGGTAAAAACGGTTTCAGCAGCTATAGTTAGCAAAGTAGATTATAAGCGTCATATATACGAAAATATTGATGGTAAAATAGTGAAAATTAATGAAGAAGACGTTAAAAAGAATACTGAATATGAAAAATATAGAGGAAAGATATTTGAATATAATCCAGTAAGAACTCAAGATAAAATAGAAGATAAATTAAAGGATAAAATTGTAATAGATAAGGAAGATTCAGGAGAAGAACTAGGGAATGGGAGGATTTCTATTTGGAAAGAAACTCTGAAGCTATACGTTAAAAAACCTTTATTTGGAATAGGACAAGGGATGAACACTGAATTTGCTAAGAAGTTTAATTATGATGAATTTCCTATATTAAGTGTAGGTGTTGCAATTCACAACAGTTATCTGGCATTATTGTTATTCCAAGGGATAGTTGGTATATTGGTAGTGTTTTTATGGTTGTTTAAATTACTTATTAAGTTTTTAAAATTTGAATTAGCAACTAATAGTGATGAATTTTCTATAATGCACATGAGTTTATATTTTATACTAATTATATCGTTATTCTTGGATGTGATATTTATTAGAGATGAATTTACACAGTTAATGATGTTATTTAGCATAGGTTATTTGACATATAATATAAGAGGAGAAAGTATATGAAGGAGCAGATAAGTATAGTAGTCCCAGTTTATAATGTTGAACAATACTTAGAAAAATGTGTAAATTCAATAATAAATCAAACATATAAAAATTTAGAAATAATTTTGATAGATGATGGAGCTACTGATAGTAGTGGTAAGTTATGTGATGAATTAGCCAAGATAGACAATAGGATAAAGGTGTATCATAAAGAAAATGGTGGGTTATCAGATGCAAGGAACTACGGGGTAGAAAGGGCAACTGGTGATTATATCGGTTTTGTAGATAGTGATGACTGTATAGATTCTGAAATGTATGAAAAACTATATGAAGCTATAAGAAAAGAGAATGTTGATGTAGCCGAATGTAATTTAAAAATAATATACTCAGATAGAGAAGAATTATTTACCGAACAAAATTATTACAATGTATGTACAAAACAAGAGTATCTAGAAGAATATTTAAAAATTGAGAAGATTTTTGGTTCGGCTTGTGTAAGATTAATTAAATCAGATATTGCTAAGAAACTGAAATTTCCAGTTGGCAAGTTGTATGAGGACACTTATTATGCTTATGATTTAATAGAAAAAGTTGATAGGTATGTTATAATGAATAATTCATATTATAACTACCTTATGAGAGAAAATAGTATAACAAATGCAAAATTTAATCCTAGAATATTTGATCTTATAGAGATAGTTGAGAAGTTTCATAAAACGACTTATGAGAATTATCCTGGTTTAAAAGAAGCGGCGGATTGTCGTAAGATGTATGCTTATTTTTCTGTTTTAAATAGTATATTGTTAGAAGATGAATTTAAAAATAATCGTTATTATGCTCAGATAATAAATTATTTTAAAGGGAATTATAAGGCGATATTAAAAAATAAATATATAAATCGCAACAGAAAACTAAGTGTAATACTAATTAAATTAAATATAGATTTATACAGAAAAGTATTAATGAAATATAAGAATAAAATAGCAGGAAATTAGGAGGAACTTATGGATAATGAGTTAATAAGTATAATTGTTCCAGTATATAAGGTAGAAAAGTACTTAGAAAAGTGTGTGAAATCTATTTTAAAACAAACTTATACAAATTTAGAAATAATTTTAGTAGATGATGGTTCTCCTGATAAATGTGGACAATTATGTGATGAACTTGCTAAAATCGATGATAGAATAAAAGTTTTCCATAAAGAAAATGGTGGTTTGTCAGATGCTCGAAATTACGGAGTAGAGAGAGCAAATGGGGAGTACATTGGCTTTGTGGATAGTGATGATTATATTCATGAATGTATGTACGAGGAGCTATATAAAGCGATAAAGAAATCAGGTACATTAATTGCAGAGTGTGGAGTAACTAGGGTTTACAAAAACACATTAAGACCTCATTATGAAGGTGAAGATTATTTTTTAGTTTTAGATAAAGAAGGGTATTTAAAAGAATACTTGGAAAATAAGAGATTGTATGGTTCAGCATGGTGTAAATTAATTCATAAAGATTTGGCAAAAAAAATAAAATTTCCAACTGGAAAGATTTACGAGGATGCTTTTTATACTTTGGAACTTTTGAAAACTGTGGATAAATATACTCTTATAAGCGGAAATTATTATTACTATTACATAAGAGAAAATAGTATAACAACAAGATCATTTAGTTCAAAGGATATGGATTATATAGAAATAATGAATAAAATAGAAGATTATACTTTAGCTAATTTTCCTATATTCAAAGAGCAATTATTAGTTAGACTAGCTTTTGCTTATATTTCTATATTTAATCAATTGTTAGAGGTAGATGGTTACAAAACAAAGGAAGAATATAAAATTTTGAAAGATAAGCTTAAAGATAATTGCTTCAAGGTTTTAGGTAATAAAAAAGCACCTAAAAATTTAAAGGCTGCTATGTTTTTATTGAGTACCAATGAAAGATTATATAAATTTATGTTATCGAAATATAAAAAGTATGAGAGTAATGAATAAAATGCAAAGAGGAAGTTAATGAAAAAAGTACTAATAGTCATTCCATCTTACTCTAAGGGTGGTGGTGCAGAAAAAATTCTATCAAATATTTTAAATAATGGTGATTTTTCTGGGTATCAGATAGATATAGTGGAAATTGATAGAGGATACAATGGTATAGAAGTTTTACCTAGAAATATAAAAGTGATTAAAAGTTATTATTATGAAAAGTATCCCAATGTAATACGGCTTGTTTTAGAACAATTGGGAAAAAGATTTCCAAGAGTATTGAGGAGATATTTAGTAAAAAAAGATGATTATGATGTAGAAATAATGTTTGAGGTCATGTATCCTGATATTCCATTTTCAAGTAGAAATATAAAAAAAATATATTGGGTACATGGAAGTATAGAAGATTTTTCAAATACTTGGAGAGAAAACAGATTTAGACAATATTTTTCAGATGCTACAGAAATTGTATCAATTTCCAATAAAACAGAGAAATCAATATTAGATTTATATCCTAACCAGAAGGATAAGATAGTTCGTATATATAATGGATATAAATTTAATGAGATAAAAGAAAAATCAAAAGAGGTAATTTCAGAAAATATACCGGAAAATTCAATTTGCTCTATAGGAAGAATAGAAGAACAAAAGGGTTCGGATAGAACGCTAGATTTAGTGAGAGTACTTCATGAAAAAGGATATAAATATCATATGTATTATATAGGATCAGGTAAACTAGAGAAGCGTTTGAAGGAAAAAGCAGAAGAATATGGTTTAACTGAGTATGTTCATTTTTTAGGATATCAAAGAAATCCGTATAAATATTTAAAATATATGAAATGTCTTGTTTCTATGTCAAAACAGGAAGGTTTTCCAGGGGTATATGTAGAAGCTTTATCATTGAATGTCCCTTTTGTTTCAACTGATGTTGGAGGAGCAGAAGAACTTTCACAAGATGGAAAATTTGGGAAAATAATTTATAATGATGAACAAGCAGTAGAAGAAATAATAGGGTATGTAGAAAAAATTCAAGAGTGTGATAAAGAGATTGTAGAATTTCTGGAAAAATTATCTTTAGATAAACAGATTCAAGAGTTTAAAAAATTACTTGTTATGGAGGAAAGGATAAAAGTATAGAATGTTGTCTAATATAGCCCAAAAATTATTGTTTATCTTTTTTTATTGTAAATAGTTATATTATGTTTGTATTGTTTTATAAAAATATAATAGGATATTTTTATAAAACAAAAGTAGCGGGAAAAATGGTGAACTGTTATTCATAGGAGTTGTATTTTTACTACTCCTATTCTGTATTTTGAAAAAATTCGTAAAAAATAATGAGATAAACCATAATAAACTACTGATAATTTTATCTGTTCTTTTTTTCTGTTATAATTTAATAAAAGGAAATTCTATTCTTTTATTGTTGGATTTGATACCTATATAGCTGTCTCAAATGCAATCAATATAGTAGAAACAGGAGAGTGGATAAGCAAAGATATATTTTATTTTGAAAGTTATCCTAATACAGTATTTTTAGTTTTATTTTTGACTATTATAGGTAAAGTCTCGTATATATTTTTAGGATATTTTTCTCCAATGCTAGTAATTACAATAATATCTTTCTGTACAGTTCTTGCAGGTGTTTTATTATTTTTGGTGATATATATGCTATTTTCGGATATAAAATTGTCTTGGATAGGATATACTTTGTATACAATTATTGTAATTTTTTCACCTTGGCAAGCTGTTATTTATTCAGACTCATTGGGGATTATAGTACCTATATTAATTATATATGTATATGCTAGTAAAAGAAAAGAAGAGAGAAAATTACTTGATGGTATTGGGATTCTTTATAATTATTGGATATGGTCTAAAACCGCATACAATTATTGTAGGTATAGGGATATTTATATATGAATTGATAGTTTTAATTGGAAAAAAGTGATTTAACTATACTAAAATAATAAAGTTACTATTTGGTACGATATTATCAGTAGTAATAATAAATGCTTTATCTTATGATATGAAAAAACAATTGGATTCAGAAAAAAGAGTAGGATATTTACATTATATAAAATTAGGATTAAATATAGAATCTATGGGGCTATACAGTGATAAAGATTATTCAGATAGTATAAAACAAGATAATAATCTTAATAGAGATTTATTTAATAAGAAAATTATAAAAGATAGGATAAATATGATGAGTAAAGCGGATTTTAATAATCATTTTACGCATAAGACCCTTATTAATTTTAATGATGGTACATTTGGATGGTCTTGGATGGCTATGAATAATCAGACTTCGATAGAAAAACAAAAAAAACAGAATATGATTTCAAATATTTTTCATAAAATTTATGGTCATAATACAGAATATAGTTATTATTTTTATTATGTATCACAGATAGTGTGGATTCTAATCTTAACTTTAGGATTTATTTCTATATTTTCAAAGCATAGGTATCGGGTATTATTCTATGTATCTTATATCGGGATATTTTTATTTGTTAGTATATTTGAATCTTTGTCTAGGTATTTATTTGTAAATGTTCCGATATTCATTATAGTTTCAATATATGGAATTGACAGTATAGATAAATTAATTAGGCTGTGTAAGAGGAAATTAAAAATATTGTAAAAATATTGTAATATTATTATGGTAAGATTAGTTTTAGTAGAGTAGAAAATATTAATAAAAAGGATTTGAATATGGTAATATTATGAGAGTGAATAAATTTAAAATAGGATTCGGAATTTTAACGGTGCTAGCTACACCGATAGCGGTAAATGAATTATTAAGTAGTGAAGTAAATGCAGAGTATAGAGGATCTATATTCTATAATAATAACAAACCAGCAGACTGGTGGTATAGTGATGGGAAAGATTGGTATTTTTTCAAAAATGGCAAGAAGTTAACAGGATATGGAAAAGATAATACCGGAACACACTATTTTTATAATGGGAAATATGCGAACTGGTGGTACAATGACGGACAAGCGTGGTATTTTTTTCAAAACGGTAAGAAGCTAACAGGATATGGAAAAGATGGCGCGGGAACACATTATTTTGTAAATGGAAAATATGCGAATGGAAAAATAGGGAATAAAGATTATAAAGATGGGAAAGAAGTTTCTGTAGAGAACAAAGTACCAATAAGAGGTTATGCGAATGGAGTATACTATGTAGATAGTAAACCAGCGAATTGGTGGTATAATGATGGTCAAGAATGGTATTTTTTCCAAAATGGAAGAAAATTAACAGGTTATGGGAAAGATAATAAGGGAACGCATTATTTTGTAAATGGTAAGTATGCAAATTGGTGGTATAGTGAAGGCCAAGATTGGTATTTCTTCCAAAATGGGAAAAAATTAACAGGATATGGAAAAGATAATAAGGGAACACATTATTTTGTAAATGGTAAGTATGCAAATTGGTGGTATAGTGAAGGCCAAGATTGGTATTTCTTCCAAAATGGACAAAAACTAACAGGATATGGAAAAGATAATAAGGGAACACATTATTTTGTAAATGGTAAGTATGCAAATTGGTGGCATAGTGAAGGTCAAGATTGGTATTTCTTCCAAAATGGACAAAAACTAACAGGTTATGGAAAAGATAATGCAGGTTCACATTACTTTGTAAATGGAAAGTATCAAAAAAATGATAATAATAGTTATTCGGGCTATTATAAAGTAACAGCATTATATATACCGGTATATGATGCAAATGGTCGTATCTTGTCTCATGTTTCTAAAGATACTGTACTATTTAGAGATAATAGAGTTTCTGTAAATGGTAGAATCCCTGTCCAAGTAGCAGGACTTACTGGTTATGTTAATCCAAGTCAAGTGATTGCAGTTAGCCATAGTGATACTTTTATCCCAGATTATGTGAGTGATGGAAGATATGTATATCATAGATATTCTCCATATGCTAAGGTGATGGTTGCTTATCATAATAAAAATATGCAAGTAGGTAAGTCATATTACTCTGCAGATGGCATCAATTTTGGAACGTTTAAATTAGATCATCCATTCCAATTCTCTAATTTAAAATCCAAAACAAACTATACAGCTTCTGATATTAATAGATTGTATAATTTGATGGGGGCTAGTGATAGTAGATTAGCAGGAAAAGGTGAAACATTTAAAGCTGCTGAGAAAAAATATGGTGTAAATGCGTTATACTTAGTAGCGCACAGTGCTCTGGAAAGTGCATGGGGAAGAAGTAAAATAGCTAGAGATAAAAATAACTTTTTTGGCATAAGCGCGTATGATGATACGCCATATACTTCTGCAACTAAGTTTGATAATGTTGATAGTGGTATTATGGGGGCTGCACGTTGGATTAATAATAGATATCTGCATAATTCAGGATATCCCGCTAATGGAGCATATTTAGGTAATAAAGCAGGTGGTATGAATGTTAATTATGCAACTGCACCGTATTGGGGAGAATCTATTGCGAGTTTGATGTTTAATGCAAATGAAAAATTAGGAAGAAAAGATAGATAGAAAAAGGATACAGCTAGGTTAGTATTTTAATCTAGCTTTCTTTTTGGTAAAGGAGATAATTATGTTAGTTTCGGTTGTAATTGGGCTTTTAAATGAGGAAAAATTTTTACCAAGATTAATAGAAGATTTTAAAAATCAGACATATAATCATAGTAAGATAGAATTAATTTTTATAGACGGGATGTCAACAGATAAAAGTTGGAAAATATTAGAGAATTTTAAAGGCAGTAACCATGATTTTTATGATATAGTATTGCTGAAAAATCCTAAAGTAATATTATCTGCTGGTATGAATGTAGGTATAAAAGCAGCAAGAGGAGAATGTATACTTAAGGTGGATTGCCACTCACATATTACTGAGAATTTCATTGAAAATAATGTTAAAGTTATTGAAAGCGGAGAAGATGTTTGTGGAGGACCGCGTCCAAATATTATCGAGAATGAAGATAATCTAAGTAAAACGTTATTATTAGTGGAAGAAAATATGTTCGGTAGTGGAATAGCGAATTATCGTAAACAGACTTCAAAACAATATGTAAGTTCAGTTTTCCAAGGAATGTATAAAAAGGAAATATTTGATAAGATTGGATTGTTGGATGAAAAAGTGGGTCGTGTGGAGGATAATGAATTACATTATCGAATTAGAAAAAATGGTTATAAGATTCGTTATAGTAATGACATACTATCATATCAGTATACTAGACCGACAGTAAATAGAATGCTAAAACAGAAATACTCTAATGGTTATTGGATTGGTAAGGTGAGTCATGTTTACCCTAAGGCTTTCTCTATCTTCCATTTTGTTCCTTTTTTATTTGTCTTAGGAATAATCTTTAGTATGTTGATGTTACCATTGACAAAGTTATTTGCTGTTCTTTTGGCGGTGTCTTATGGATTGTTTACGATTCTTGTTACTTTGATGACTATTATTAATAATAAGTTCAACGTAACGCTGTTGCTGATTCCAGTATTACTATTCTTAGTACACTTCAGCTACGGTTTAGGAACTTTGGTTGGATTAGTTAAAGGGGTTAAGTGGAAGAAGGAATATAATAATTTAGGAGGAGATGATGAATAGGTATAAAGATGATATATTGAGATATTCGTTTGTATCGATGAGTAGTATAATTTTCATAATATGCTTAATAGGCGGAGCATATTGGGATTATGCGTATAAATTAGATATATCAAAATCAAATATTTATATATTTTTACTAACTTGTTTTATTTTTGGATTAATTTTAAAGATGATATTTATTTTTAGTAATACTATTAGAAAATCGTTAAGAATTAATACTACTATTTGGATGGTTTTAATTTTTATTTTCTTCTTTATTGTTCAAACTCTATTGATATATAGTTATTATTTTAGAACAGGTTGGGATAGTTTTATGGTAGTGGAAGGAGCGTATACATTATCAGAACATTTACCACTGCCTGACGGGGCCATTAATTATTTCTCATATTACCCTAATAATTTATTTATAACAGTATTACTCTCAAAAATAATACTTTTGTGTAAGATTATAGAAATAGGTGATTTTTCATATTTTATAATACTAGTTTTACAGGCATTTTTAAATGTTCTTACAGGCTTTTTAGTATTTAATGCGATTAAAAAGATAACTCAAAATATAAATTTATCAGTGTTTGGTTATGTTTTTTATGTATTACTAGTAGGATTATCTCCATGGACGAGCATTCCATATTCAGATTCTATTGCACTAATTATTCCAGTATTAATACTATATTTATATTTAGGTTTAGAAGATAGAAAATTAAAGTATATTAGAATAGTTTGTATCTCTTTTTTAGGAGTGTTGGGATATATGTTGAAGCCTCAAACAACTATTTTATTTATTTCTGTAATAATAATTTCTATCTTATATTTAAAAAAACTATATTTTAAAGAAACAATAAAAAATATTTTTATTGGACTACTGTCAATATTGATTAGCTTTTTTCTTATTAATAATTTTATATCTGATGTAAATATAAAAATAGATGAAGAATCAGAGATGTCTTATATGCATTTTATTAAAATGGGATTGAATAATAAGACAGATGGAGGATACTTATGGGATGATGTCAATGAAAGTAAGTTGTCAAAATATAAAAATGAAAGAAGAGAAGAGAATATAGAAGTAATAAAAGAAAGAGTTAGAGAATATGGAAAGATTGGTTTACTAAAACATCAAATAAAAAAAACATTAAATAACTATAATGATGGGACGTTCGCCTGGAGTTTGGAAGGAAATTTTTATCTTGAAATTTATGAAAAGAAAAATAAAATAGTGAATAGTATACGAAACATCTATTATGAATCTGGAAGTAATAATAGTATATTTAAGTATATTGTTCAAGGAGCATGGTTGATTATATTATCAATACAGCCTTTAACTATATTTATTAAAAGAAAAAATATGGATAATAGTATGAGAGTCGTATTATTATCTTTAATAGGGTTGTTTATTTTTGAATCTATTTTTGAAGCTAGAGCAAGGTATTTATATACCTACGTTCCAATATTTATTGTTTCGGGAATGATAGGATTAAATGAATTTTTGAATAGAATGAAAAAATGATAATTACATTGAGTGTGTCTATATTTGTAATCAACTTGTAATGTTAATAAATATATCTAGATGATATAATAAAAAATGCGTGAATTTAATTAGAGCTTAGTGAGGAGTAGGAATTATTTATGAGAAAAAATAAATTAAAATTAGGATTAGGAGTATTAACTGTATTAACTACACCAATCTTTGTAAACGGGGTAGTAAATAGTGAAGTACAAGCAGAGTATAGAGGTAATGTTTTCTATTATAATAGTAAACCAGCAAATTGGTGGTATAATGATGGAAAAGATTGGTATTTCTTTCAAAATGGTAAGAAATTAACAGGGCAAGGAAAAGACAATGCAGGAGTACACTATTTTATAAATGGAAAGTATGCAAATGGAAAAGTAGGAAATAAAGAGTATAAAAATGGAAAAGAAGTTGCTGTAGAGAATAAAGTACCAATAAGAGGATATTTTAATGAATTATATTATGTAAATAGCAAACTAGCAAATTGGTGGTATGAAGATGGAAAAGATTGGTATTTCTTCCAAAATGGTAAGAAATTAACAGGACAAGGAAAAGATGATGCAGGAGTACATTATTTTGTAGATGGGAAGTATGCGAATGGAAAAATAGGGGATAAAGAATATAAAGATGGAAAGGAAGTCCCAACAAGAAGGTATTTGAATGGATTATATTATATTAATAATAAACCAGCAAATTGGTGGTATGAAGATGGAAAAGATTGGTATTTCTTCCAAAATGGTAAGAAATTAATAGGATATGGAAAGGATAATACAGGAGAACATTATTTCCAAAATGGTAAGTATGCAAATTGGTGGTATAATGATGGAAAAGATTGGTATTTCTTCCAAAATGGTAGAAAGTTAACAGGATATGGAAAAGATAGTACAGGAGAACATTATTTCCAAAATGGTAAGTATGCAAATTGGTGGCATAATGATGGAAAAGATTGGTATTTCTTCCAAAATGGTAAAAAGTTAACAGGATATGGAAAAGATAATGCAGGTTCTCATTATTTTATAAATGGTAAATATCAGCAAACTAATTTACAAAAAGTTTTAGATATTGCTCGTAGCTACTTAGGTGTAGAAACTGGCTCTAGTGAACATAAAAAAATAGTCGATGCATATAATTCTGTTAATCCAAAACCACTAGGCTACACGGCTAATTATGATGATGATTGGTGTGATATTTTTGTAACTACTGTGTTCCAACAAGCTGGATTAAGTAATCTTATTGGTAGAGAATGTGGGGTTCAACGTCATATAGGAATAATGGAGAGAAAAGGTATTTGGAAAGGTAAGTCTTATCCGAAACAAGGAGATATTGTTACATTTGACTGGGACGGTGGAGGTCTTGCAGACCATATTGGTATTGTTGAATCTGTAAATAATGGAGTGATTACGACAATTGAAGGAAATTCATCGTTATACGCAGGAAGTACTGCAAAAACAAGAGTAAATAGAAAAACGTATAATTGGGATTCTAGATATATTAAAGGATATGGAAGCCCGAGGTATTAATATATTTAATTATATGATTAGGATATAGTTAGTGATAAAAGCAAGATTGTGAAGTTTTCACAATCTTGCTTTTATGGTTGTGTAATAAATTTTGGTGATAGAAAAAAATTTCTATCACCAAATGTACTTATAATATTTTAAAAAAATCTTTATTAGTCAGCGAATCCATTTGGATGTTTACTTTGCCATCTCCAAGAGTCTTCACACATACGTTTTACGTCGTACTGTGCTTCCCAACCAAGTTCTTCTTTAGCTTTTGAAGCATCTGCATAACATGCAGCGATATCTCCCGCACGACGTGGAGCAATAACGTAAGGTAAGTCACGACCAACAGCAGCAGAAGCACTCTTAATAATATCTAGTACTGAGTATCCTACGCCTGTTCCTAAGTTGTATTTAGTTAGTCCACTACCTTTTTCTAATTTTTTAAGGGCAGCTACGTGACCGCGAGCTAAGTCTACTACGTGGATATAGTCACGTACTCCAGTACCATCGTGTGTATCGAAGTCATTACCGAAGACATTAACTTTTTCTAATTTACCAACAGCTACTTGCATAACGTATGGAAGTAGGTTGTTTGGAATTCCTGTTGGGTCTTCTCCGATATCTCCACATTCATGAGCTCCGATTGGATTGAAGTAACGAAGTAATACTACATTCCATTCATTATCAGCTGTGTAAATATCTCCTAAAATTTCTTCTAAGATTAGTTTAGTACGTCCGTATGGGTTAGTTACAGATAATGGGAAATCTTCTTTAATTGGTAATGCGTGAGGATCTCCGTATACTGTAGCTGAAGAACTGAAGATGATGTTCTTACAGTTGTGCTTTTCCATAACGCGGCATAGTGTTGTAGTTCCTGCTACGTTGTTATCGTAGTATTTTAAAGGTAATTGGCAAGATTCACCTACAGCTTTTAATCCAGCGAAGTGAATAACACCATAGATGTTTCCTTCTTTTCCAAAAATTTCGTCTAATTTAGCTTCATCACGAATATCAGCTTCGTAGAACGTTACTTTTTTTCCAGTTACTCTTTCTACAACGTCTAAACTCTTTTTGTTTGCATTATATAAGTTATCAATGACAACTACTTCATTTCCATTGTTTAATAATTCTATACAAGTGTGAGACCCGATAAATCCAGCTCCACCAGTTACTAGTATTTTTTCAGTCATAGTGTAATTTTCTCGTTAAAAAACGAGTCCTTCCTATAATTTTATATATTCATTTTATAGGAAGTAAGGTAGAGTGTCAATAAATATGTGAATAATATTAAGATTATGTTACAGTCAAGGTATTTCTTTGAAAAAGTATTAAATTTATATTAAAATAGTAAAATATGTATTTATTTTTAGAATAGGAGTTAAAGGAATATTTTATGAAAAAGAATAAAGTTAAATTAGGATTAAGTTTATTAATGGTGTTAGCTACACCAATCGTGGCTAGTGAAGTAGTTAATGATTATGTATATGCTTCTGAATATAAAGGGGAAACTTTTTATCATAATAACCAACCTGCTAACTGGTGGTACAATGATGGAACAGGGTGGTATTTTTTCCAAAATGGTAAGAAATTTACAGGGTATGGAAAAGATAACGCAGGAACACATTACTTTGTAAATGGGAAATATGGAGAAGAGAAAAAAGTTCCAACAACAGGATATGTGAATGGAGTGTATTATGTAAACGGAAAAGTAGCAAACTGGTGGTATGATGATGGAACAGATTGGTTCTTCTTCCAAAATGGTAAGAAATTTACAGGATATGGAAAAGATAACGCAGGAACACATTACTTTGTAAATGGGAAATATGGAGAAGAGAAAAAAGTTCCAACAACAGGATATGTGAATGGAGTGTATTATGTAAACGGAAAAGTAGCAGACTGGTGGTATGATGATGGAACAGATTGGTTCTTCTTCCAGAATGGTAAGAAATTTACAGGATATGGAAAAGATAATGCTGGAATACATTACTTTGTGAATGGGAAATATGGAGAAGAGAAAAAAGTTCCAACAACAGGATATGTGAATGGAGTGTATTATGTAAATGGAAAAGTAGCAAACTGGTGGTATGATGATGGAACAGATTGGTTCTTCTTCCAGAATGGTAAGAAATTTACAGGGTATGGAAAAGATAATGCAGGAGATCATCATTTTGTAAATGGTAAATATGAAAATATTAAAGAAGATAGCAAAAACACTAAACGCGCTATTTTCTTAGATCCTGGGCATGGTGGAAGTGATACAGGAGCAGTCGCTAATGGTGTCAGAGAAAAAGACTTAACTCTTAGTGTATATAATAAAGTGAGTAGCCGTCTTGCTTCTTTAGGTTATTTAGTATTAACAAGTAGAAATACTGATAAAGATGTAGGATTAGTAAACCGTGCAGATCAAGCGAATAAGTCTAATGCGGATATGTTTTTAAGTATTCACTTCAATGCAGGAGGTAGAGGGGCTGCGTATGGTATAGAAACTTATTATTATAGGGAACGCTCAAATTATATTCCTACTATAAATAAGGATAAGCATAATAATCCAGAAAGATTGGAGAAGAGTAGAAAATTAGCTCAGAAAATACAACAAAGTTTAGTAAATAAAACGGGAGCATATGATAGAGGTGTCAAAAGTGAATCATTTGCTGTGCTTCGTGAAACATCTATACCATCAATTCTAGTTGAACTAGGATTTATAGATAATCCATGGGAAGTAAGTAAAATTAAGACTAATGAGTACCAAGAAAAACTTGCTGATGGTATTGTTAACGGAATTGTAGAATACTATAAATAAATCTAAGATTATTATTTAGTTAACTTTAAAACAATAATGAGGATATCTCAGGGATTTTGATTTGAAAAATCATTTTCTGTGGGGTATCCTTATTTCTATGTATTAAATTATAACAGTTGTTGCTAAAAATCGCTAAAATTGGTATACTATAGATTAGAGAACTTGAAAGCGAAGGAGTGTGCTTAAATTATGGTATATAACCACAGAGTTATAGAAAAAAAATGGCAAAAATATTGGGATGAAAATAAAACATTCAAAACATTAGATGATCATACAAAAGAGAAATTTTATGCATTAGATATGTTCCCTTATCCATCGGGAGCTGGGCTACACGTTGGTCACCCAGAAGGGTATACAGCTACTGATATCTTAAGTAGATATAAAAGAGCAAATGGGTACAATGTACTTCACCCAATGGGATGGGATGCATTCGGATTACCTGCTGAACAATATGCATTAGATACTGGTAATGACCCAAGAGACTTTACTAAAACTAATATCGACACGTTCCGTCGCCAAATTAAAGAATTAGGATTTTCTTATGATTGGGATCGTGAAGTAAATACAACAGATCCTAACTACTACAAATGGACACAATGGATTTTTAAAAAACTTTATGAAAAAGGACTTGCTTATGTTGATGAAGTACCTGTAAACTGGTGTCCAGCATTAGGGACAGTACTTTCTAATGAAGAGGTTATCGATGGTAAATCTGAGCGTGGAGGACACCCTGTAGAGCGTCGTCCTATGCGTCAATGGGTACTGAAAATTACTGATTACGCTGAAAAACTTCTTGCTGATTTAGATATTCTTGATTGGCCAGAAAGTCTTAAAGCTATGCAACGTAACTGGATTGGTAAATCTGTTGGTGCTGAGATTGACTTCAAAATTGAAGGAACTGATAAAGTATTCACAGTATTCACTACACGTGCTGACACTGTATTCGGTGTATCTTACTGTGTGCTTGCACCTGAACACAAACTTGTAGAAGAAATCGTTACAGAAGGACAAAAAGCGGCTGTTGAGGAGTATCTTGACATCGTTAAACGTAAGTCTGACCTTGAAAGAACAGACCTTAACAAAGATAAAACAGGAGTATTCACAGGAGCTTATGCGATTAACCCTGTAAATGGTGAAAAAGTTGAACTTTGGATTGCGGACTACGTTCTTGCAAGCTACGGAACTGGGGCTGTTATGGCTGTTCCTGCACATGATGAGCGTGATTATGAATTTGCGACTAAGTTTAATCTACCAATCAAGGCTGTTATCGAAGATAATGGTGAAGTTGTTGTACCGTTCTACGGTGATGGTAAACACATCAACTCTGATTTCATCAATGGATTAAACAACGAAGAAGCTATTGCAAAAGTTATTGAATTCTTAGAAGAAAATAAAGTTGGACGTAGTAAAGTTACTTATAAACTACGTGATTGGTTATTCTCAAGACAACGTTACTGGGGAGAACCAATTCCAATTATCCACTGGGAAGATGGTACTATGACTACAGTACCTGATAGTGAACTTCCACTATTACTTCCAGAAACTGACAACATTAAACCATCAGGAACTGGAGAATCTCCACTTGCGAATATCGAAGAGTGGCTAAATGTAGTAGATCCTGAGACTGGTAAAAAGGGTAAACGTGAAACTAATACAATGCCACAATGGGCTGGTTCTTGTTGGTACTACCTACGTTACATTGATCCACACAATGATGAAATGTTTGCTGATCCAGAAAAATTAAAATACTGGTTACCTGTAGATGTTTATATCGGTGGAGCGGAACACGCTGTACTTCACTTACTATATGCTCGTTTCTGGCACAAAGTACTTTACGATTTAGGTCTAGTTCCGACTCGCGAACCATTCCAAAAACTATTCAACCAAGGTATGATTCTTGCGGAAGGTAAAGATGGTCGTCCGGAGAAAATGTCTAAATCAAAAGGTAATGTAGTTAACCCAGATGATATTATTGTATCTCACGGTGCTGATACATTACGTGTTTATGAAATGTTCATGGGACCATTGGATGCTTCTATTGCATGGAGTGAAAATGGACTAGATGGATCTCGTCGTTTCTTAGATAGAGTATACCGTCTATTCGTAGATGAAGAAACTGGTAAAGTAAATGACAAAGTTCAAGATAAAGATAATGCAGAATTAGAAGTGAGCTACAACTACACTGTTAAGAAAGTGTCTGAAGATATTGAAATTCTTGGATTTAACACAGCTATTTCGCAACTTATGGTATTTGTAAATGACTGTTACAAAGCTGAATACATTCCTCGTAAATATGCGTTAGGATTTATCCAACTTCTTGCGCCATTTGCACCTCACCTTGCTGAAGAAATGTGGGAAATCTATGGTAACACCGAGTCAATCTCATACGTACCATGGCCAACATTTGACGAAAGTAAACTTGTAAGTGACACTGTAGAAATCGTAGTTCAACTTATGGGTAAAGTTAAAGCTAAATTAGATGTTAAGAAAGACCTAACACCAGCTGAATTAGAGCAAATCGTTCTAGCTAATGAAGAAGTGAAAGAATTAATCGAAGGAAAACAAGTTATGAAAGTAATCGTAGTTCCTGGAAGATTAGTTAATATCGTAGCTAAATAAGGAGAGAGACATGGAAGAATTAATTTATAGTATTGTTAGCGAAATTGTTGAGCATAAAGATGAAATCAAAATCGAAAAATTCGTTAAAAATGCACGTGAACACTACATTTTAACAGTACATCCAGAAGATTGTGGGCGTATTATAGGGAAAAAAGGTACAGTGATTAACGCAATCCGTACTGTATTAAATTCAACAACATTTAGTAAAAAAGTTTACTTAGATTTAGTAGAATAATAAGATAAATGTTCCGATAGGAGTCTGAAAGATAGATATTTTTCAGATTCCTATTTTTGATAATTTAAAAATTATAGACATAGAAAATTTTGTGATAGATGATTTTCTAGAGAGCAGAGAAATGAGACATAATCGTTAATTTTGTGTATAATATTATTAGTATTAATTTAGGAGGACATTATGCAAGAAATAGTTGATGGGTATTTAATTAATGATGATAATGTAAAAATAGCATTCACTAATAGGAATGTTGATGCGAAGAATATTGAGGACATGAAAAACTTCTCTGCTAAATATAGATTTAACCATAATAACATAGTTTATAATACTCAGGTTCACGGGGCAGATGTTCGTATTGTTGAATCGGAAGATAATGTTGCTGAAAATGGGGAAGAAGCGGATGGTTTAATTACTAATCTTAAAAATACACCATTGTTGATTTTTACAGCTGATTGTGTGCCTGTTGTTTTCTATGATAAAAAACAGGGTGTAGTAGCCTTGGCTCATGCAGGATGGAGAGGGACATACGGAAATATTGCCGGGGAAATGGTAAATATCATGATAAATAAATATAATTGTAAGGTAGAAGATATTAAGACCATTATAGGTCCATCGGTTAGTGTTGCTAATTATGAAGTTTCTTATGATCTTATTGAGAAATTTGCCGTTTTAGAAGTAGAAGGTTATTATAAAGAAATCGATGGTAAATATTATTTAGATTTATGGAAATTGAATAAAGAATTGTTGAAAAAATGTGGTATACTAGAAGATAATATTAAAATTATTGATTTCTGTACGATAAGAGATAATGATAAATTTTTCTCATATAGACTGGATAATGCTACTCCAAAGCGTATTGGAACAATGATTCAATTAGATTAAATTCACATAGAATAGAGGAAATTATATTGGAAAAAGATATTAAATTAGTTGAGCAAGTAGCTACATTTAAAAGATTGCCGAAAAGTGATAGTAGATGGCGTGTAGCATTTTATTATATAGCGAAAGAATTCTGGGATTTAGAAGAGGTTTTTGTGATAATCGATAAAGCTCTTTATGAAGAACAAGGTCTTAAAATTCCAGTTTTTAGAGAGTATAAAGAAGCGGAAGGATTCCAGATTTTTTCTAGTTATATAAAAGCGAAGGAATTTGTAGAAAAGCAAGGTGATTTATTCGTTACAGCGAGTGGAGAAAAACTTATTGGTAGAATTCGTCAGGGTGCATTCAGAGAGGTTTTCGTTCCGTTTTTTGCTGAACAGAACTTCAACTATTTACTAAATGAAGATGAAGCGCTATTTGCTGATACTTTTAAGCGACTTCTTGCGGTTATGGAAGCCAGTGAGAACTATATTGTAGATCAAGAACAAGAAGATATGCTTAAAGCAGGTGATGTTCAAGGATTCTTCGCAGATATTTGTAAAAAATATATAGTATTAGTATAAAAAAACTTCAAACATATCACAAGGTATGTTTGAAGTTTTCGATTATTTTTCTCGGAAGGAATTTATACTATAGGCTATGACTGCAAAGAATATTATAATATATAGTGTATAGCTAGTGTATTTTGTAATTTCTAAGACATTAATTAAATAACTTTGCACTGTGAATGGAATAAATAGTGCTAATATTAGTGAAACTAATTTTTCTTTTCTAAATACAATAATAAGTAATATAAAAACTAGAAGTGTTATTATGAAGTATATAACTCTAGGGATGTTTATATAATATCCATCTGGACTAGGAAATGGATTATAGTAAAAGAATATTACTGCAGATAGTACTAATACCAAAATAATACCATTTCTTTCGTTATCTGTAATTTTGAGAATGTCTTTTATTAATAACAGGTACCCCAGAAGAAGCCATAGAAGTAATACTATAAATGTTATCGTCAAATTAATAATGTTTAGTTGTTTTGTCAGATCGAAATTAATTTTAAATGTGTACAAAAATGTAAAAACTAATACAAGTATGCTTAATAATATAGAATATCTTTTTGCTTTCATATTTACCTCATGTTAGGCAACAATCGTTGCAGATTTTTTATTTTTTTCATATAATTTATATATAGAATTATAACATTAAGATGAATTATACACAAGGAGGCAGGTAATGAATAGAATAAAATATAGAAAATTATATTTTTTATTTGCGATATTAGAAGCTTTATTATTAGTAATGATTTCTGGTTGGTATTATTTTTCAGAAAGGAAGATGGGAATGATAAGGCATATATTATTTAGGAATGTTTATAAATTTCCGAAATATTTCACTGATTTTAATATAAAATTACTGATAGCAATTTTTATAGTATTCTTAATAATTCAACTTAGATTATTTATTCGTACAAAAAAATATGTATTTAGTCTTATATTAAATATATTGTTTGTTAGTTTTTCAATATTTTTTATTTTAAAATACAATGCTGATGAAATATTTATATATTATTACTTAATAATATTTTTTGTGTTATTTAATTTAATTAGATTTTTACAGTATTTAATACTGAATCACAAGAAAGAAGAATAGTAGATTAATTAGATGGAATGTATATTAGTATTTAACTATATTTAAATTATTCTTTAAACTTTGTTTAAGTTGATGCTGATATTATAAAAATATAAATAAAAAAAATTTATTCTTAAAATAATTTAAATAAGATTTAAAAGGAGGATTCTTATGGAAAATCAAAATCAAATTAATGATGAGTTTGATAATCAAGAAAATTATGAAGAGGTAGGAAATTCTCAGTTTGATAATTATGAGGACTATAAAGAATTGAGTAATGAACAGGTACCTGTACAGCAGAAAAATAACTATGGGAAATTATTCCTAACGGTCTTTGCAGCGTTTGCTCTTGGAGCTACTAGTGTTTTTGGAGCGCAGGCAGTAATGGGAACTGGAAAAGCTTTAACTTCTTCAGTAACTGCTACAAAAGAAGATAAAGATAATGAAAAAATTACAGTTAATGCTATCTCGAAAGCAAAAGATGCGGTAGTTTCAATCGTGAACTACCAAAGCAATACATCTAATAACTTAGAGTCAATTTTAGGTGGTTCTAGTAGAGCTGGGAATGATTCTGACGATTTAAAAGCTGCTTCTAGTGGTAGTGGGGTTATTTATAAAAAAGTAGGTAATACAGCGTATGTTGTTACTAATAACCACGTTGTTAATGGTGCTAAGAAATTATCTGTTATTTTGAGTGATGGGACTAATGTAAATGCAGAAGTTGTCGGGACTGATGTTTGGACAGATCTTGCAGTATTAAAAATTAGTGGAGATAATGTAACTACAACGATGGATTTTGCTGATAGTGATAAAATCGCAGTTGGTGAAACAGCTTTTGCCATCGGCTCACCTTTAGATGTTAATTTATCTAATACTGTTACAAAAGGAATTGTATCAGCTGTAAATAGACAAATTCCTATGGATGTTGATGGAGATGGTAAAAATGACTGGAACCAAACTGTAATCCAAACGGATGCAGCTATTAATCCGGGTAACAGTGGTGGAGCGCTAATCAATAGTGAAGGTAAACTTATCGGTATTAACGAATCTAAAATTGCTAAAGCAACTGCAAACGTAAGTGCAGAGGGAATTGGATTCGGTATACCTTCAAATGAAGTTAAGCTTATTACTGAGCAGTTAGAACAATCAGGAAGAGTAATCCGTCCCGCTCTAGGGGTGCAATTAGTATCAGTAAATACTATTGATAGTGATACAGTTAGATCTCAATTGAACTATGATGGTAAGCAAGGGGTTGTAATACGTTATGTAGAAAACGGCGCTCCAGCAGCCCAAGCAGGATTAGAAAAATATGATGTCATTACTAAATTAAATGGTGAGGAAGTCAAGGATGTTGCAGCAGTAAGAAAATACTTATTTGAAAAAACAAAAATTGGAGATACTGTAAAAGTAACTTATTACAGAAATGGAAAAGAACAGACAACAAACGTAGTTGTTCAAGCTCTAAATACAAGATAGAATATGTGTGGCTTAAGATGAGGTTGTATCTTAAGTCACTTTTTATTGTTTGAAAAATGTTCGAAATATAATAAGAGAATAATAATGAAAGTTATAAAAAATTATAATATCAAGTTTTTATATTAGAGATATATTAAATCTTTAAATTTAGAATGTTATTTATATAGTTTGAAAAATCTAGAATAAGTTGCCAAAATCAAAAAAATATGTTATTATTAATTTGTAAAATTTTAGAAAAGAATATAGGTGAAAACATGAAAAAAGTAAGAAAAGCGATTATTCCGGCTGCAGGATATGGGACACGTTTCCTTCCTGCGACTAAAGCATTACCGAAAGAGATGTTACCTATTATCGACACTCCTACAATTCAATACATAGTAGAAGAAGCGGTAAAAGCTGGGATTGAAGATATAATTATTGTAACAGGTAAACAAAAAAGAGCTATTGAAGATCACTTTGATAGAAATGTAGAATTAGAAGTTGAATTAGAAAATAAAGGTAAGTTTGCGATGTTAGAGAAAGTTAAGTATCCAACGCAACTTGCTAACATTCACTATGTTCGTCAAAAAGAAATGGCGGGATTAGGAGATGCTATTCTAACTGCTCGTAGTTTTATAGGAGATGAGCCGTTTGCAGTATTGCTAGGTGATGATGTTGTAATTAATGATGAATATCCTGCAATCAAACAACTTATTGATAAAGCAGAAGAAACAGGATGTTCTGTAATCGGGGTTCAAACAGTTCCAGAAGATCAAACTCATAGATACGGTGTTATCGCGCCTAAGGCACAAGATGGGCATCTATATGAAGTTGAAACTTTTGTTGAAAAACCAGCTCCAGGAACAGCGCCATCTAACCAAGCAATTATGGGTAGATATGTTCTTAATCCAGGGATTTTTAAACACTTAGCTAAAAAACAAGTAGGTGTTGGTGGTGAAGTTCAATTAACAGACGCTATCCAAATGTTAAACGAAGAAGAAAATGTTTATGCATATGACTTCCAAGGTAAACGCTATGATGTAGGAGAAACAATTGGATTTGTTAAAACTACTATTGATTTCGCGCTTAAGTCTGATTTGAAAGATGAATTAGTGCCATACTTAAAAGCTAAATTAGAAGAATTAGAATAAGATTAAAGCGATGTAAGTTTTTACATCGCTTTTTTAAGGATTGAGAGAAGGTATGTTATGATTATTGATTATATTGGAATTTATGGAATATGTATTAGAGATAATAAACTTTTATGTATAAAAAAGGAAAGAGGACCGTACAAAAATAGATTTGATTTGCCTGGAGGTAGCCAAAAAGAAAATGAGGGGCTGACAGAAACCTTAGTTCGAGAATTTAGAGAAGAAACGGGGTATGCAATAGAAAACTACGGGAACTGCAGAGTTTATGATGTCTTTGTAGAGGAAACTAATCGTACAGTGCATCATATTATGGTGTTTTATGATGTTAATGTTAATTTTGAACAGCAAGATGCGATTTCAGAAAAACTAGAAGATGAATTAAATGATTCTAGTGGAATATATTGGATCAATTTGGAAAAGTTAGACATAACGAATTCTTCGCCGCTGATTTTAAAGTTGAAACAGGAACTTGGTAATGATGAAACTGTTTTTGAAAAGGTAGTATATAAAAATTGGGAAATATTATAAAAGAACTTATCCGTGAGAAAATATGGATAAGTTCTTTTGTTATTATTTATAATCGTTTTTAGCGTCTGGTTTTTGACCTTTATCTTTATTAATATCTACAGGTAAAGTACCATCTAATTGCCAATTGTTCTAACCGCCGTCATAGAAGTAAGTGTTGGTGCGACCTGTAAGTTGAGTCATAAACCATGGAACTGCGTTTTGCCATCCTGTACCATAATATAAAGCGATTTTATCTGTTTCTTGGATTTCCATAGATTTATAGATTTCTTGAGGATTTCTAAGAATTCCATCTGAATCGTCGTAGTCATTTACATTTCTCCAGAAAATCCGAAGACAGCCCCTTGAGGTTCACTAGCTTTTTCGATGTAATCATAACCACTAGTTTTACCAGTGTATTCATCCCAAGATCTGATACTTACGAGTTTAAGTCCTTCGTTTTTAACTTTTTCAGCAACATCTTTAGCACGAGAGATGTCATATTCTGGATGAGCAGGAATGTTTACTCCAAAGTTAGTTGCTTCTTTTGGAGTATTTACAGTAGTTTCTATTTCAAAACCTGCATCTTTCCATGTTTTAAGTCCACCGTTTATTACGCGAACATCTTTAACACCAGCCCATTTAAGAGCCCAATTTACCCTGAATCCTGCAGGTGCATCATTAGAATAAATGATTATAGTTTTATTACTTGTAATACCTTGTTTCAGTAAGTTTTTTTGATTTCTTCAGCTGATCGTAAGTTCTATACAGGACCATCCTCTATCCAGTCTGTGTTAAAGTGATATGTGTTCTTTATAATTTTTGTCTTTATCACCTTCCCCCCCATGAAACTTCAAAAATAGCGTAATCAGTATTTGTATATGTTTCTGTTTTTTTGCTATCTTTTATATCCTTAACCCATTGAGGTGAGATTAAATTTTGATATTCAGGATAAGATACTAAATTCGCTTTATTTGCATCATTATCTGCAAATTTTTATAATCATCGAATTTATAAACTTCATAGCCAAGAGAGGTTAATTTATCTGCAACTTTAGAAGTATTGTCTTTATTGGTATCGTAGACAACTGTTTTTTTCTTTTTGTCTAAGCCTTTATCGTTGATAAATTTATCTTCTTTCTCTTTGTTGATTTTACCAATAAATGATGTACTATATTGAATTGAATTTTTTAAGTGGCCACCATTTTTGATTTCATCAACTTTAAAACCATTATAGGCTTCGTCGTTGCGTGTATCTATATACTGATACTCGCTATTATTGATATTTTTAGTGAAATCCTCTAAAGAAATAGTTTTAATATCTTTGTTTACATTAGAACTTGTATGAACATCTTTTGTAGAACAGCCTAAAATAATCAAACTTGAACTAAGTAAGAGAACTCCAATTTTTTTAAAGTATGTCATATTTATAATATGCCACAACCTGCCGCTTTCCTCCCTTATTTTTCCAATTTAATTATAATATAAAAAATATTAAAAATAAATACGTTTTAAATTTTTTTTATAATTAATATTTTTTGTTTCGCATTGAAAATGAATACAATATTGATTTTATTGGTATTTATGTAAACTGATAACATGTTTCAATTAGACATAAATTGTAAAAATAAAAATTTTAAAAAAATTAGAATTAGAATCCATACATGAAAGTAATCTTAAAAAAAAATAGGATATTTATAAAAAAAAATTTAAATTCATGTTGATTTTTTAATAAAATAATCGTTTGCAAAAACAACAAAACTGTTATACAATAAATTCAGTAGAAGTTTTAGACTACTGCTTGTAAAGAAATCTTGAGGAAAGGAGGAAAAGGTATGTTAGAGTTTAATGTTGAAAAAATCAATATTCCGCTAAAACAACATGTTGGTGGACCATGTAAAGCTATCGTAAATGTAGGAGATCATGTAAAACGTGGTCAACTTGTCGCAGTACCTAATGGGTTAGGTGCTAATATTCATACTAGTTTATCAGGTGAAGTAGAAGAAGTGAACGATATGGAAATAATCGTTAAATTAGATAAAGAACAAACTGATGATTATGTGAGATTAGAACAAACTGATGACAAATTACAAAAAATCAAAGATGCTGGTATCGTTGGAGTTGGTGGAGCTGGATTCCCAACTGGAATTAAGTTATCCGCACAAATTCCTGGAGGATATGTTATTGCAAATGCAGCAGAATGTGAACCTATTTTAGGTCACAATGTTAAATTTATGGAAGAAAATCCAGAAACATTAGTACGAGGTTTAAAATATATTTTAGAGTTAACGGGTGCTAAAGAGGGGTATATTGCAATAAAAACAAAATATCGTAAAGCACTATTAGCACTAGGAAAAGCTTGTAAAGATGAACCTAATATTAGTATTAAAATATTACCTAATATGTATCCAGCAGGAGATGAGCGTGTTATCGTAAGAGAAACACTAGGTGTTATTTTAAAACCAGGACAATTACCTTTAGAAGCAAATGCTATTATCTCGAATGTAGAAACAATTAAACGTATAGTGGAAGCAATCGAGGAAGATAAACCATTAATAGACAAAGATATCACAGTAGGTGGACGTGTACAAAATCCAAGTATTTTCTTAGATGTACCAATTGGATTACCTATAAGTGTATTTATAGAAAAAGCTGGTGGTTATATTAATCCACATGGTGAAATAGTACGTGGTGGACCATTTACAGGTCGTCCTGCACAAGAAAATGATCCTATTAATAAAACAACAGGTGGATTACTTGTAGCAATGCCATATCCACAAGAAAAAGAAAAAGTAGGAATACTTATTTGTGAATGTGGGGCACAAGAAGAGCGCTTACGTCAAATAGCCGATGGAATGGGTGCAGAAGTAGTATCTGTTCAAATGTGTAAACGTATGAAACCAGACAAAAATGGAAGATTACGTTGTGAACTACCAGGTATTTGTCCCGGACAAGCGGAAAAAGTATTGAAAATGAAAAAAGATGGTGCGAAAGCAGTAATTACTGGTACTTGTCAAGATTGAACTAACACCGTGACAGGTGTAGCTCCTAGGTTAGGAGTAAAAGTTTATCATAGTACCGATCATGTACTTCGTGCCACTGACCATCATTTATACAGAAGCTATAAAAGCTTAGAATTACATAATAATAAATAATTAGTTGGAGGTTAGAAGTAATGTCAATTACAGTAGAAACTGCAAAAGAGCACTTAAATGATAAAGCGGTATTTTGTTGCAGAGCTGAGGAAGGGATCGTAATTGGTCCAGAAAACTTAGAAGATCCAGGATTATTCGATGATTTAGTAGATTCAGGATTACTATCATTCCCAGATGATGCATTAACAATCGGACAAGTATTAGGAGCCAAATTATTAAAAACAACAGACGCTCTAATACCTATTACACCAGGTATCATTGATGCCGTACAAGGTGGAGAAGAAAAAGCAGAAGAAAAACAAGAAGAAGTAGAAGAAGTGGCAGCTGAAGTTAGCGCTCCAGTTGCGTCTGTAGCCCCGGTTACGCCGGTAGCGCAGACACAAGCTCCAGCAGGAGTATTAAAACTACAAATCGGAAAAGGTGAAAATATTAATCTTGAAATTCCATTAGCAGCTATTGCAGGAGCAACTGCATCAGCAGCACAAGCACCTGTTCAAGCAGTGGAAGCTAAAGCAGTAGAAGCTAAAGTTGAAACAGTAGCAGCTAAAGTGGAAGAAAAACACGAAGGAGAACCTAAATTTATCCGTTCTCTACACACAAAACACTACAAAATTGAGAAAGTAGAATTTGGTGAAAAAACAGAAATTAAAGGTACTACTTTAGTTTTAAGAACACCAGAAGAATTATGTAAGGAAGCAGCTGAATCAGAAGCTTTAGTAGAAGACGTTAAATTAGAAATTATCACTCCTGATAAATATGACACTTATAGTGAAACAATCATGGACGTTCAACCTATCGCTGTTAAAGAAGAAGGAGAAATCGGACACGGAATTACTCGTGAACTTAAAGGTGTAGTAATGGTTCTTACAGGAACTGATGCTAACGGAGTTCAAATCGGTGAGTTCGGATCTTCTGAAGGTGAATTAGAACGTAATATTATGTGGGGACGTCCAGGAGCTCCAGATAAAGGTGAAATCTTCATTAAAGGTCAAGTTACAATTAAAGCAGGAGCTAACATGGAACGACCAGGACCATTAGCAGCTCACAAAGCATTCGACCACATTACAGAAGAAATTCGTAAAGCTCTTAAAGAATTAGACGATGAAAGTCTAGTAGTAGGAAACATCAACATTGAACAATATCGTCACCCAGGAAACAAAAAAGTATTAATCGTTAAAGAAATTATGGGACAAGGTGCGATGCACGATAACTTAATTTTACCAGTAGAACCAGTAGGGACACTTGGTGCTAAACCAAACGTTGACCTTGGTAACTTACCAGTAATGCTTGCTCCAACGGAAATCTTAGATGGTGGTATCCATGCATTAACATGTATTGGACCAGCTTCTAAAGAAACTTCTCGTCACTACTACCGTGAACCATTAGTACTTGAAGCTATGGCTGATGAAGAAATTGATTTAGTAGGGGTATTATTAGTTGGATCACCTCAAGCTAACTCAGAAAAATTCTATGTATCTAAACGTGTAGGTATGACTATCGAAGCTATGGATATCGATGGTGCTATCGTTACAACTGAAGGATTTGGTAACAACCACATCGACTTTGCTTCACATATCGAAGAAATCGGTAAACGTGGAGTATCAGTAGTTGGTATGACTTACTCTGCAGTGCAAGGTGCACTTGTAGTAGGTAACGAATACATGACAGCTATGGTTGATAACAACAAATCTAAACAAGGTATTGAAAACGAAATTCTTTCAAACAATACATTATGTAAAGAAGATGCTATCCGTGCTTTAGCAATGCTTAAAACACAAATGGGTGGCGGAATAATTAAAAAAGCTGAAAGAAAATGGAATCCTAACGTTAAATTAAATAACGTAGAAGTTATTGAAAAAACTACAGGACAAAAAGTAGAGTTACTTGATAATGAACAAGTATTACCAAAATCTAAAAAACGTCAAGAAATCTACGAAAAAGAAGATTAATTTTTAAAGAGGATAGGAAGTAAGTTATGATTGAAAAATTAAAATATGCATCTACAGAAAGAGTGTTCGAAGGGGTAATTGTTGATCATAACGATGCTAGCGTTACGATAGACATTAAAGGACGCCTAGGGCAATTTAAAATTCCTATGAGAATGTTAATTTCTGATTATCCAGTAAAAATCGGACAAGAAGTAGCATTTTTACTAAGTTATCCAGAAGTTATTAGCGAAGAACCTGACGAACATTATGTAAATGCAATAATAAATACAAGAAAATTACAAGAAGAAGTAAAAAACAGACTAAATGAAGAATAGTAGGAAGGAGAAATTAGAATGTCATTAACGATATTTGAAGGTCTACAATCAGAGATTTTTGTACCTATTACACCAAAACCAGTTTGGGCTCCAGTAACTAAAGAATTAAAAGATATGAAAGTAGCATTAGCTACAGCAGCAGGAGTTCACTTAAAAACAGATAAAAGATTTAACTTAGCAGGGGATACTACATTCCGTGAAATCCCAGATACTGCACATAGTACAGATCTTATGGTATCACACGGTGGATATGATAACGCAGATGCTAACAAAGATATCAACTGTATGTTCCCAATCGATAGACTACATGAACTTGCTAAAGAAGGTTTCATCGGAAGTGTAGCAGAATTCCACTACGGTTTCATGGGTGGTGGTGGAGACCAAGAGGCTTTCACAAACTCTACAGGACCAGAAATTGCTAAAAAATTAAAAGAAGAAAACGTTGATGCAGTTATTTTAACTGCTGGTTGAGGTACTTGTCATAGAACTGCCGTGATCGTGCAGAGAGCAATTGAGGAAGCAGGTATTCCAACAATCTTAATAGCAGCACTACCTCCAGTAGTGCGCCAAAACGGTACTCCAAGAGCCGTGGCACCACTTGTACCAATGGGTGCTAACGCAGGAGAACCAGGAAACGTTGAGCAACAAACACAAATTCTAAAAGCAACATTAGAGCAACTAGTTAAAATACCAAGTTCAGGTAAAATAGTTCCTCTTCCATTTGAGTACATTGCTCACGTGTAGGAGAAAGACTGAAGAGGGACGAAAAGTCCCTCTTCTTTTTTCAAAGAAAATCTGTACTAGTAAACAACTTACAACTGTATTATTGCAGATAATAAAAATCAAGGGATGATAGTTATGTCAAAAGAAAGATTGCAAATTAAAGCATTCCATATGAAAAATGTTGCTTTAGGAAGAAAAGTTAAAATTGAAAACAATGAGCTTATTATTCCGACTGAAATAGAATATGATAAAAATATTTTTGAAAGTGTAGAGGTAAAAATAATTAAACCTCGCGAACATAATTTTTATGTTAATACAATAATGGATATAGTACCAATATCTACGAAAGTCTTAGGAAGACTTGGTGAAGGTATAACACATACTTTAACAGGGGTATATATGTTGTTAACTGGAGCAAATACTGAAGGGAAACAAATGCATGAATTTGGATCATCTGAAGGTATTCTACAAGAACAATTAGTATTAAATAAAGCGGGTTCACCTGCAGATAGTGATTATTTAATACATATCGATGTTATTATTAAACCAGAAGTGGATTTCGATAGAGCTTTGGCCTTTTCTATATTTGAATTATCAGATGTATATTTACAAAATATACGCGAAGTAATGAAAGTTCTTAGTGGACGTGATGCAGATGAAGTTCATGAATTTTATAATACGAAAAATCCTGGAAAGCCTAAGGTAGCTTTAGTAAAAGAAGTTGCGGGACAAGGGATGATGTACGATAATCAACTGTTCCCGATAGAACCAAGTGGAATAGATAAGGGTATTTCTATTATTGATATGAATAATATGCCGGTGCTACTTACAGCAAATGAATATCGAGACGGTGCTATAAGAGCAATGGTATAGAAAGAGGTGTTATTATGGGGATTGGACCATCTACAAAAGAAACAAGTTTACACCATTTTAGAGACCCATTACTAGATACATTGGCAGAAGATCCTGATATTGATTTCCAAGGGGTAATTGTAGTAGGAACACCACAGGATAATCGTCTAAAACATTTAGTAGGATGGCGAACAGCAACATGGTTAGAAGCTATGAGAACAGATGGAGCTATAATTTCAGCTGATGGTTGGGGAAATAGTGATGTGGATTATGCTAATACTATGTTTGAAATAGGAGAACGTGGGATTTCTATCGTAGGTTTAAAATTTATGGGAAAACATAAATTTGTGGTAGAAAATCAATATACGAAGTTCGTTTTAGATTTTAACAAGTCTCAAGAAGGTGTAGAAACAGAAATAGTTTGTCAAAATAATATTGATTATACTGATGCTAGAAAAGCATTAGGATTATTAAAATTAAAAATGAGACAAGATGCAAATAATAAATAATATATTTTAAGGAGTGAATTATTATGAAACTAAATAAAATGATTTCAGTTATCGATACACATACAGCAGGGGAAGCTGCTCGTTTAGTTACTGCTGGGATTCCAAAAATTCCTGGTAAAGATATGGTTGAGAAAAAACAATACTTTATTGAGCATTTAGATGATGTAAGAAAATCAGTAATGTTTGAACCACGAGGACACCAAGATATGTTCGGAGCATTCTTATTACCTCCAACAAAAGAAGAAGCTGATTTTGGATTAGTATTCATGGATACTGGTGGTTACTTAAACATGTGTGGACACAATACTATCGCAGCAGTAACAGCAGCCGTAGAAACAGGTATGGTAGATGTTGAAGAAGGTGCTACAGAAAAAGAAGTGGTAGTAGAAACACCAGCTGGATTAATTTATGCAACGGCTAAATTAAAAGACAAAGGTGGAAAAGTTAAAGAAGTTTCATTCAAAAATGTTGAATCATTCTTATATAAACGTGATGTTGAACTTGATGTGGAAGGAGTAGGACATATTAAATTTGATATTTCATTTGGTGGAAGTTTCTTCTGTATTATTTCAGCAGATCAACTTGGTTTAGAAGTTAAACCTGAAAATGCTTCTAAGCTAAAAGAAGCTGGATTGAAAATTCGTGATGCTATTAATGCGAATATTGAAATTCAACATCCAACTTTAGAGCACATTAAAACTGTAGACTTAGTTGAAATTTATGATAAACCATCTCACCCAGAAGCTACTTTCAAAAATGTTGTAGTATTCGGAGATGGAAATATTGACCGTTCACCTTGTGGAACTGGAACATCAGCGAAATTAGCTACACTTTATGCAAAAGGTGAGTTGAAACTAGGTGAACCATTTGTATATGAAAGTATCTTAGGTACTTTATTCAAAGGAAGAATTGTAGAAGAACGTAAACTAGCTGGATATGATGCTATTATTCCAGAAATTACTGGATCTGGATATATTTTAGGATTTAGTAACTATGTTTATGATCCAGATGATTCATTAACGTATGGATTCTTATTAGGATAGGAGTGGAAAAAATATGAACTTAGTAACGATTTTATTAACATTACTAGGGCTGTCAGCACTATATTTTGTAGTGATGTGGGCGTTAGATATTATTAAGAATAAAGGTGAAGTAGGGGAAGATTCGAATCCTATAGTAGGGTTTGTAATTGGTTTTGTTACAGACTTTATGGATACATTAGGTATTGGTAGCTTTGCACCAACTACATTATTAGCGAAAGTAACAGGATTTATAAAAAACGATAGATTATTACCAGGAACATTGAATATTGGGCATACTATTCCAGTATTAATTGAGGCATTTCTATTTATTCAATCAGTAAAAGTTGATGCAGTTACTTTACTATCAATGATTATTTCAGCTGTTGTAGGTGCACTTATCGGTGGACGTATAGTAACTAAATTACCAGAGAAAAAAATTCAAATTGTTATGGGATTTGCGTTACTTATTACAGCAGGATTAATGTTTGCTAGTAAAATGGGATGGTTAGCGTTACTTGGAGCTAATAATACTGCACTACACTTAACTGGTATTGCACTTGTTGTAGGTGTTGTAGGTAACTTCATCTTTGGAGCATTAATGATGGCAGGTGTAGGACTATATGCACCATGTTTAGCTATGGTTTCATTATTAGGAATGGATCCAAAAGCAGCCTTCCCTATCATGATGGGATCTTGTGCGGCACTTATGGCTATTGGTTCTCCTAAGTTTATTAAAGAGGGATTATATCCAAGAAAAGGTACTATAGGATTAACTATAGGGGGAGTTATTGGGGTAATCGTTGGATACCAATTCATTACTTCTTTATCTTTAAATAGTTTATTATGGCTAATCATCGTAGTAGTAGTAATTACAGGACTAGATATGTTACGTAAAGGACTTAAAAAAGTAGCGTAGTAGATAATACAAAAACGAAGTTTGAATTTCAAACTTCGTTTTTGTATTATTTTTGATGGCTTTTATTAATCATATTTTGTTTTTTCATTGATATTATTGCTGAGTAACAAAATACGGCTACAGCTACCCAAATTATAGAGAATGATATTAATTTTTGTATACTTAGTTCTTCGTTGTATACAAAAATCCCTATGAAAAATTGCATTGTAGGTGGCAAATATTGAAGAATCCCTAAAATATAAAGAGGGATATCTGAGGCTCCTTTAGCGAATAACATTAAAGGGACAGCTGTGATAATACCAGATAAAAGTAAGTATATTAATGTAGTTGTTCCAAACTTATAAAATGTAAGTGAGTTATTTAATAGTAAGTAATACATATAAATCAGTGCAATAGGGGAAACAATTGCAGTTTCTATTAACAGACTTGCCTTTGGACTAAGTATGATTTTTTTCTTGCACAAACTATATAATCCAAATGTTAGTGCTAACATAATAGAAATCCAGGGTAATGAACCAAGTGAGATAAATAAATATAATAAAGATCCTCCTACACATAGGCATGCAATTGTCTGTACACGAGTTAATTTTTCTTTTAAAAATACTACAGCTAAAATAATTGTAACAATTGGATTTAAGTAATAACCAAAACTTGCTTCAAGCACATGGTCAGTATTTACCGCAATTATATATGTTAACCAATTTCCTGTTATTAAAAGCGATGCAAGTATAAGTAACAAGAATCCTTTTTTATCTTTCCAAAGATTTGAAATTTCAGAGAGAATAGCTTTTTTATTTTTTGCAATGGCTACTACTAAAACCATAAAGATAAAAGAGCATAATATGCGCATTGCTAAAACTTCATATGCGCCGATTTCTTTTAATAATTTAAAGTAAATAGGAAAGAGTCCCCATGAAAAATAGCATATTAATATAGCGATTAGACTTTTTTGAGTGTTATTCATAATATACCTCCTTATATAATGAATCATCATTTGTGGTAAATTAAGTATAACGAAAATATCTGTATTTTTCAATGAAAAATTTTCAAAATAATGAAAATACTAAATTTATTATATAGAGTAGGAAGACTATTTAAACAGAGAAGATTATTAGTATAAAAATGTGTAATTGGAATAATTTTCGAATGTTGATAAAATGTATAGTAGCAATTCAATTTAATTGGGTTTTATAAAAGTATAGCTCTATTTTTAAATGGTTAATCCTGTTTTAAGATATGATAAAAATGAAGGGAATATTTGAATAAATTAGTTTATGTAGTTATAATATAAATAATATTGTTGAACTATTATTTATACTTTTTTTACTTGAACGCCGGGAAATTAAGAAATATAGATTGTATTAAAGGCGATTTAGTGTAAAAGAATTTAGTATAAACTTTGATTTTATTGAAAATCTGTTAAGAAAATAAGAATTGAAAATTAGAGATTGAGATAGTAGTAATAATTGGGAAAAAATTTGAATACAGAAGAGAAAAAGGGTGTTTAGGGTTATCAAAGAAAAAATGATTGACATGAAAGGAGATTTATATTTATAAATGCAGATATTTAGAAAAAAAACATTAGTAAGAGTGCTTGGAGAAAGTGGGAAAAAGAGCTTAAGACCAACGCTTAGGACTCTTGATTTAATATTTCTCGGGATAGGTTCTGTTATTGGATCGGGTATATTGGTTTTAACAGGAGAAGTGGCATCAAAATCGGGCCCTTCGGTAATTTTTTCATTCTTAATAGCTGGATTAGCTTGTGGACTTACGGCCTTATGTTATGCAGAATTATCATCTATGATACCATCAAGTGGAAGTGTTTATACATATAGTTATATTACATTGGGTGAGGTTGTTGCTCATTGTATGGGATGGCTTTTAGCTGGAAGTTATATAATTGCAGGAGCCGCGATAGCTAATGGTTGGTCAAGTTATTTTAAATCTTTATTAGAAGGTTTTGGAATAATAATCCCTAAGGAGTTTACAACATTACCTAGCGAAGGTGGATATGGGAATATTTTAGCGATGGCTGTTGTTTTATTAATAATGATAGTCTTGTTTAAAGGGACGAATAGCAGTAAATTTGTCAATAATTTTATGGTTGCTATAAAAATTATAGTGATTTTACTATTTGTTTTTGTTGGTATGTTTTATATTACTCCGACTAATTGGACAGACAATTTTGCACCACAAGGAATATCAGGAATAATGATAGGTGCAACAACAGTGTTTTTTGCGTATTTAGGTTTCGATACAATTTCAACTTCAGCAGAAGAAACGATAAATCCACAAAAAGTGCTACCTAGAGCAATTATTATTACATTGTTTTTATGCACTGTATTTTACATAATTGTTTGTTTAGTTATTACTGGGATGGTTCCATTTACTCAGTTAGGAAAAGGAGACGCTTTAGCTTATGTATTAGGAGAAGTTGGTCAAGGGAAATTAGCAGGAGTGGTTTCTTTAGGAGCGGTAATTGGTCTTTTATCTGGACCTTTAGGGACAATGTTTGCTGCGGTTCGAGTTTTGTATACGATGAGTAGAGATGGGTTATTACCAAAACAATTATCAGTGATAAATAGAAGTGGTATCCCAGGATTAACAACAATTGGTGTTGGTATATTAATGTCTCTTTTAACTGGCTTCTTGCCATTAGGACAATTAGCTGATTTGGCTAACGTTTCATATATAATAGCATTTGCGTTGGTTAGTTACTCAACATTTGCTATTAGAAGAGATTACCCTAATGTTAAACGTGGGTTTGTAATGCCTGGTATGCCATATTTACCAATTTTATCAATATTATTATTTATTGTATTATTATATGGAATTCAATTATCTACATGGATAATATTTGGATGTTGGATTTTATTAGGTTTAATAATCTATTTTAGTTATTCAATGAATCATAGTATAGAAAAATAATAATAAAATAATCCTCTAGTATTAGTGATTTAATACTAGAGGATTATTTTATAGGAATTGTGAATCATCTTCTATGATTTCTTTAACTTTTTGCATTTGATTATCGAGTTTAGCACTTATCTCTGCACAGAGTTGTAGACGGCGTTCTATTTCTTTTTCTTTCTCTTCGCTCAGATTTTTTTTGTATCTAAGTTTATGTTCTAAGCTAGCCCAGAAATCCATAGCGATTGTTCTGAATTGTACCTCAACAGCCACATGTTCTACTTTGTCTGATAAAAAAATAGGTACTTTAACAATTAGGTGATAACTTCTATAACCATTGTCTTTGTGGTTTTTAATGTAGTCTTTTTCTGCGATTACTGTTAAATCATCTTGTTGTTTTAGAGCATCAACAAGTTTATAGACATCATTTTTAAATGAACATATAACGCGAACTCCAGCAACATCGTATATATTTTCTTTTATTGTGTCTATATCAAAAGGTAAATCTAAGCGTTTTAGTTTATTCATTAGACTAATAGGTGTTTTGAGTCTTGTGTTGACAGATTCGATGGGATTACTCTCACCATGAAGAGAAAATTCTTTGTCAAAGACATTAAGTTTTGTCTCGATTTCAAGCATAGCGCATTCATAATGCATAAATAATTCTACATAAGGTTCTAATTCATTAATTAATAGTGAATTATCATTTTCCATAGAAAATAATTGATCGGTTAGTTTTTCAATTTGTGTTTTTTTCATAGATATTTCTCTCTTTATTATTTACTTCAATTTTATCATAAATTAGTTTATTAAAATATAGTTTAAGTAACAAAATAATAATTTTTTTCATATATAGTGAACTTTTTTTATATCATTTTTGATTAGCTTAATATTAGGAAATAAAAGACTGTATTATAATTTTAAAAAATAAAATAGTAGTACAGAAGTATATGTCAATCTAATAAAACGTTGGTATTTCAATGTTCTTTTAAAATGAGTTTTAGAAACAGAAGAGCCAGAAAAATTCACAATTCATCTAAAAGGCTAGGTTATAAGGTTTTTAGATTTCCCGGAAATATTCATTGTAGACAGTGATATGATTTTAATATAAGATAGTATTATAATGTTTTTATTTGAGAAAAATAATAATGAAATGAGGGATAACATGCAAAAAGGAAATTTGTATTCTTACACAAAAATTAAAGTTGATAATCTAACAAAAAATTTATTAGTGATTAAGAGAGATGGACGTATAGTTAAATTTGATGCCGATAAAATCTATAAAGCGATAGAAAAAGCTATACATTCAGTATTTGGGAGAAATCACAGTGTAAATATTGCTGGAATTGTTGATAATGTTATTTTAGAGATTTCTAATAGATTTAAGGAAAATATTAAGATTTATGAACTTCAAAATATTGTAGAACATACATTACTTACCTTAGGGGAAGAAACGATTTACGAGGAATATGTTGGATATCGAAGTATGCGTGACATAGAGCGTGAGCGTAGTTTAGATATAAATGTAGCGATAGAGAAGTTAGTTAATCGAGATGAAAATGTTGTAAATGAAAATGCTAATAAAGACAGTTTAGTATTTAATACGCACCGTGATTTAACAAGTGGGATTGTGGCAAAAGCAATTGGGCTTAAGATGTTACCAAAACATGTAGCTAATGCGCATCAAAAGGGTGATATTCACTATCATGATCTAGATTATTCTCCTTACCAACCTTTAACAAACTGTTGTTTAATCGATTTTAAAGAGATGTTAACAAAAGGATTTAAAATTGGAAATGCAGATGTAGATAGCCCAAAAAGCATTCAAACTGCTACAGCACAAATGGCTCAGATTATTGCTAATGTAGCTTCAAGTCAATATGGTGGATGTAGTGCAGATAGAATAGATGAAGTGCTTGCACCATTCGCTAAGTTAAACTATGAGAAAAATTTAAAAATGGCACAAGAGTGGATTGATGATGAAGAAAAACAAAAGGCATTTGCTGATAAGAAAACTAAAAAAGATATTTTTGATGCGATGCAATCTTTAGAATATGAAATAAATACTTTATATTCATCTCAAGGGCAAACGCCATTTACATCTTTAGGATTTGGACTTGGTGAGGGTTACTTTGAAAGAGAAATACAAAAGGCGATTCTTAAGGTCAGAATTGAGGGACTGGGTAAAGAGAAAAGAACTGCTATTTTTCCTAAATTGATTTTTGTAATTAAAGATGGATTAAATCTTAAACCGACAGATCCAAACTACGAAGTGAAACAACTTGCATTGTCATGTGCAACCCAAAGAATGTATCCAGATGTATTGATGTATGATACTATTACAAAAATAACAGGTAGCTGTAAGACTCCGATGGGCTGTAGGTCATTCCTTCCTGCATGGAGAAATAAACAAGGTGAGTTAGTTGAGAGTGGGCGTATGAATCTTGGAGTAGTAACATTGAATCTTCCAAGGATAGCACTTGAATCAAAAGGGAATAAGGAAGAGTTTTGGGATATCTTTAAAGAGAGACTAGAAATTTGTAAAGACGCATTGGATTATAGAGCAAAACGCTGTGGTGAGGCGAAACCTCAGAATGCACCTATTCTTTATATGCATGGAGCTTTTGGGAAACGTCTTAAACCTGAAGATAAGGTAAAACAGCTTTTCGATAATAAACGCTCTACATTATCGTTAGGATATATTGGTTTATACGAAGTGGCAAGTGTCTTTTATGGAGGAGATTGGGAGAAAAATCCTGAGGCAAAAGAATTTACATTGGACATTATGCGTTATATGAAAGAATGCGTGGACAAGTGGACAGAAGAGGGAGATTATTGGTATAGCATTTACTCAACCCCTAGTGAATCTCTGACTGATAGATTTTGTCGTATGGATACTGAGAAGTTCGGTATTGTGGAAAATATAACAGATAAGGAATATTATACTAATTCTTATCACTACGATGTGAGAAAAAATCCAACTCCATTTGAAAAGTTAGATTTTGAAAAAGATTATCCATATTATGCTAGTGGAGGATTTATTCATTATTGTGAGTATCCGGTATTAAAACAAAATCCAAAAGCATTAGAAGCGGTTTGGGATTTTGCGTATGATAAGGTAGGGTATCTAGGGACAAATACACCGATTGATCGTTGTTATAAATGTGGGTATGAGGGTGAATTTGAACCTACTAAAAAAGGATTTAAATGTCCAGAATGTGGTAATAGAGATCCAAAAAGCTGTGATGTTGTGAAGAGAACATGTGGCTATTTAGGTAATCCTCAAGCTCGTCCGATGATCAAAGGACGACACAAAGAAATAGTAGCGAGGGTTAAACATTTAAAATAAAATAATTTTTAATAGAAGTGATCTTTTGAAATGAGTTCAATTGTCACTTCTATTATTCTTATATTATGAATATTAAAAAAATATAATGTAAAGAAATAAATAACCTTTAAATCCTTTACATTGTTTCATTTTTCTGATAAAATCAATACTGACAAGAAACTAGGAGGAATTCAAATATGGGTAAAATATTTAAAGGTGCTTTATTAGGAGCAGTGAGTGCATTAGGAGCTTATTATTATAAAAATCCTAAGGAATTAGAAAAACATAAGGATTTACTGAAAGAAAATACTAAAAATGGTATTGAAAAATTAACAGCAATAATTAATGAAAAAACTCAAGAATTAGGATCTAAAGTACAAGAAGAGCAAGATGTAGCTAAAGAAAAATTAGAAGAGTTAACATCTTCTGAAAAAGTAGAAAAATTAGAAGAAAATTTTGTGGAGTTAGGAGCAAAAGCTGAAGCTGTTAAGGAAGAAGTTGCCACAGAAGTAACTGAAAAAGTAGAAGATGTGAAAGAAGTTGTAGAACCTGTAGTAGAAAAAGCACAAGAAGTAGCAACGCCAGCTATAGAGAAAGTAGAAGAAGTAAAAGAAACTGTTGTACAAGCTACAGAACCTACTTTTACAGAAGTGGAAGAAGTAGTAGAAGATGCAGAAGAAACAATAGTGGAACATTTCGAAGAAAAAGTGGAACCAACATTTGAAGAAATTCATAAAGCTGTAGCACCAATAATTGAAAAAGCAGAAGAAGTAAAAGAAGACGTAGAAGAAGTAGTTGAAGAAAAACCAAAAACAACTTTAGATTCTATAGTATCTTTATTCGCTTCAAAAGAAGAAGAAAAGAAAAATAAATAATAATATAATGTATTCGGAGTAGGATAAAATTTTCTAACTCCGAATTATTTTTCCAAAAAATAACTAGATAATTAAATAATTACCTAGTTATTTTCTTACTATTTTTATAATCTATCTGAGATTGCTTTTCTAATCTCTTCAAATTCAGCAGGCTCAACTTTTTGAGGTGGCCATTTAACTTCTAAATTGTCGAAGTTTACATCTTTATCTTTATATCTTGGTACAATATGGAAGTGTAGGTGAAAAACACTTTGTCCAGCATATTCTTCGTTGTTTTGGAAGATATTTACTCCATCACAACCATATGCTTCTTTTACAGCATTAGCAATTTTTGGAAGAATACGTCCGATATTTGCAGCTGTCTCAGGTTCACAGTCGAAAATATTTCTACTGTGTTTTTTTGGGATTACTAGAGTGTGTCCTTTTGTAATAGGAAATACATCTAAAAAGCTATATACATGCTCATCTTCATATACTTTGTAACTTGGGATTTCTCCATCGATAATTTTTTCGAAAATAGTTTTTTCCATAATTATTACTCCTTATTATTTTAAGTTTTCTAATGTTTCAATTAAAAGTTTTTTCAGGTTTACACTAATTTTTTGTGCAGTTTGTAATACGTGTTCGTGGTCGTGTTTTTTCTCTTGAACACCTGTAGCCATATTAGTAGCACATGCTAACACTGCAACTGGAAGAGAAGCATGGTTTGCAGCGATTACTTCTGGAACTGTAGACATACCTACAAGATCACATCCCATAGTCTTAAATGCACGAATCTCTGCGCGTGTTTCGAAATAAGGACCTTGGAAGAATCCGTAAACACCAGTTTGTAATGTGATGTCTAATTTTTTAGCTGAATTATGTAAGTTTTCTACTAAGTATGGATCGAATGGAGTAGTCATATCAACGAATCTTTCTCCAAGACGTGGTTCGTTTTCTCCCATTAATGGATTATTGCTAACAAGAGAGATGAAGTCGTCAAGACAAACGATATCTCCTTCACTGAAATCAGTGTTGATAGCACCACATGCGTTTGTGATAAATAATCCTTTTACTCCAAGATGCTTAACAACATATGTCATAAAGGCTACATCTTTCATGCTGTATCCTTCATAGTAGTGAAGACGTCCATTTAATACTAGTACGTTTTTTCCAGAAATCTTTCCGAAAGTTAGTTTATTAGCGTGTCCTTTTACACGATTGGCATGTTTATTTCCTGGAAAAAGTGGGATAGCTTCATAGCCAAGTTCCTGTTGATTTTCTAATTCTAAAGTGATTCCACTTCCTAATACTACAGCGTAGTCAATTTGTTCTCCAAAATACTTTTTGATGTAGGTTGCCGTCTCTACAATATTTTCATAATATGTCATAATATAAATCCTCCTGAAAATGCTTTATCAAAGTTATTATAGCATAAAACATTCAGAAAATATATAACTTTATATTATTTATTCTCGATGACTGTAATATTAATATTAATGTGTTTATGTTATTGAAACATAAGAATGAATATTAATAGGTGCTATAATATTATGATTTATTTAATGTTATTTAAATATATTAAATAAATCATTTGCAAACGTTTTAAAAATATTGTATTATGAACTTAGTACATAAAGATTTTTAGGAGGAGATTATGAAAAAGTTACGTACTATATTTGCAATTTTAGTTGCATTATCATTAATTGTTGTTGGTTGTTCTTCAAAGAGTGCTAAGAACGATACGAAATCTGATGGTAAGAATGCCTATAAGATTGGTGTTGTAACTGGTGAAGGTGGAGCAAAAGATAAGAGTTTTAACCAAGCTAACGTAGAGGCGATTCAATCATGGGCAAAAGCAAATGGAGCAAAAGAGCCAGTTGTTATTGAAACGAAGAATCAAGCAGACTTAGCTGCAAACTTACAAAATGCTGCGAAGGTATCTGATATTGTATCTCTAGCTGGATTTGAATTTGAAAAAGAAATTACAAAAACTGCAGAACAATATAAAGATAAAAAGTTCATGTATGTAGATAGTTTTGTAGATGCTCCCAATATTGCTTCATTAATCTTTAAAGAACAAGAAGCAGGTTATTTAGCAGGATATGCAGCGGCTTTACAATCTAAAACAGGAAAAGTAGGATTTATCGGAGGTACTAAAATTCCGCCAGTAGAACGATTTGGAATTGGATTTGTACAAGGTGCTAAAGCAGCTAAAAGTGATATTAAAGTAATGTACAATTACAGTGGAACATTCTCAGATACAAATAAAGGGAAAACTTTAGCGGCTACTATGTATGATTCAGGAGCAGATGTAATTTTCGTTGCTGCTGGAAATACAGGTAACGGTGTAATCTCAGAAGCTAAAGAACGTGGAATAATCGATATGTCTAAGAGTGGAGAAATTAAACACTGGGTTGTTGGTGTTGATAAAGACCAATATGAAGAAGGTATCTTTAAAGGGAAAGATAAAGATGGCAAAGAATATCAAAAATCTGCTGTTTTAACTTCTGCTGTTAAAAATATTGAAGTAGCTGTAACAAAAATCTTAAATGAAATTAAAGAAGGCAAGTTTACTAAAGGTGAGCATATCTTTGGTATTAAAGAAAATGGGGTAGGAATTCCAAAAGAAAATCCTAACCTAAGTGAAGAAGCAAAAATAAAAATTACTAAAGCTATAGAAGAATTAAAATCAGGAAAAGTTGAAGTAGTAGCTACTGGAGATGAACTTAAAGCAAAAGGTGCTGTTACAAATATCGAAGGAGAGCTATAGGGTATAAGTATCTAAAATCTAAATTAATGGGAATCACTATTGTAGTGATTCCCATATTTTCAGATAACGAACATTTTAAAATTAAAAAAAGTTAAAAAAATATTTATTTTTAAAAAATATAGACAAAATTACTCTCTTAATAGACAGGAGTGATAGTTCGTATATAGCTGTTTAAAACGCTATATAAATTTAAAAAATATGGTATTGATTAATGAAAAAACGTAAAATAGAAAGTCAGAAAAATTTAAAATAAAGTATAGTTAAAACTTGGAATAATAGGTATTAAATAAGTTTCCTTAAAAAACGAACATTAAATTTAGAAAAGATAAAAAGATATGAAGAGGTTTGACTTTTTGTTTAATTATATGGTATTATCTTTTTTTAAAACAATTCTTAATCGTAAGGAGATTAATATTTAATATGAGAAAATTATTTTCATTTGTAGCGATAGTATTATCTGCTATTTTAGTTGTTACAGGTTGTTCGTCTAAATCATCAAAAGACAATTCTACTAATAAGTCTAACTTAAAAGTTGTTGTTGTAACTGATGAAGGTGGAGCGAAAGATAAGAGTTTTAACCAGAGTAATGCAGAAGCGTTAACTTCATGGGTAGAAAAAAATGGAGGTAAAGTATTAACTCCAGTTGAAACAAAAAATCATTCGGATTTAGCAGCTAATATGCAAAGTGCATCAAAAGCAGCTGATGTAATTTCATTGGCAGGTTTTTATTTTGAAAAAGAATTACCAAAAATGGCAGATGCATTTCCAGATAAAAAGTATATTTTTATCGATGGAGTAGTGGAAAAAGCTAACGTAGCTTCTGTTACCTTTGCAGAGCAAGAAGCAGGATATTTAGCAGGATATGCAGCAGCATTACAATCTAAAACTGGTAAAGTTGGATTTATCGGTGGAGCAAAAATTCCTACAGTAGCAAGATTTGGAATTGGATTCGTACAAGGTGCAAAAGCAGCAAATAAAGATATTAAAGTAGTATATAACTACAGTGGATCATTTAGTGATACAAATAAAGGTAAAACAATAGCAGCAACTATGTACGATACAGGAGCTGATGTAATATTTGTAGCAGCAGGTGGAACTGGTAATGGAGCAATTAAAGAAGCACAAGAAAGAGCTACGCAAGACCTTAAAGAAAGTGGAGAAATTAAACACTGGATTGTAGGTGTTGATAAAGATCAATATACTGATGGTGTCTTTAAAGCTAAAGACAAAGATGGAAAAGATGTTGAAAAATCAGTTGTTGTAGCATCAGTTATTAAACGTGTAGATGTTGCAGTAAAAAATGTATTAGATAGCATTAAAGCAGGAAAATTTGAAGGTGGAAAAGAACATGTCTTTACTATTAAAGAAGATGGAATTGAATTAACTTTAGGAAATCCTAATTTAAATGAAGATGCTAAGTCAAAAATTAAAAATAAAATTGAAGAGTTAAAATCTGGAAAAGAAACAGTTGTAGCAGAAGCTGATAAATTATCTGATAAAAATAATATTGACGGTGAATTATAAAAAATAGTTTAAAGAAAAATCTCTATAAAACTTTTTGTTTTATAGAGATTTTTCTATTAATATGTGATAATGTTACGGAAATAAAGTGAATTAATTTAATGTTCGAGATTTTAAAAGTTTTAATAACGCTTAAAAATAAACATTTATAACTACTTCGTAATAATGTGTAATAATTATAAAGATATAATAGTTCGTATAATAAATGAAAACGATATTAATGTTTTGAAAATGCTTTATTGTTGTTGGTAAGTTACAGATAAAGTATAGAAAATAGTTATGTTATATTCTATAAATACTATATTAATAAGCTTTTATAATTAGAAAACGAACATTATGAAAAAATGTTAACATTTTCTAAATATAATATTGATGTTTTAAAGATAATGTGGTATTATTTAGTTATAAACAATATACAAATAAAGGAGACTTTTTATTTATGAAAAAGGTATTTTCATTAATCGCAGTTGTCTTATCAGCAGCATTAATTATTGTTGGATGCTCTTCTAAATCATCTAACGGAAATTCATCTTCAAGCAACTCTGGGTTAAAAATCGGTGTTGTAACTGATGAAGGTGGAGCAAAAGATAAAAGTTTTAACCAAAGTAACGTTGAAACAGTAAAAGCTTGGGCAGAAAAAAATGGTGGAAAAGCACTTAACCCAATCGAAACTAAAAACCAAAGTGATATCGCTGCTAACTTACAAAATGCAGCAAAAGCTTCTGATGTAATTTCATTAGCTGGTTTCTACTTTGAAAAAGAATTACCAAAAGTTGCAGATTCATTTGCAGATAAAAAATTCATTTTCATCGATGGTGTAGTTCAAAATAAAAACGTTGCTTCTGTAACATTCTCAGAACACGAAGCTGGTTACTTAGCTGGATACGCAGCAGCTTTACAATCAAAAACTGGTAAAGTTGGATATATTGGTGGAGCTAAAATTCCTGCAGTAGTTAAATTTGGTGTTGGATTCGTTCAAGGTGCTAAAGCAGCTAAAAAAGACATCAAAGTTGTTTACAACTACAGTGGGTCATTCAACGACACTAACAAAGGTAAAACTTTAGCAGCAACTATGTACGATGCTGGTGCTGACGTAATCTTCGTAGCAGCAGGTGGTACTGGAAGTGGATCTATTAAAGAAGCTCAAGAAAGAGCAACTAAAGATCTTAAAGAAAGTGGAGAAGTTAAACACTGGATCGTTGGTGTAGATAAAGACCAATATTCTGAAGGTGTATTCAAAGCTAAAGATAAAGATGGAAAAGACGTTGAAAAATCAGTTATCTTAACTTCAGCTGTTAAACGTATCGACGTAGCAGTTGCTAACATCTTAGACGCTATCAAAGCTAACAAATTCGAAGGTGGACAAGCTAAAGTCTTCACTATTAAAGAAGATGGTGTTGGACTTCCAGCAGAAAACCCTAACTTAAGCGATGATATTAAAGGTAAAATTAAAACAGTTGTTGAAGATCTTAAAGCTGGAAAAGCAACAGTTGCAGCAGATGCAGCAGGTGTAGCAGATAAAGCTAATATTGACGGAGAACTTTAATTTTAGAAAATTTATGAAAAAGGCTAGCAGATGCTAGTCTTTTTTATTTAATAGTTTCACTTTATTTTACAACTCATCATAGAAAAAATAGTATTAAAAAATTCATATGATAATTATTATTATGTTAACGTTTAAATAAGTATGTTTTTGATATATATAAAACGAATACACTGTTATTATTATTAAATTTGCTGTATTGTTAACTAATGCTAAATATATATAAAAAAATACCTTAAAAAGCTATACTACTTTGTCAAAATATATTATAATATATAGTATGTAAGAATATATAAAAGAGAGGTAAAGATATGTACGCTATAGAAATGCTAAACATAACTAAAAAGTTTGGCGACTTCTACGCAAATAAAGATATCACTATTCAAGTAAAGAATAATGAAATTCATGCCTTACTTGGTGAAAATGGTGCTGGAAAATCTACGTTGATGTCGGTTCTTTTTGGTATGTACCATCAAGAAGCCGGTGCTATTAAGTTGAATGGTGCGGAAGTTGATATTAAAGATCCTAAGCATGCGAATAAACTAGGGATTGGTATGGTACACCAACACTTTAAACTTATTAAAAACTTTACAGTTGCTGAAAACATCATTTTAGGTATGGAAGAAGTAAAAGGTGGAAAAATTGATTTAGATAGTGCAGCTGAAAAAATCAGTGAGTTATCTAAAAAATATGGTTTAGAAGTTGACTCTAAAGCACTAGTTGGAGATATTAGTGTAGGGATGCAACAAAGGGTAGAAATCCTAAAAATGTTATATAGAGATGCCAACATCTTAATTTTTGACGAACCAACGGCGGTTTTAACTCCAGCTGAGATTAAAGAATTCTTAGCTATTCTTAAAAATCTTCAAGCAGAAGGAAAAACTATCTTATTAATCACTCACAAACTTAACGAGATTATGGCAGTTGCAAATCGTTGTAGTATTATTCGCCGTGGTGAGTACTTTGGAACTGTTGAAATAGCAGAAACTACAAAAGAACAATTAGCTAGTCTTATGATTGGTAAAGACTTAGAGATTATAAAATATGAACGTTCTAGAGACGGGAAGAAAAATATTCTTGAAGTTTCAGGGATATATGCGGATACTTCTGAGAAAAAAGACATTCTTCATGACTTCAACTTAAATGTACGTGAACGTGAAATTCTAGGTATCGCAGGGGTTGATGGAAATGGTCAACAACAATTTGTAGAAGTACTAAATGCTTTACTTAAAGAAACAAAAGGGAAAATTATTTTTGACGGAAAAGAAATCAATTCATTATCTACTGCAAAACGAAAAGAACTAGGGCTTGAAATTATTGCAGAAGATAGACACAAAGATGGTCTTGTACTGGACTTTAGTGTTGAAGAAAACTCAGTTTTAGAAAACTATTATACAGAAAAATTCTCTAATCGTGGATTCTTGAAGAAAAATATTATCTCTAAATTTGCGAAAGAAATCTGTGAAAAATACGATGTTCGTAAAGCTGGAGATGAGACGATTTCTGCACGTAGTATGAGTGGTGGTAACCAACAAAAACTTATCATTGGGCGTGCTTTAGAATTACATCCGAAATTATTAGTTACAACACAACCTACTCGTGGACTTGATGTTGGAGCTATCAATGGTATTCATAAAATGCTAATCGACTACCGTGATAAAGGTAATGGTGTACTTTTAATTTCATTTGACTTAGATGAAATCTTAACATTATCTGATAGAATTGCAGTTATTCACAATGGTAATATTATTGATATCGTGGATAACGATGAGAATGTAACAAAAGAACAACTTGGTCTGCTTATGGCAGGGGTTAAGAAGTAGAGAGGAGAACGTATGTTAAAAAAAGTTTTAACTAATGCGGTGCTACCGATATTAGCTTCATTTATTATAGGGGCGATTCTTATTTCAGCGATAGGGGCAGCACCAGGAGATGTGTTTGGAGTAATTGGAGATATTTTCTCAGACTCAAACAGTATAGCTGAAATTTTCGTATCAACAATTCCACTTATTTGTACTGGATTATCTGTTGCATTTGCATTTAGAACAGGTTTATTCAATATTGGGGCAGAAGGTCAATTCATTATGGGTGGACTTTTCGCTGGACTTGTTGCGATTAAAATGGAAGGTATGAACTTCTATTTAGTATTAATTACTAGTATTTTAGTTGGGATTGTAGTAGGTGGTCTTTGGGCTGCTATTGCAGGTTACTTAAAAGCTAGATTCAATATTAGTGAAGTAGTTGTAACAATCATGTTAAACTACACAGCTTTATATTTCGTACAATTTGCTGTACCTAAATATATTAAAGGAACTAATGATATCATTTCTAAACCTATTGTTTCAGCTGATGGAACAGGATACTTACAAAATAGTTTAGTAGAAGGTATTTTCAACAACTATCGTTTAGGAACAGATTTATTCTTAGCTATTTTTAGTGTTATTATTTTCTATATCGTTATGGAAAAAACAGTATTCGGTTATGAATTACGTTCTGTAGGTTTTAACCCGAATGCATCAAAATTCGTAGGTATGAAGGTTAATAGAAATACTGTATTATCTATGGCTATTTCAGGAGCTTTCGCTGGTCTAGGTGGGGCGCTTTACAACATGGGACCTGTAGGACAAGTAGTTGCAGGTTCGACATTCCAAGGATTTGGATACATGGGAATCGCGGTTGCTTTAATCGGTGCTAATACTGCGTTAGGAACATTATTAGGAGCATTATTATTCGGATTCCTAGGAGTATTAACTCCACAACTATCATTCATCGGTATTCCAAAAGATATCGCGAATATTTTAATCGGATTAATCGTATTATTTGTTGCAGCTAAAGCTATCTTTGATAACAAGTTGCTTGATAAATTATTTAGTAGTAAGAAACAGAAAGGAGACAAATAGATGGATACAGTATTATCACTATTAGACTCAATGTTACAATATACTGCACCTATTCTTATAGCTGCCATCGGTGGTTTCTATTCAGAAAAAAGTGGGGTTGTTAACATTGCCCTTGACGGTTTCGTAATTTTTGGATCATTCGTTGCATCACTATTAGCATTATCAGTGTTCGATGGATCTCCATCATTATTCCAATTAGTAATTTGTTTAGTTGTTGCGACACTTGCTGGTGGTTTAATGTCATTAATCCACGCATACATCAGTATTAACTTAAAAGCTGACCAAGTTATCTCAGGTACAGCGATTAACTTAATTACACCAGCTATAGCATTATTCTTAGTTAACCACTTTAATGGTACATATGAATTATTATTAGCAAGTGGTTTCCCAAGATATACAGTATTTGGTAAATTTACTATTTACCCTACAGTATTTATAGCTATAATCCTGGTAATTGTAACATATTATGTAATTTACAAACGTCCATTCGGATTACGTTTACGTTCTGTAGGGGAAAACCCACAGGCGAGTGATTCACTTGGATTAAACGTATTTAAATACCGTTACATTGGGGTATTTATCTCAGGATGTTTAGCAGGATTAGCTGGAGCTATCATTGCAACTACATTCTCTCAAGGATTTAACGCAGCAATCACAGTATACGGATTCGGATACTTAGCATTAGCGGCATTAATCTTTGGTAAATATAACCCAATTACAATCACATTAGCTTCGTTATTCTTCGGAGGGACTAAAGTATTCGCTGAGAAAGTTTCTATCTTAGCACCAGATTTACCAATTCCAGTATCATTCTGGAACATGTTCCCATTCGTAGCTACAATCATTGCACTTATCGTATTTTCTAAGAAAACTGCTACACCAGAAGCACTTGGTATTCCGTACGATAAAGGTTTAAGATAATAAATACAGTAGTCTTTGAAACTTATAGGTTTCAAGGGCTACTTTTTTATTATTAATATATAGTATAATATAGATATGTAAAATAAAGGAGATGTATTTATGAATAAAAAGTTATTAATGTTTCTTACGATTGGAGCGCTAGTTATAACAGGTTGTACAGGAAAAGGAAGTTCAAAAACTTCTGATCAGAAAAATAGCCCAGAGCAGAAAGAAAATAAAATAGAAAATAGACAGGAAAATGAAGGTAAAGAGGAAATCCCTAAAGCAATAAAAGAGTTTAGACATGATTTAATAGCAGTAGAAAGATTAGCTAATTTAGTTGCTGTTTCAGGAAATGATTTATCAAGGTTAAATAAGCAGACAAATTTATTAGCGTGGATTACTCAACATAAATCTACAGAATTTAATTCACCGGGAGGTGTCTTATTGGCTAAAGTTTCAATACAAGATTTTGTTGATGTAGTTAATGAATTTTCAGATAAAACATATTCTAAAGAAGAAGCGTTAAAGCTATTGCAAAGTCCAACATTCATAAAGTATGATAGCAAATCTCAAGCAACGACTACATTCCCTAAAGATAGTGAGATATACTACTATAAAGGTGATGATACACTCGTATTTGCGTCTATTGAAAAAGGTCATAACTATCCACAAGAATTAGATAAAAAAGAAAACTGGAAAATAGAAGGGGATAGCATAAAAATTAATGTGTTAGATGTTATGACAAAAACAAGAATTTCAACAATAACATTGAAATTAAATAATAAAAATTACACAGGTGGACATAGTAAATCAAAATACTATGTTGCTGAAGTAAAAAGTGAGTAATTAAAAATAGAAAAGTAGTTTATTAACTTTTAAAATGAATATAATTTTTATATTGCTACAATAATAAAAGAATTCAATAAAAGAGGATGTTTCCTGTATTATACAGGATAACATCCTCTTTTTTAAAAATATATTTGTGTTCAGAATTTTTTTTATGTAGTATTTTTTCTATGAATTATAGATTGATACACAGTAAGTACTATCGAATCCATTCTCCATTATGGTTTACATGGTAACCATCTGGTGTTATCGTCTTTATAAATTGTTTTAAAAGAAATATTTTGAATATTTTTTTCAGATTTATAAGTAGTTACTTTAGTTCCACGTCTAACAATTTTACCAACTTTTAATTCATAATATGATTTTGTTTCTAATTCAGTATAGTCTGAACTTGTAAGTGATGATGAGTAGTTGTAAGGTGAATAGTTGTAAGGCGAGTAATAACTAGCAAATGAAGTATTAAGAGTGGTTGTTATTGATACCCCAGTCATTCCAAGAGAAACGGAAGCAACTCCAATAGCTAGTTTTCTTATTGAGAAAATTTTTTAATATATATCTGTTCATTTATAGATACTTTCGTTCTACGATGTTTTAGATAATAATACAAGGTGCAAAAGATGGGATATCTTTTTAAATTGTGAACAATTAGTCTTATAGCAATAAATATTTGTGGTGATTTAAATATATCTTATTGATAAACTATAAATTTTAACACTTAATAAGAATTTTTGATTTTTTGTTTTTATTTATCATAAATAAAAAGATTTATTAGTTAACATAAGATTTATGTAACTACTTCAATCTTACAAGTAATCTATGTAATTAAAACTACAGAAAAGAATCATAGATTGTAGAAATTCTTTATGAGTTCTAAAATAATTTCAAAGAAAGTAATTGTTTATTGGTTATATAATGTTATAATTATAGCAATAACAAAAAAGGAGAATTAGTTTGTGAATAAAGTTAAGAAGTTTTTGAAGGATTTGAGAAGTAGTAAAAGTTTTAAAGAAACTCTAGATATAATTATAGATTTTAGAGCTAGTAATGGAGAAATGAATGTACCTGAAATTATTGAGATGATAAATATAATATCAGAAAATAGACAAGTATTTGGAGTTCTTAGGCCATGGGATAATGATAAGTTTTTCAAGAATAATGAGGTAAGAGAGTTTATTTCTAAGTATGTAGATATATTGATAAAAAACAAAAAGGACTTAAATCAAGATACTTTAAATGATTTAAATAAAGTATTTAGAGCTATTTATTTATCATATTTAAGAGCCGAGAATAATAAAGAAGATGTCTATTTGTATCATGGAAATAGTGTAATTACATCATTAAGTTTTATTTTAAATAAAAAATTATTTTCTAGGAAATATGGGGAAGACAATGCTATTCCTCAAACATTTCAAAAAAGTGATGATAAGGATAAAGAACAAGATATATATAATGATATATTTTTTGATAATTCCGATATAGGTGAAGTTAATATTTGTGCATATGGTCCAATAACGTTTGTTTTTAGTGCAGAGAAAATATTCCAAGTAGATAGAGAGATAAAGGTGACAAAGGAAAATCCGATTAAAATAGAAGAAATTAATGATATGTATTTTTCAGGATTATCAGAAATAAAAAAAGAAATAGATGAAGGGAAGTATAAATTTTATAAACAATTTAATTATCATACAACTATTAAAAATTGTGATTATATTGAGTTAACTAAAGAAAATTTGAAATACATAATTATTGAAAATTGTAAGAATCAGGATGAAGTCATTCAATTGAGTAAAGAATATAAAGTTCATTCGTCAATAGAATTAAAGAAAATGTTTGAGAGAGCATTAAGTAATGTAAATTTAAATGAAGTAGAAGTATGTATAAGGAATTTTAGAGAAAATAAGTTTATTCCAAATATGGCAACTGATATAGAAGAATTGTGGTCGAGTGATCTAGAGGTTTTGTTTAGAAAAGATAAGTAGTTATATATGAAATGAATCTGATAAAAAGACTCCATCAATAATTTTTGATAGAATCTTTTTGGAGACACTTTGGAGATAATCCAAAGTGTTTTAACTTGTTTTTAATCTATATATATATTGTTCTGTGGGCAGTTAGAACTAATAATCTTTTCCTCACTTTGTTCGTTAAGATTAAAGTTCTTGTTGCATACGCTGTACCTAAGAATTATGTCGTCGTTAAACTCCTAATAATTCAAATGTACACCGCATTATTCCCATTCGATAGAGGAAGAATCTATCCTGAGTGGTTGGTATCATAGGAAGTATCGATTTTATTTTTTATATTGGCAGGGGAAATGGCAGGGTATAAAAAGTATAATTATTTAGTAAAAAGTGTTGATATATTAGTATTTATAAATAGTTGATTATGATAGTTTAATTTGATATAATCAAAACAGGAGAGAGAAGTTAGGGAGTGTAAAACTTCCGATAAAGATTGCGGTAGTCGTTTATTTTTCAAAGTCATAGACTGAAGAAAAATATTACGAATAGCGTATGCAACAAGAACTTAAAAAGAAGGTGCTAAAAAAATAGCATCTTCTTTTTCTAGTTCTCACTGCTGTGGCTACTTCAATATGAAAGGGGATGGTGCTATGCTCGTATACACTAGAATCTGGATGAAAGGAGTAGCAAGTTGTCAGCTTACGAAATTGTACAAACGATTATTGGAATAAATCTATTGATTGTTTCAGTAGTTAGTGCATGTATTGTAGCATTAAAAAAAGACAATAAAAAATAACCATCTTTATACTTTGGCTAGGTAAGATGGTTATATAAAACTATTTCACGAGCCACCGTCTTTAAAACGGCTCTCTCTTTTCATAATTTTATTTTATCATAAACATAATTTAATTGCAATGATTTTGTCAGATTGCAATTGTACAGACGATTATTGGAATAAATCTTTTGATTGTTTCAGTAGTTAGTGCATGTATTGTAGCATTAAAAAAAGACAATAAAAAATAACCATCTTTAAACTTTGGCATAGGGTAAGATAGTTATTTAATAATTACATATTCGAGCCACCGTCTTTTAAGTTAGTCATTTGTTTTTCAAAGTCAAAGACTGAAGAAAAATATTACGAATAATTTATACTACGACTACTATAATTTCTACGAACGTAGTGAGTTAAGAAATTATTAGTAAAGTCAGTGCAAACGGCTATTTCCTCCATATCTTACCATATATGAAGAAAGAAATCAAAGATTTTAATAAAAATCCCCACCGAAAAATTATTAGTGGGGAAAATGTCAGGGTATAAATTTGTATTTATTTTGTATTTAGTTTTTAAAAGTAAACTATATCAAGTTTCTTGGTGAATATATTACTTTATTTTTACTCATCGAGCTTTTAGATACTAAAATATTTTATTTATAAATAAAACATTATTGAAGTATTATTCCCCTAAATATTTAATATATATTTGACATGGATTCCATTCGTCCCATAAGGTAGGGAAACATTCTAATTCTTTATAACCCATTGCGATATAGAATTCATTAGTAATATCATATTCTTTGTAGTGTCCCATTTTTACAGTTTTTACCTGTGAGTAGGAATATCCAAGATTTTTTGCCATATTTTCGAATTCTGTATTTAGTTTTGTTCCAATTCCCATTCTATGAAATTTTTTCTTTATACCCATTACAAAAATATCTGCAGTATCCTTACTTGTTGCGTTTAATACGATAAAACCTGCAACTTCATTATCTGCATAGCAAGCCAAAAATGGTTTATCTTGTGAATCTTTAATATACTCTTCTGTACTTTCAGGTAGACCAAACCATTCAGGAAGGTCGTAAAGGACCTCTTTAGATATTATTTCTTTTTCTTTCTTGTCTATTATTTCTTTAATTATTAAATCCATATTATTTTCCTCTTAAAATTATAATTCAATTTAATTATAACATACTTAATAAGTATAACAAAAGTAGTCAGAAGAAATTGAAAATGTTGCTATTTTGATAAAATTTGGTGTTGAATGTATTATTCTTGATTATCTATTTTTATATTTATATTTTAGTGTAGATAAGGTAAGAAATCAAAGATTTTTTAATAAAAAGACCTTATCAATAGTTTTTGATAAGGTCTTTTTGGAGACACTTTGGAGACAATCCAAAGTGCTTTAACTAATTTTCAATCTATATATTTTAACATATGGACAGTTAGAACTAATAATCTTTTCCTCACTTTGTTCGTTAAGATTAAAATTCTTGTTGCATACGCTGTACCTAAGAATTATGTTGTCGTCATACTCCTAATAATTCAAATGTACACCGCATTATTCCCATTCGATCGTTGCAGGAGGTTTACTTGTAATATCGTAGACTACGCGGTTAACGTGAGCTACTTCGTTTACGATACGAGCTGAAATCTCTTCAAGTACTTCAAATGGAATGTGAGCCCAGCTTGCTGTCATACCATCGATACTTGTTACGGCACGAACTGCTACTGTGTAGTCATATGTACGAACATCTCCCATAACTCCTACTGAACGAATGTCTGGAAGACATGTGAAGTATTGCCAGATTTCTCCTTCTAATCCACGTTTAGCGATAACATCACGTAGGATGAAGTCACTGTCACGAACGATTTGAAGTTTTTCTTCTGTTACTTCTCCAAGAACACGGATACCAAGACCTGGTCCTGGGAATGGTTGGCGCCAAACGATTTCGTGAGGAAGGCCAAGTGCTTCACCTAATGCGCGAACCTCATCTTTGAATAGAGTGTTAAGTGGCTCGATTAGAGAGAAACGCATATCTTCTGGTAATCCACCTACGTTATGGTGTGATTTGATTGTTTGTGCATTCTTAGTTCCTGATTCGATAACGTCAGTGTAAAGAGTACCTTGAGCTAAGAATGGAACATCATGAAGTTTAGCGCATTCTTCATCAAATACATAAACAAATTCATTACCGATGATTTTACGTTTTTGTTCTGGGTCACTTACACCTTTAAGTTTTCCAAGGAATCTTTCTCTAGCATCGACTTTGATTAGATTCATGTTGAATCCACCTTCGATTTCTTTACTGAATGTGTTCATTACAGCTTCAGCTTCACCTTTACGAAGTAAACCGTGGTCGATAAACATACAAATTAGTTGATCTCCGATTGCTTTATCTAGTAGGGCTGCTACAACCGATGAATCTACACCACCAGATAGTGCACAAAGAACTTTTTGATCTCCAACTTCTGCACGAATTTCTTCAATTTTTTCATCGATGAAGTTTTGGATAGTCCAGTTTTCAGTACATTTACATACGTTACGGATGAAGTTTTTAATTAAGTCATAACCGAATTCTGAGTGACGTACTTCTGGGTGGAATTGGAAGCAGTAGAAGTCTTTTTCTACGTTTTCAGCAGCAGCGATTGGGCAGTTATCACTTGTTGCTACAACTTTGAATCCTTCAGCAAGTTCAACAACTTTATCAGAGTGACTCATTAATACTTGTTGAGAAGCAGGAGTACCTTCGAATAATTTAGCTCCTGGAGTTACGTCAACATTGTGAGCTCCATATTCTCTACTAGTCGCAGATTCTACTTTTCCTCCTAGTTTGTGTTGCATAAGTTGCATTCCGTAACAAATTCCTAATACAGGAATACCTAGGTTGAAAATCTCATCATCAATTGTAAGAGAGTTTTCTTCATATACTGAGTTAGGTCCACCTGAAAGGATAATTCCTTTAGGGTTCATTTTTTTGATTTCTTCAATAGAAATTTCATTGTCGTGTAGTTCAGAATATACACCAAGCTCACGTACACGGCGAGTGATAAGTTGGTTATATTGACTACCGAAGTCTAGAACTAATATAAATTCGTGTTTCACGGTTTTCCTCCTAATATATACTTTTATTAATATAAACTATTATATCAAGAAGTTGAAGATATGTAAAATCTTAAATGTTAGAATTTTTATGAATTTTTCTGGTGAAATATTGATTTTTTAACGAAAAAACAGTTAAAAACGAATGTTAACTTTATGAAAGGGATAGAAAATTCGTAAAATGAGATTTTAACTTTTCAAAAAAAACGATAATTTTGATTTATACGAATTATAGGCGAGAGAAAATTTTATAAAATTTTTTTGGAAAATGTTATAATAAATTTATAGAAAGTAGGAGGAAAAATAATGGTAAGAGCATATATTGGAACATATACAAAACAAGATAGTGAAGGAATATACTTAGTTGAGTTATCTGAAGAAGGGAAAGTCCTAGAAGTTAGAAATGTAGCTAAGGTTGACAATCCAACGTATTTAGCATTGTCTAATGATAATAAATATTTATATAGTGTATCAAGAGTAGATGGAAAAGGTGCTGTTACAAGCTTTGAAGTTCAAGAAAATGGTGATTTGAAAGAATTAACATCGGTTGCCCAAGAAGGGAATCCTCCATGTTACGTAGAGTTAAACTCGGATAAAAATACTTTATTATCAGCGAACTATCATTTAGGTACGATCGATAGTTATTCTGTTGAAAATGGTGAGCTTGTAAAACACTTATCAACAGATCATCACGAAGGAAGTGGAGTGCATGAAAGACAAGAGAAACCTCACGTGCATTTTTCAGGATTTACTCCAAGTGAAAAATATGTTTTCTCATGTGATTTAGGAACTGATGAAATTACATCATACAAGCTTAAAGAAGGAATATTAGAAAAAGTAGCTACTTTTAAGGCTAAAGATGGAAGTGGAATTCGCCACATAGTATTTAGTAGTGATGAAAGACGAGCTTTTGTGATGACAGAACTTACTAGTGAAGTAATTGCTTTTGATTATGATGGAGAGGGAAATTTAACAAATCCAACATATTATCCTACATTGCCTGAAGGTTTTTCATTAGACAATAAAGGTAGTGCGATAAAAATTTCAAACGATAATAGATTTATTTATGTTTCTAATAGAGGACAAGATGCGATAGTTGTTTTTGAAAATACAGAATCAGGCTTAAAACACCTTCAAACTATTAGTACTTATGGGCAAGGTCCTAGAGATTTTGACCTTTCTAAAGATAATACTTTAGCAATTGCGACAAATGAAAATAGTGGGACAATTACTGTGTACTCTGTTAATAAGAAAACAGGAGAGTTAATTGTTGTTGCTTCTGAGGTAGTTGTACCTGAGGCAGTTTGTGCTAAGTTTATTTAAATAGATGCTTTATTAAGTTTAGAATAAGAAGAAACCTAAGGTGAGGATAATCTCATCTTAGGTTTTACTATTATGAATTTCGTTTTTTAACGACGAAGAATGGCGCCCCGAAATTACAGTATTCTAGTATGTAATCTTCAAGGTTGTTTATGTTTTTAGGATTGTTGTTATCCTTTGTTAAAATGAATCCAGTAAGTCGTAGTTTTTCGTGAGAAATATCTCCTACGATATATGGTTTATTTTTTAACACGTCTACTAGTTTTTCTTCAAATGTTTCTTTTTGAAAGGCATCTTTGAAGTTGTAAACAAGCTCATAAATTGTACCATCAACTTCGAAAACTAAATTATTTTGCTCCATAGTTAATCCTTTCTAACAACTTGTTTCATTACGTATAGCGCTGCAAAAACAAGTGTGTATATTGCAAGTATACCCGTAGCGAAGTATTTTGTACGATCTATAACGATAGTAGTTTTTTCGTAATTATCTTTCTTATCAAAGTTATCGTCATTGATGAAGTTTGATTTGATTTTTTCTAGATTACTCATACTATCATCAGAAGTAAAGTCAGAGAATACTGTTCCTTCATTTGCTGATACTGTTTCGTATTTCTGGAAAAGAAGTATTTTTTTATTCATAAGAAGATATGTTACATCTTTAATCGAATGTTTTTCATAGAATAGATCATAAATATCTCCGTTAAAAGTAATACGTTCATTGTTTATAGTATATGTTCCAGCTTTAAGAGCTAGTTTATATTTATAGTTTGAGAATAAGTAATCGTATGTTTTTTGAAGTTTATCAAAATAAGTAGCTTTGTCATCACTTTGGTTTAATACTGTGATAATTAATTTAGTGTTACCACTGTATGCGTAAGTTACACTATTTTTATCAGAGTAATCTAATCCTAAAACTCTAAACTTATCTGATTCTTTAAACTCAACGCTATTTTTGATTGTTTCACCAGATGATAAAGTGTGTTCTGGATTTTTTGTGATTTCTGTAATCTCAGGATAATTTTTAAGAATTAAACTAGTAAGATAAGAGATATTCTTAGCAGTACTAATATTATTCCCATTGTTATCTAGTGATTCTAATTTAGTGTCAATTAGAGACATGGTAGCTAATGTTTCTTTAGCTTTGTCAAGAGTTATGTTAAAGTGAGTAAATATTGCTTGATTAAGACTATTAGAATTTTCGTTTTCTAATAGAAAAATCGCATCTTTAACTGTAATTGACGATTCTATTTTGTATTTAGAAAGAATGTCGTCTCTACTAGTAATATTGATTTTGTCATCTACAGTTATTTTTTTATTTTTTAAATTGTCAGTAAGTAGGTAAAGCGCAAGATAGTTTGGTAATTTACCTACAGATAATTTTTCATTTTCTCCACGTTTAGATATAATTTTTCCTGTATTTAATTCCGAAACTACGAGATGAGTATTAACATTGCTTAAGTTTGTTACTGCATTGTTATCTAAAAATACATCATCTGCTTTGGTGAAGTTTGGAATTAAAAAAACAAGGAGTAAAATCAGAATACTAATTTTTTTAAATTTCATTATTTAAATCCTTTATTTTAAAATTGTCTAAGCTAGAATGTTAATATTTCGTTAAAATTTTGTTTAACACATACCCTTTAGTATATTACAAAATAGGTAAAAATTCCAATAAGAAGAAAGGAAATTTGTGAAATTTTAATTGTTATCATATAGTATAAATTTATGTTTGATAATAGAAAAATTTGAAAGTCATAGATTACATGTTATAATTAGATGATATTTGATTAAATTAAGAGAAAGTTGAGATTTAAGATGAAATATGATGTAATTGTGATAGGGCTTGGAAGTGCAGGGCTTATGATAGCGGATAGACTTAATGATAGTGGTTTAAAAGTATTAGTTCTTGAACAGAATAGACGTGCAGGAATAAAATTGCTTTTAACAGGTAATGGACGTTGTAATGTTATGAGTAGTGACAATGCTGAAGATTTTGTCGCGGCTGTACATAATGGTAGATTTTTAAGAAGTGCTTATCATAAATATAATGTTAAGAAGTTTTTTGACAAGCATAATTTGAAATTAAAACAAGAAAATAGAAGATTATACCCAGCTAGTGAAAAGTCTAGGGATGTCGTTAATGCGTTTAAAATAGATCATGCAAAGATTAACTATAAAGAGAAAGTAGAAGACTTAGTATTTGAAGATGATAAACTAGTGGGTGTAAAAACAAATATTGATACGTATTACGGAAAGAATATTGTAGTCTGTGCTGGAGGAAAAACATATCCTCAGAGTGGAAGTGATGGTTCATTGCATAGAATTCTTAAAAAACATGGCGTGAAGATTACTAAAATATATCCTAGTGAAGTAGCCTTAGTTTTTGAAGATTTTAGAGAATTGTCTGGGGTTGCATTACAAAATGTAAGAATGTTCCATAAGAAAAACGAGAGAAGCGGAGATCTTCTATTCACGCATAAAGGATTAAGTGGACCGTTATCAATTTCAATGGGAGAATTTGTGGCTCGTTATCCAGAAGATAGATTTTATCTAGACTTTTATCCTGACCTTAATGAGGAAGAACTTTTTGCTAAATTATGGGAAGATAACAAATTCTTACAAGGAAAATTACCGAAGAGTTTTTATAACTTCATGATTGAAAAACATTTCCCAGAAAATGTTAGTAAAAAAGAGTTAAGAAAGTTTGTAGCGAAAATCAAACGTTATGAGTTGGTTGATGTTAAGACGATGCCATTAGAATATGCTTTTACTACAGCAGGTGGAGTAGATCTTAAAGTAGTAAGTCCGAAGACATGTAGTCATAAAAAAATAGAGAATTTATATTTTGCAGGAGAAATTTTAGATTTACATGGAGAAATCGGTGGTTACAATCTTATGGTTGCCTGGTTCACAGGAATGATAGTGGCAGATGCAATTAAAGAGAAGTATGGAATAGAATAGAATAGAAGAATAACACTAATAGGGATATCTCAAGTCTCTATTAGTGTTATTTTTTGTTTACTTTTATTTCAAGTGATAGTATAATAGTTTTATCGAATTTGAAGATGAAAGGTAAAGACAAGTGAAAAAACATTTTAAAAAAATATTAGCGACACTGCTGATTTTAGTGGTTGTTGCATTTGGTTTTGTTGGAAACTATTTTTATAATTTTGGATTAAATCCAAAGGTTGATAAGGGTGCTATAGTTAATCAAGATAGTGATGGGAGTAAAGAAGATAAAACAGTTTTAAACAAGTGGTTTGATGAAACAAAGCAAACTGTTGAAATGGAATCTGTTACTAAAAATAAACTTGTAGGATACAAGTTTGTTAATCCAGATGCTAAAAAATGGATATTTGTAGTTCACGGATACACTAGTGACGCTAAGAAAATGGTTAATTATATCAAGAAATTCTATGATATGGGCTATAGTGTCTTTGCGCCAGATTTAATAGCTCACGGTAATAGCCAAGGTGAGTTTATTTCTATGGGGGGTTACGATTCTGATGATTTAGTTAATTGGGTGAAGAAAATATCATCAGAGAATAATAATGCCGATACTGCATTATTCGGAATTAGTATGGGTGCAGCTACTGTGATGAATGCAGTAGGTAAGGATTTACCTTCTAATGTAAAAACTTTTATTGAAGATAGTGGGTATGTGAATTTAAAAGTAGAGTTCACATATCAATTGAAAAAATTATTTAATTTACCGAGTTTCCCTGTAATTCCTGCAGCAAATACAGTAACGAAGATAAGAGCCGGATATTTCTTTGGTGATGTAGATGCAACAAAAGCTTTGAAAGAAACTAAACTTCCAGCATTAGTATTACATGGTGAAGAAGATGGTTTTGTTCCGTTAGAACATGGGAAAGCTGCTTATGATTTAATAACTTCAGAAAAAGAATTTCATAGTTTTCCAGGAATGAAACATGTTCAAGCTGAAAGGAAATTCAGAGAACAGTATTGGAATATTGTAGGAGAATTTTTAAAGAAACATTTTGAATAAAATGAAAAAGACGATTGAAGAAAGCTCAATCGTCTTTTTAGGATTAATTTATGAGATATTAGCTTGTTGAATTAACTATTCGCCTATAACAACTAATTCTTTGTTAAGTTTGTTTAAAACTTCGCAACCATCTTCTGTTACTAGAACTAAGTCTTCGATGCGAACACCGAATTCTCCTGGAAGGTAGATACCTGGTTCGATAGAGAAAATCATACCTGGCTCACATTTTGTTTCATTAACACTAGAAATATCACCGTATTCATGGCATTCTAGTCCTATATGGTGACCTGTACGGTGAGTAAAGAATTCTCCGTATCCTTTTTCTGTAATATAATCACGACAAGCAGCATCTATATCACAGAATCTAACTCCTGGCTTAACAAGAGCTACACCACGTTTTTGCGCTTCAAGTACTGTTTCAAATACTTCTCGTGCTTTTTCGCTTGGTTGTTTCCAAAATACTGTACGAGTCATATCTGAACAGTAATTATCCTTGATTCCCCCCATATCAATAATGATAGAATCACCAGGTTTAAGATATCTATCGCCTACTGTACCATGAGGGTTAGCTCCATTGGCACCATATCCAATGATTGGGTCGAACGATAAGCCTTCAACCCCTAAATCTTCATGAATAGCAAGTAAATCTTTAACAATGTCTTTTTCAGATTTTTCTTCCGAAATACTATTTATAACTCTTTGACAAGCTTCATCGTTTAGAAGTGAAGCGCGACGCATAAGGTCTTTTTCTTCTTCATCTTTAATCATACGAACTCGATCAACGATTTTAGAAACATCGACGAATTTATTTTCTGGTAGGTATTCCATAAGAGGTAGAAGGAATCTTGCAGGAAGAACTTTGTCAATTCCGACAACTGAACCTTTAGGGATAGCGTGTGATAGTGTTTCGATAGGTTTATCTGTATCAGAATATATAACTTTTTCTAATCCTAAGTCTTTTTCTAATGGGAAAAGGGCATTGATGAACAATTTGTGATTTCCATTTTCATCAAGAAGAACAGCGTAAAATCTTTCACCTGGATGTTCTAGGTGACCAGTAAGATAGAATATTGAATAAGGATCGCTTATTAAAGCCTGATTAATTCCTTGCTCTTTCATTTTAGATAAAATTTTGTTAGTTCTTGAAAGTTTCATATCATACAACTCCTTTAAAAATATTATGAACTTTAATACAATTATAACATCAATTACATTTGATTTCAACGTTATTAAATTAATAATTACAGCGTTTACTATAAAAATTATTGAATGATAAAATATGTTGTGATATAATAAAATAAAAAGTGGATTATCACATAAGAAAGAAGGGATTTTTATGTCTGAAGTTGCGGTAAAAAAAGGTAAACCGTGGGGATTCTATATGAGTTCGATTACTTTTGGTATCGAACGTTGTGCTTACTATTCTTCTAAGTGGCTTATTATTATTTATGTCACGGCAGCTGTAATAAGTGGGGGCTTTGGAGAAAGTGGTCTCGGATTAGGGAAAGTTGAAGGTGCGGCAATGCAGTCTAATTTAGTAGGGTTTACTTATCTTGCGCCAGTATTATTAGGATTTGTAGCTGATAAGTTGCTGGGAGCTAGGTACTTAATTCCTGTTGGACTTATTTTAATGGGACTAGGATATGGGTACGCAGGATTTGTAGGTTCATATTCATCGCTTTGGATAATGATTATTTTAGTTTCTATTGGAACAGGATTATTTAAAGGTAACTTGCAAGCTGTAGTTGGAAGAATATTTGAAGGTGATGAAAAACGTAAAGATGATGCTTTTTCAACAATGTATTCATTTATTAATATGGGATCATTTGTTGGTACAACTGCTGTAGGGGTCCTGTATGTTAAATTGGCAACTGCTAGCTCAAATGGATATCTACAATGTTTTAAAATAGCAGGCTTACTTTGTATAATAGCTGCGATTTGGTTTGTTTTAGGTTATAAACACTTAGGAGAAGTAGGGAAACGTCCTTTTGCTGAAGGTGAAGAGAAACATGAAACTAAGGTAAAGGCTAATCGTTCGTTAGAAAAATACGAGATTCGACGTGTTTATTCAATTGTAATTATTTCATTATTATCAGTAGTTTTCTGGATATTCTGGTATTTAACTTATGTAATTTTATATGATTATATGCCTAAATTTATAGATGATAAATTAGGAACATTTACAGTTCCGACGTCATGGTTAGATTCTCTTAATGGTTTAACATGTATTATTTTAGGCCCAATTTTAGGAGCTTTATGGTATAAACTAGCAAAACGTCCACAAGGGGACTGGAGCTTATATAAAAAAGCTTCAATCGCGTTATTCCTTCTTGGAGCAACATTTGGAGTATTGGCATTAACTGAAGTTAGTCGTGGAATAGGAGCGCCTGAAACTCAAAAAGCTAGTATCTTATGGGTTGTTTTATTCTTTATTGTATTAAGCGTATCTGAGATGTTTTTCTCTCCTTTAGGACCATCATTTGTTTCTAAATATTCTCCAAAGCATATTCTATCAATAATGATGGCAGTTTGGATTGTAGCAACATTTGCTGCTGCAAAAGGTTACGGCTTATTGTATGCTTTAGTAGCAGAAGTGCCTATTATTAAACTTTCATTAGGTATCGGTATCGTCTGTGTAGTAGTTGCTATATTGGTATTCGTATTTGAGAAAAAACTAGCATCACTAGTTGAACTTCGCGAAGGAGAAACACTGGTAGAAGAGTAATATTTTCAAAATATAATTAAAGAAGAGTTCTGATAAATTCTTCGGTATAAAGTCATGTTAAAAGAGGTTAGGCTATTTTAAATAGTTTAATCTCTTCCTTTTTTATATGTATAATTCAAGTGTAATTTACTAATTATAATTGTTTTAAATTATATGGTAATTTTTCAATTCGATATAGGAAGATATGGAGTTGAAATTAAATATTGTTTTTATGCTATAGCTTAATTATTAATGTATTATACTGTTGATAGCTGTGAGAATCATATGATTTTATGTTTAATAAAATATAAAACTTTATTTTCATTGATGATGAAAAATAATCTATTTTATGATAAAATTAAATTGTATAAAAAATGCACAAATAGGAGGTGCTATTATGACAGGACTAAGAACATTGTATCCTGCAATTAAGGAAAATTTTTCTAAACTGTTAAAGGTTGATGATATGCATACGATTTATTACGAGGAAAGTGGGAATCCTCATGGTGTACCTGTAGTATTTTTACATGGGGGACCTGGATGTGGTACTGCGCCAAGTTGTAGACAATACTTCGATTCAGAGTTTTATAGAATTATATTGTTTGATCAACGAGGAAGTGGAAAATCAACACCTCATGCATGTTTAGAAAATAATGATACTTGGCATATTATTGAGGATATTGAAAAAATACGAGAAGATTTAAATATTGATAAATGGCTAGTATTTGGAGGAAGTTGGGGTTCTACATTAGCGTTATGTTATGCTATAAAGCATCCAGATCGTGTTTTAGGATTAGTGTTACGTGGAATTTTCTTAGGAAGAAGAGAAGACATTGAATGGATATATGAAAAAGGTGGAGCAAGTAATATTCATCCAGAATCATTCGAAAGATATGAGAGCATTATTCCTGTAGAAGAGCGTCACGATATGATTTCTGCATATTATAAGCGTCTAACAAGTGAAGATAGAAAGACGAGGGAAATTGCAGCTAAAGAATGGAGTATGTGGGAAGGAAGTTTAGTAACTTTACATCCGGATCCTAATTTAGAACAGAGCTTTGGAGAAATTAACTATGCAATTTCGATGGCGACAATTGAGTGTCATTTCTGGATGAATAATATGTTCTGGGAAGATGATAATTGGATTTTAAATAATATTGAGGCTATTAAAGATATTCCAACAACTATAGCACATGGTCGTTATGATGTTGATTGTCGTGTGGTAGGAGCATATGAATTAAGTAAAAAATTAAATAATTGTAAGTTGGATATTGTAGTATCAGGGCACTCATCAGGAGAACCTGCAATTATTGATTCTTTAGTAAAAGCTACAGATTACTTTAAGGAATTGCTAAAATAATTCATTTTTATGGACAATACTAATACTAAAAAATTACAGAATTATGTAGTGTTTTTCAATGATAAGATTTTTATTATATGATAAAATAAAAGTTGTAATAGCTATGACTGTACAGTGTAGTGCAAAAATTAGCAGGTACTTTTAATTTATAAAATTAAGGGATATAATTATAATATAAATAACAAAGGAGTAAGGGAAATGGCAGTAAAAGATAGAATAGCTCAATTGAGAAAATTGATGGAGAAAAATGGTATAGATGTATACATGGTCCCTACAGCAGACTTCCATAATAGTGAATATGTAGGTGAACACTTTAAAGCTCGTGCGTTTATGAGCGGATTTACTGGTTCTGCTGGTACATTAGTTGTGACAAAAGATTTTGCAGGATTATGGACAGATGGAAGATACTTCTTACAAGGAGCTCAGCAATTAGAAGGAACAGGTATTGAATTACAAAAAATGAGAGAGCCTGGAGTTCCAACTATTGCAGAATTTATAACTGAAAATACTCCGGAAAATGGAGTGTTAGGTTTTGATGGGCGTGTTGTGACTTTTGGTGAAGGTAAAGATTTGGCAACAAGATTAAAACGTAAAAATGCTACTGTGAAATATGAAGTAGACTTAGTTGACGAGATTTGGAAAGATAGACCAGTTTTATCGGAAGCCCCAGCTTTTTATTTGAATTTAGAAAGAGCTGGAGAATCTGTTGCTAGCAAATTAGATAGAGTGCGTAAAGAGATGAATGAAGTAGGTGCGAATATTCATGTTATTACAACCCTTGATGATATTGGTTGGTTATTAAATATTCGCGGTATGGATGTAGATTTCTTCCCGTTATTATTAAGTTATGCAGTTGTTTATGAGGAGAAAGTTGACTTATATGTGGATGAAAGAAAATTATCTGATGAAATAAAAAAACATTTATTGGAAAATAATGTTGACATTAAACCATATAATGATGTATATGAGGATGTGAAAAAATTCTCTGGAAATGATGTAGTTTTAGTTGATCCAGGATGCCTAAACTACGCGGTATTTAATAATATACCAAAAGAAATTACATTAGTAGAACGAAGAAATCCTACAATTCTTATGAAAGCTATTAAGAATGAAGTAGAATTACAACATACTATTAAGGCCCATGTGAAAGATGGGATAGCGCATACTAAATTTATCTATTGGCTAAAACAATTGGTTAAACAAGGGATAAGCGAGCAAGAAGATGAACTTTCAGCATCTGATAAACTTGTTGAATTTAGAAAAGAACAGGGTGGTTTCATTTGTCCAAGTTTTGCACCAATTTGTGGGCATGCAGAAAATGGGGCTATTGTACACTATTCTTCATCTGAAGAAACATCTATTCCACTACGTACAGGTACTTTTTTCTTAACTGATACTGGTGCACATTATGAAGAAGGGTCAACTGATATAACTCGTACGACTGCTATGGGTGAAGTTAGCGATAGATTAAAGCGAGATTATACGAGAGTTCTTCAATGTCACTTGCGTTTATCAAGACTTAAATTTATGGAAGGAGTATCTGGCGCTAATGTAGACTTATTTGCTCGTGCTCCATTATGGTATGATTATGAAAACTTTAACCATGGAACAGGACATGGAGTAGGATACTTAGGAAATATTCACGAAGGTCCTCAAGGTATTCACTGGGGAATCTATCGTGCCTCAGAACCTTTTAAACACGGTATGACTATGACTAATGAACCGGGATTATATATTTCAGGTTCACATGGTATTCGTTTAGAAAACGAGCTTATTATTAGAAATACTGTAAAAAATGAGTATGGTCAATTCTTAGAATTTGAAGTAATGACTTTCGTACCATGGGATTTAGAAGCGATAGATGTATCTCTTCTTACAAGTGAAGATAAGTACGAATTAAATAAATATCATGCAAAAGTGTATGAAGTATTAGCTCCTCATTTTGAAGGTGAAGAATTAGAATGGCTAAAACAAGCGACAAGAGAAGTTTAATTTTCATGAAGGTTTCAAGATTGTTGAAACCTTCTACTAATATTCTCTAATAAAAAATGATATAATAGATTATATGCAATTAAAGAAAATGATATTTATTTAATTTGCAAATTAAAATAAAAAAGTCGAGGAAAATCAAATGGATTTAAATACACAATTAAAAAAATATGCTCAGCTTATAGCGAAAGTAGGACTAAATGTTCAAGAAGGGCAACCGGTATTAGTTCGTGCTAGTACTGAAACACGTGAATTCGTAGCTAAAGTTGTAGAAGCTTGTTATGAATTGGGAGCTAAAAGAGTATCTGTAGAATGGCGTGATCAAGAATTAACAAAATTAAATTTAAAATATCAAAGTGAAGAGTCATTAAGTACAGTTGGTCAATGGTACATTGATAAGTATCAAGACGAGTTAGATGAAGGTGCAGCATTCTTATCTATTATAGGAGATGATCCAGATGGGTTAGCAGGAGTAGATAGTGCGAAGTTAAAAGCGTCTATGGTAGGACGTTCAAAAGCTATGCGTAATTATATGAAGTCTATTATGAGTGATGAGTGTCCTTGGTGTGTTGTTTCTGCGTCAACAGTAGGATGGGCAAAAAGATTATACCCTGAATTAGATGATGAAGCGGCTTACTTAAAACTTTGGGATCAAATATTAAGTGCTTGTCGTTCAACTGGAGATGATCCTGTAGCTGAATGGGAAGAACACATTAAAGTTTTAGATGAAAAAGCGAAATTCTTACACGAAAATGAATTAGTTAAATTACATATCACAAATGACTTAGGAACTGACTTATATGTAGGATTACCTAAAAATCATATTTGGCAAAGTGCAGGAAGTTATGCTAAAAAAGCTGATCGATTTGTAGCGAATATTCCGACAGAGGAAGTATTTACAATGCCTCATAAAGATGAGACTAGTGGTATTGTTTATAATGCTAAACCTTTAAACTACAGTGGGGTATTAATCGATAACTTCTGGTTGAAATTTGAAAATGGTAAAGTCGTAGACTTCGGAGCTGAGCGTGGTTATGATGTTCTTAAGAACTTATTAGAAACTGATGAAGGTTCAAGAAGAATAGGAGAAATGGCATTAGTACCTTATGATTCACCAATCTCAAATACAAAAATTCTATTCTTAGAAACACTATTTGATGAGAATGCAGCGTGTCACATTGCTCTTGGTAAAGCATATCCAACATGTGTTCAAGGTGGTCCAGAAATGACAGATGACCAATTAGCAGAAGTTGGTGCTAATGATAGTTTAGTTCATGTTGACTTTATGATTGGAGAAGCAACAACGAATATTACTGGATACACAGCAGATGGTAAAGAAGTAGCAATTTTCAAAGATGGAAATTGGGCTTAATAATATAAAAGATACACAGTTGAAAAGTCCTTCAGCTGTGTATCTTTTGTGGTTTGAATCATAGAAGTTTTCAAAAATACATAGATTATCGTGGATTTTATTTGCGAAAAGAAGATAAATATGTGATAATAGATTGTACTAATATTTAGGGGTGATTAAATGCGTTTGGATAAATTTTTAAAAGTATCGAGAATTATAAAAAGAAGAACAATAGCTAATGAAATATCATCAGAAGGACATATAGCTATCAATGGAAAAAAGGCAAAACCATCAAGTACTTTAAAGGTAGGAGATAGAATTACTATTTACTTTGCAAAAAAAGAAGTAGATTATGAGGTATTGGAGTTAAAAGATAGTACCAAGAAAGAAGATGCAACAAAAATGTTTAAAATTCTATCAGAGAAATCAAGAGAAGTAGAAAATGAGAGAACAGAGTAATCAATTTAAAAAAGATGTATTAAAAGCAAAAGCTAGATATAGAAAACGTCGTAAGTTTATTATATTAGTCATTATGACCTTTGCATTATCTGTAACTCTATTGCAAACTTTTTTTTATATTCGAGATAAGAAACAAATTAACCAGCAACTAGCTGAACAAAATAAAATGATAGAAAATCTTGAAAAAGAGAATAAAGTTAATGAATTGGTTATAGATAAATTAAAAGATCCATATTTTATAACGGATTTAGTGAGACAAGAATATGGTCTAAGTTACCAAGGAGAGATGATTTTTAATATTCCATTACAAGAAAATTTTCTTCAAGCAACAATAAAATCTATAATGGATGGAAATTTAGAAAAACCAGAAGATGGTAATGGTAGAATTGATGACAGTAAGATTCCAGAGCTAGCAAAAAAAGATGACAGCAAATCAAATTCTGTAAAAGAATCTGAAAAAAATACAGATAAAGAAAAAAACAAAAATTCTAGTGATGAAAAAAATACAGAAGATGATACATCAAAAAAAGATAGTAAGCAAAAAGATACAGATTCTCAAAAATCAACTAACAAAAAAGATTCAAACACTAATAATCAGAGAAGTAACAGAGGTTAACCTACAGTTACTTCTTTTTTTTGAATAATATTTAAAATTAAAAAATTTCATTATATAAAAATACTTTTAAGTATTAATAAAATAAATTGTTGATTTGTATTGATTGATGTGTATTAATAAAAAATCAGTAGTATTAAATTTAATATATTTAATTTTAAATATTTGTTAAAATGATGTTTAAATGTTAATATATAAGTAATAAATTAAATTATACATATATCGGAGGAGATTATGAATAAATATCAAGGTGATGCATTGCATACTGATCTGTATCAAATTAATATGGGATATGCTTATTTTAAAGATGGGATACACGAAAGAAAATCATATTTTGATGTATATTTTAGAAAAATACCGTTTGGAGGAGGGTATGTAGTATTTGCAGGGCTTGCTAAAATTATTGATTATGTTAATTCATTTGAGTTTTCAAAATCAGATATCGAATTTTTACGTGAATTAGGTTATGAAGAAGATTATCTAAAATATTTGAGTGGCATGAAATTCACTGGGAATATTCGTTCTGTTAAAGAAGGGGAAATTGTTTTTGGAAATGAGCCTTTATTAAGAATTGAAGCACCGCTAATTCAAGCACAAATAATGGAAACTGCAATTTTAAATATAGTTAATTACCAAATATTAATTGCAACAAAAGCAGCAAGAATTAAACATCTTTGTCCAGATGAAGTCTGCATGGAATTTGGTACTCGTCGAGCTCATGAATTTGATGCAGCTATATGGGGAACGAGAGCTTCAATTATTGGTGGATTTGATGCTACTAGTAACGTTAAAGCAGCAAAATTATTTAATATTCCATGTAGTGGAACACATGCTCACTCTTTTGTTCAAGCATATGAAGACGAGGAAGTTGCATTTAAGAAATATGCAGCAGCACATAAAGATTGTTATTTCTTAGTTGATACTTATGACACACTGCGTTCAGGGATACCTACTGCTATTAAAGTAGCTGATGAATTAAAAGATAAGATTAATTTCCACGGTATTAGATTGGATTCGGGAGATATTGCATACCTTTCTAAAGAAGCCAGAAAAATGCTTGATGAAGCGGGATATCCAAATGCGAAAATTGTTGCGTCAAATGATTTAGATGAAGACACTATTACGCATTTGAAACAAGAAGGTGCCGTTATTGATGCTTGGGGAGTAGGAACAAAATTAATAACTGCTTATGATAATCCTGCATTAGGTGCCGTGTATAAACTTGCATGTTTAGAAGATGAGAATGGTGAAATGATAGATAGACTAAAAGTTTCAGAAAACCCTGGTAAATTAACTATTCCAGGAATAAAAAGAGTTTATAGAATAATAAATAAAGATACAGGTATGGCCGCTGGAGATTATATAGCATTAGAGAAAGAAGATGTTGAAGCAGAACCTAGTATAAAATTATTCCATCCAACCCACACTTACTTAGAAAAGGAAGTTAGAAATTTTGAAGCAAGAGATATTCATGAAGATATTTTTGTAAATGGTAACCAAGTATATGAAGTACCAACAGTACATGAAAGTGCCCAATACTTCCGAGAAAACAAGGAACTAATGTGGAATGAATATCTACGTTTATTAAATCCAGAATTCTATCCAGTAGACTTAAGTACTACATGTTGGGAAAATAGAAAAACAATTCTAGAAAAAGTAACAAAAAATCGAAATAAATAGGTGATAAAATGACATTACAACAGGAAATAATAAAAAAATTAAGATGTAAACCTGATATTAATGTAGAAGAGGAAATAAGATTAACAATCAATTTTTTAAAAGATTATGTGAAGAAAAATAATTTCATAAAAAGCTTGGTATTAGGAATATCAGGAGGACAAGATTCTACGTTATGTGGAAAATTATGTCAAATAGCAATTTCAGAATTGAGAGAAGAGACAGGGGAAGAGTATAACTTTATAGCTGTTAGACTACCATATGGAGAACAATTTGATGAAGATGATTGTAATGACGCATTAAAATTTATTAATCCAGATAAAGTGTATACTGTAAATATAAAAGATGCAGTAGATGCGAGTGTCAATTCATTAAAGGTGGCAGGAGTAGAGATTACAGATTTTGCTAAGGGTAATGAGAAGGCTCGTGAAAGAATGAAAGCTCAATATTCTATTGCTACAATGAATAAAGGAATAGTAGTAGGAACGGATCATGCTGCAGAAGCGATTACCGGTTTCTTTACAAAGCACGGAGATGGTGGAGCGGATATAGTACCATTATATAGATTAAATAAGAGACAAGGTAAAGCATTATTGAAGATGTTGAATTGTCCAGAACACTTATATCTTAAAAAACCAACAGCTGACCTAGAAGAAGATAGACCTGCGTTAGAAGACGAAGTAGCGCTTGGGGTAACGTATAATGATATAGACGATTACTTAGAAGGGAAGGAAGTCCCAGATAGCGTAAGAAAAATAATAGAAGGTCATTATCTTAAATCAGAACATAAGAGAAATCTACCAGTTACTGTGTTTGATTTTTATAATATTTAACAGAAAAGAAAGAAGAGAGAATAAGAAACAATTCTCTCTTTTTTTACAATTTTTATAGAAGAAACACATTATAAGGAAAAAAATAAAAAATAAATTTTAAAAATGTGTTGACATAATCTAGAAGTAATGATAGAATAGTAAAAGTCTTCTGGTAGAGAAGACGAACAATAAAGGATTTCTAAATAACTAATGTTAAGAAAAAACTTGACAAAAGAAATTAGAAATGCTAAAATAATGAGAGTCTTCTATAAGACTATATCATCAAAATAAAGTTTTAGAATAGTTTTCTAAAAAAATAAAAAAAACTATTGACAAAACATAAAACAGATGATAGAATAGTAAAAGTCTTCTCAAGAAGAAGACGAACAATCAAACATTTCAAAATATTAAATGTTAAGAAATTATAAAAAAGCTCTTGACAAAATATAAAAGAAATGATAAACTTATAAAAGTCTTAAAGAAAGACGAAGTCGATTGTTTCAACGAAGTAAACGGTTAAAAAGTTATTAAAAAATATAAAGAAACTTCTTGACAAACATTCGAAGAAATGATAAAATAGTAAAAGTCTTCTGAAAGAAGATGAAAAACATTTTTAAAAAAAGTTTTAAAAAAGACTTGACAAAGGAATTTAAAAATGTTAAAATATAAAAGTTGTTAATCACAACTATTTGAACATTGAAAACTAAACGAATTAAGTCAACGTTAATTCCAAAAAAGGACAGTTTTAAAAAGAAACTATAAAACTTTTTAATGAGCTAATCAAGCTAACAAATTTATTTGGAGAGTTTGATCCT
>NZ_JBSMTP010000007.1:0-75468 GCF_053758945.1 Gemella parahaemolysans
CGACTTGCATGTATTAGGCACGCCGCCAGCGTTCGTCCTGAGCCAGGATCAAACTCTCCAAATAAATTTGTTAGCTTGATTAGCTCATTAAAAAGTTTTATAGTTTCTTTTTAAAACTGTCCTTTTTGGAATTAACGTTGACTTAATTCGTTTAGTTTTCAATGTTCAAATCGTTGCGATTAACAACTTTTATATTTTAACATTTTTAAATTTCTTTGTCAAGTCTTTTTCAAAACTTTTTTTAAAAAATGTTTTCCATCTTCTTTCAGAAGACTTTTACTATTTTATCATTTCTTCGAATGTTTGTCAAGAAGTTTTTTTATATTTTTTAAAACTTTTTAACCGTTTACTTCGTTGAAACAATCAACTTCGTCTTTCTTCAAGACTTTTATAAGTTTATCATTTCTTTTATATTTTGTCAAGAGCTTTTTTATAATTTCTTAACATTTAATATTTTGAAATATTTGATTGTTCGTCTTCTTCTTGAGAAGACTTTTACTATTCTATCATCTGTTTTAGATTATGTCAATACAATTTTTAAAAAAATCTGAGGAAAAGATAATTTTTTCCTCAGATATTCTTTATATTACTATGTTGATTTATTTTCTTAGTAGTGAAATATTTAATTCTAATAGTTGCTCCAAATCTACAGGAGACGGAGCTTGAGTCATTGGATCTGCCGCATTCGCAGTTTTAGGGAACGCAATTGTATCACGTAAGTTATCACGTCCAGCTAATAACATAACGAATCTATCTAATCCTAATGCACATCCTCCGTGAGGTGGTACACCATATTCAAATGCATCTAATAAGAATCCAAATTGCTCTTGTGCTTGTTCTTGTGTGAATCCTAGTGCTTTAAACATAGATGATTGAACTTCTTTATCGTAAATACGGATACTTCCTCCCCCTAACTCATATCCATTAAGTACTATATCATAAGCTTGTGCATATGCTTTTTCTGGTGCAGTTTCTAATAACTCTACATCTTCTACTTTTGGCATTGTGAATGGGTGGTGAGCTGCACTATAACGACCTTTCTCTTCATCATACTCTAATAAAGGCCAATTTACTACCCATAGATAGTTGTATTTATCTTTATCAATTAAGTCTAAATCAGCTGCTAATTTTTGACGTAATGCACCTAAAGATGCATAGCATACTTTCTTACTGTCTGCAGCAAATAGAATAATATCTCCAACTTCTGCATCTACACGAGCTACTAATTCTTGTGCTACTTCATCTGTAAAGAATTTAGCAATTGCTCCATTTAATCCTTCTTCTGTTACTTTAACCCATGCTAATCCTTTAGCTCCATAGTTTGCAACATATTTACCTAAAGCGTCAATATCTTTACGAGAATATTGCTCTGCACATCCTTTAGCTACGATACATTTTACTGCTCCACCTTGTTCTACTGCATTTGAGAACACTTTGAAGTCTAAGTTCTTAACAAGATCACTAACATCTTTTAATTCCATTCCGAAACGAGTATCTGGTTTATCACTACCAAATCTTTCCATCGCTTCTTCATAGTCAAGTCGTGGGAATGGTAATACTACATCGATACCTTTAACTTCTTTCATTACATGAGCAATTAAACCTTCTATCATAGTAAGAATTTCTTCTTGCGACATAAAGCTCATTTCCATATCGATTTGTGTAAAATCTGGTTGTCTGTCTGCACGTAAATCTTCGTCACGGAAACAACGAGCTACTTGATAGTATCTGTCAAATCCTGCAACCATTAATAATTGTTTAAATAATTGTGGTGATTGCGGTAATGCATAGAATTCACCAGGGTGAACCCTACTTGGTACTAAGTAGTCACGTGCTCCTTCTGGAGTAGACTTAGTTAAGATCGGTGTTTCAACATCAACAAACATGTTGTTGTCTAAATAATCTCTTGTTGCTTTAGTAATTTTTGAACGTAAATGTAATACTTCTGCAAGTTCTGTTCTTCTTAAGTCAAGGTAACGATATTTTAGACGTAGCTCTTCACTCGATAAACTTGCATCGTCTAATACGAATGGTAATGTTTTTGCTTTTGATAAAATTTCTAATTTATCAGCGATAACCTCTACTTTACCTGATGCAATTTTCTCGTTTACAGTAGATTCATTTCTTAACACTACTTCCCCTTCAATAGAAACTACGAATTCGTTTCTTAAAGTTCCAGCTAGTTCATGTAATTCTGCATTTTTTTCTCCTGAGAATACACATTGAACTACACCCATTCTATCTCTTACATCTATAAAGATTAAGTTACCAAGGTCACGACGTTTACTAACCCAACCTTTTAATGTTACTTTTTTTCCTACATATTTTTCATCTATACGACCAGCGTATTCCGTTCTTCCGTATGCGCTCATTATTTTTCTCCTCTCAATTTCTCTTGTAAATAATCAACAATGTTATCTAGGTTAATTGTTTCTTGTTCAAATGATTTCATATCTTTTACGACAAGTGTTCCATTTTCAAGTTCACTTTGTCCAATTATTATAGAATATTTTGCATTATATCTATCTGCAATCTTCATTTGAGCTTTCATTTTTTTATCGAAATAATCATTTTGTACGCTATATCCAGCTAATCTCAAATCATTAGTAAGTTTTACTCCAGCATTTGAAGCTTCTTCACCCATAGCAACTACAAACACATCGATTGTATCATCTATAGGTAATTCAATACTTTCACTTTCAAGTGCTAATAGTAATCTTTCAATACTTAAAGCAAAACCAATACCTTTTTTGTCTTCCGGTCCATCTAACAATTTAATTAAACCATTATAACGACCACCACCACAAAGTGTTTTTAATTCCACTTCAGGATTATCTATCATAATCTCAAATGCAGTATGAGTATAGTAATCTAATCCACGAACTAAATTATGATCGATTTCATATTTTACACCTAATGCATCTAAATGCTTAAGTACTTCAGCAAAATATTGTTTTGATTCTTCACCTAAGTAATCTAATAATTTTGGTGCTGATTTAATAAGTTCATGTCCTGCATCAACTTTACAATCTAAAATTCTCATAGGGTTTTTGTAAAGTCGATTATTACAATCTTCACAAAACTCATTTATTCTAGGTTCAAAATGTTTTACTAATGCTTCATTATAAGCTTGTCTTTCTTCAGGGTTACCTAAAGAGTTAATACTTACTTTGATATTTTCTATACCAAACATTCTGTAAATATTATACGCTAGGCTTATTACTTCTGCATCAATTTTTGGACTTTCTTCTCCAATAACCTCAACCCCATATTGAACGAATTGACGATAACGTCCTTTTTGTTTTCTTTCATATCTAAACATCGGACCAACATAGTATAGTTTTTGTGGTTGAATTGTTTTTGCGAATAATTTGTTTTCTATATATGAACGAACTGTTCCAGCTGTTCCCTCAGGTCTTAGCGTTAAAGATCTATTACCTTTATCTTGGAAAGTATACATCTCTTTTTGAACTATGTCAGTAGTATCTCCAACACCTCTACTGAATAATTCTGTTGATTCAAACATCGGTGTTCTAATTTCTTCATAACAAAAGTTCTTGCTAATTTCTCTTAGTTTCCCTTCAATATACTGCCATTTAATACTTTCTTCAGGTAGTATATCTTGAGTTCCTCTCGGCATACTAATTACCATTTCATTCTCCTTTCAATGATTTATCTACAAATCATACTTCAATATAAATTAAAATCGCCCCATATAGCCTATACTATATGGGACGATAACTAAATTCGTGGTGCCACCCTAATTCATATCGAAATATCGATACCTTATTTTTAAATTATTAAGTTTTACAAAAAGTGTTACTTATTTTAATCATTAATATTTAATCTTTCAGCCTAGGGATTAAATTCTCTTTAATTAAAACATAAAATAAAATTCTTTTTACTTTTTTTGTCACGTTTCTTTTAAATATATTATACCAAACTATTATTATTGTCAAGAAATTATTATATATTTCATCTTATTATTTTTAAAATCCATCCCAAACATTCTAGCCTGTATATAAGATTATTTTTCTACAAAATTCAACATTAATAGTCACTATTTTTTTCACTATACTGAATGTGCATCAATTAATTAAACAGCTAACTCACGTATTTAATTTAATTACTTATTATTTTATTCACTTGATTTTTCTTTCTTAACATTATACAATAAATTATAGTTAAAGACATTAAGGAAAGGAGTTTAGCCTTTTATGAAAAAATTAATTTCTGTTTTAATGCCTATATTAGCAATTTTTTTCTTAGTTGGTGGAACTTACTACTACCTAAATGCTGGAAATAAAAATTTTAGAGAAGAACACTCTAAATATATCTCATTAATTAACGATTCATATGATTTCAAAGCTGGATTAAACGGTCTTGAAATATTAACCACAGAAAAAGCTAAAGAAACACTACGAAATATAGATAACGAAGTTAATATTGCTAGTGAACTAGTAAAAATCGATAATGCACTTAATAACACAGACACAGAAACTGCTTATGAACATTTAAAACAAGCAAAAAAATTAGACACAAATCGTACTTTTTCAAAAGCAATTTCATATTTAGATACACAATTAGATAATTATGATAATGCTCTTACTGAGATTTTAGAATTAGATACAACTTCACCTAACTATGCTGATCAAGTTAAAACTATAATAGCTAAGTATGAATTTAAATACGATGCTTTAAAAGAAAAGCTATTGAATTCTGAAACTTCAGACCTTGAACAAGATCACAATACTAATATAACAAAAAAAGAAGAGACAAAAAAAGAAATAGCAATTAAAGAGGATTCAAAAAAAGACAATGTTTCCGCTAATAAAAACTCTAATATTGGTAAACATGGTTCTACAGATTCTAAAAAAGCTTCATCTATACCAAATACCCAAAATCATCCTCAAATTATTGGTCAACAAGTACCTGAAACATACAATACAATACGTTATACTCAAGAAGGCAGTACTAGTAGAAGCATTATCGAAAACGAATTAAAAGGTGATATTTCTAATTTTACAAATGAAGAAATAAACTCTGCAATTGCAAGCTATAACGCAAAAAATCAAGGATAGCGATGACTATCCTTGATTTTTTATATTTCATTATTTTTCTACCGCTATAACTTCAATCTCAATATTACCACCTAATGGCAGTGCTGCTACTTGGAAAGCAGATCTAGCAGGAAGTACATCATTGAATTGTTCAGCATATACTTTATTCACTTCAGCAAAATCAGCAATATCTTTTAATAATACTAATGATTTTACAACATGATTCATAGAACTCCCAGCTTCTTCTAAAACTGCTTCAATATTTTTAAACACTTGTTTCGCTTCTTCGATAACCCCACCTTCAACTATTTTTCCAGTTTCTGGGTTAATTCCTAATTGACCCGAGCAAAAAATTAGATTCCCTACTTTGTTTGCTTGTACATATGGTCCTACAGCTTTTGGTGCTTTTGGTGTATTTACTTCTGTAATTTTCATCTTATAAATCTCCTTTTTCTAGATAAAATACCACAATTTCAGTTCTAAAGAATGGAAGATATCTATACTCTTACCTCTAAAATTAGAGTTTGACAATCTTGAATTCATCATTTTTCTTTGTGTACACTCTCTATACTGATATTTTTTACTTTTAACATAATTATAATTTATATGTAATTATTTTTCAATAGAATTGCGTTCGTTTCCATTAGTGTGTTTCATTTATCATAATAAGTTTATTAAAACTACAAACCTAAGATATATATACTTATAAAAAAAGCTATAACTAGACATAAAAGTCTAATTATAGCCTTCTTACATTTCTAATTAAAGAACAACTACGTTAGCTGCTTGTGGTCCACGAGCTCCATCTTCAACTTCAAATTCAACTTTATCGCCTTCTTTTAAAGTTTTGAATCCGTCTTTTTTAATGCTTGAGAAGTGAACAAAAATATCCTTTTCACCTGCTACTTCGATAAATCCGAATCCTTTTTCCTCGTTAAACCATTTTACTGTACCTTGTTTCATAAGTTACAATCTCCTTTATATTTTTTATTATCAATAATCAATCGTATTCTTGCTGTTAAAGATAATAAATAAAATAAATGTGTATTGTGTTATTCACTTAAAAAACTTAGAACCTGTATTACAATTTTTACTATATGTTTTATTGACTTACCCTATTATACTTCATACAGAAAGTATATGCAACTAATAAGACTCACAAAATAAAAAAGCCTTACGGCCTTTTTATTAAAACTCTTCTTCTTCAGTTGAAATGTTGAATTTTGACACAATACCATCGTTATCAAAATCATAAACATCTTCACTTTCTTCCATATCCTCTTCTTCAATTAAAGCATCTACTTCGTCATGAATATCTTCTTGTTCTTCTTCTCCAAGTTCTTCAATATCATCTTCATCATCGATTTCAAATTTTTGAACACTTGGCTCAACGAAGTTTTTAATATCTTCTACGAATAAACTATCTCTTAATTTCCAACTTCCATCTTCAACGCATACAAAACGTCCATCTAAGTTTAAATCAGTGTAGAAATATGCGGCTTGTGCTGTAAATTCTTCTTCATCAACATTTCTTAATGGTTTAATATAATCTAGGAAATCATAAATATTTAATTTTTCAATTCCTTCTTCTACCATATATGCATAACATAAATCTATTAATGACATTTCCTTAATTTTTTCTGCGCTTAAATCTTTTAACTTTACCATTTATATTAGATTCCCTTCTTTTTTTATTTATTACATTTTTTCTGGAGCAGATACTCCAATTAAGTCTAAAGCGTTTCTTAAAGTTATCTTAACAGCAGTGATTAATGCTAGGTAACTTTGAGTTTGTTCTTTATTTTCAGTTATTACTTTGTTATTATTATAGAATTTGTGGAATGAACTTGCAAGACTTTGTAAATAATTACAAATTCTGTGTGGTTCATAATTTTTAGCTGCTTGTGCAACTATTTCTGGATAATATGCTAAGTTTTTCAGTAAATCTACTGAGTACTCATCTGTTAATAATTCATAATCACAGTTATTAACATCATATTCAACTTGTTCAGCTGCTTGACGTAAGATTGAGCAAATTCTAGCGTGAGCATATTGAACATAGTATAGTGGGTTATCACTTGATTGTTCTTTTGCCACTGCAAAATCAAAGTCTAAGTGACTATCTGCACTTCTCATTACTAAGAAGTAACGAGCAGCATCAGCTCCTACTTCATCTATTAAATCACGAAGTGTAATTGCTTTACCTGTTCTCTTACTCATTTTTACAACTTCACCATTATTAAGAAGTTGTACCATTTGCATAATTAGAACTTCTAATTGCTCTGCCTTATACCCCATAGCAACGATACTTGCTTTTAATCTTGCAATATATCCGTGGTGGTCTGCACCAAGTACATCTAGTAATAAATCGAATCCACGATCTAATTTATTTTTGTGATAAGCTATATCACTAGTTAAGTATGTTAGTGAACCATCTGCTTTAATTAATACACGGTCCTTATCATCGCCTGTACCTAAAGCTGTTGTTTCTAACCATAAAGCTCCATCTTTTTCATAAACAAACCCTTGTTCTCTTAAAGACTCTAAAGCTTTATCTACAAGACCATTTTCATATAATGACTTTTCACTAAAGAACACATCATATTCTAATCCAAAGTCACCTAAATCTTTTTTAATATTTTCCATTTCATACGCTACTGCATACTCACGAATAAACTCATTTAAGTCTTCTCTTTCTAATAATGATTCACCAAATTCATCTTTTAGTTTTTGACCTAGAACTTTAATATCTTCACCGTGGTATGCATCATCCGGCATTTCAGCATCCATACCTAGTGCCTGTTTATAACGAACGATTGCAGAAATTACAAGGTTATTAATTTGATTACCAGCATCATTGATATAGTATTCACGAGATAAATCGTATCCTGATTTTTTCATTATTCTTGCTAATGAATCAGAATATGCAGCATTTCTAGCATGCCCCACATGTAATGTTCCAGTTGGGTTAGCTGATACATACTCTAAAAGAACTTTTTTACCTTGCCCTATGTTGTTTTCACCGTATTTAAAATCATCTTCTAAGATTTTTCCAACAACACTTCCAAGACTTGATTTTTTAACGAAAAAGTTAATAAATCCTGGTCCAGCTATTTCAATTTTTTCTACCGCTTCATCTTCATCTATATTACTGATTATTTCCTCGGCAATAACTTTAGGGTTTTTACGTAAAACTCTCGTTAATTGCATCGCCACATTTGAAGAAAAATCTCCATTATCTGTGTTTTTCGGAGTTTCTACATGAATATCTACTCCATCAATTTCTAATTTGGCTAAAGAATTTTGTATTAATTCTACTATTTTATTTTTCACCAAAAATTCCTCCTAATTACCTACTATATATTTTTCACTAATATTTTCAATTTATTTTGCTGTTTATCATTACTTCCGAAATGTATATTGTACACTATTTCGTATAAAGTAAGGTTATTTTTTGTTTTTTTACTTATATTTACAAGCTGTGTTTCTAATTTCATCTGACCATATTGCGTACTGTAGTCATTACTTGTTTTCGTATATGCTAAGTACATTTTTGAATCGTCTTTTTCTATACTAACACTTTCTTTTATTTTGTCAATAAAAATCTCTATTTTTTTATTATTTTTATCACTATAGCTTATTTTTTCACTACTTGTTTGCTCTAAAAAACTTCCTAGATAAGATTCTTCATGTATTTTTTCAGAGTCAACATAAGTCGTTATTTTTACTTTACTATCCATTTATACTCTCTAATTCCTCTTCAATTTCTAACCAAGAATCATTTAACTCTTCTAATTCAGAAGAAAGTTGTTTTAACTGCTCATTAAATTCTTGAGTTTTTACCATATCAGTATAAACTTCCTCTTTGGCAAGTTCATTATTTACAACCTGTATTTCTTCTTCTAAAGTTTCAATTTTATTCATCAGCTCATCACGAGTTCTCTCTAATTTTCGAACACGTCTTTTCGCTTCTTTATCTAGTATATAGTTATTCGCTTCTTTCTCAACAACTACTTCTTCATTTTGTTTAGTTAGTTGTTGAGCTATTCTCTCTTGTTCTCTTTTTTCCAAATAGTAATCATAATTTCCTAAGTACATATTATGACCATTATCAGTAATATCTAGTACTTTATTAGCTATCTTATTAATGAAGTACCTATCGTGACTGACAAAAAGAATAGTCCCTTCGTAATTTTTTAATGCTTCTTCTAATACTTGCTTACTAGTAATATCAAGGTGGTTAGTCGGCTCATCTAATATAAGAAGATTGTTTTTCTCTAACATCAATTTAGCAAGTTGCAGTCTCGCTTTTTCTCCACCAGAAAGATCTCTTACTATCTTAAGAACATCATCACCTCTAAATAAGAATCTACCAAGCACCGTTCTTACTTCCGCTTCTTTCATTAAAGGATATTCATGCCACAATTCATTTAATATTGTTTTTGAAGATTCAAACTCTGCTTGTTTTTGGTCGTAGTAGCCTAATGACACTTTACTTCCATATTGTACAGAACCCGCGATTTCTTTTTGTCTCTTCGCTATAGTTTTTATTAAAGTAGATTTTCCTATACCATTTCTTCCTACAACCGCTATCCTATCACCTTTATATACAGAAAGATTATAACTTTGACCGACTCTAGTTCCATTATAACCTACTTGTAAATCACTAATCGTTAGAACATCTCGACCGCTTTGCTCCTTAATTAGAAACTCTATACCTGCTGCCTTATCATCTTTTTTAGGATTATCAATAAGTTCCATCTTATCTAATACTTTTTGACGACTTTTAGCCATTTTACTAGTAGATGCTCTAGCTATATTTTTCTGAACAAACTCTTCTAATTTTTTTATATCCTTCTGCTGACTCGTATACTCTTTTAGTTGTTTTTCATAGTCTTCTTCATATTGTACTAAGAATTTCGAATAGTTACCTACATACTTCTTAAGTTTACCAAATTCTAAGTTATATACAACATTTACAACTTTATCTAAAAAATATCTATCGTGACTGACAATAACAATTGCTCCATTATATGATGAAAGATAATTTTCTAACCATGCTACATTTTCCATATCAAGGTGGTTGGTCGGTTCATCTAAAACTAATAAATCTGGCTCACTTAATAATAGTTTAGCCATTGATAACCTTGTTTTCTCTCCACCAGAGAAAGTACTAATTTTCTTATCAAAAACATCTTTTGTAAAATCTAATCCGTATAATACACTCTCTATCTTACTTTTATAATGATAATCCTTATGTGTTAGCACTTCATTTTGTAATCTATCGAATTTATTAAGTAGCGTTGGATCATTTTCTATATTTTCTGGAGTCAATTCAAATGAAAGTTTTTCTAATTCTGCTTCTAATGTAATAATTTCATCAAAACATGTAATCATCTCTTCATAAATTGACAAATCTTCTCTTACGATAAATTCTTGAGATAAATATCCAACAGTTGTATTCTTAGAAATAGTTCTCTCCCCACTATCGAAACTAATAGCACCTGATATAATTTTTAATAACGTACTCTTCCCCGCTCCATTTCTTCCTACAATGGCAACACGATCTTTATCATTAATTTCTAATTTCACATTTGAAAAAATTTCATTAACAACGAAATTCTTTGTTACATTATTTAATTGAATTAACATTATTTTCTCCTTTCTCTGATTTTTTACTTTTTTTCATAAAATCCTTATATTTTTCATTTATAACTGAACTATTATACCATATTTCCGATTATTTAGCTAATAATTGTTACATCTATATTATCCCAAATATGCTACACAGAATAGTTGATAATATATATCAATTATTCATTTTTATTATTTTATATCCTAGAGTATAAAATTTATAATAAATTATTTATTCAATACAGTTACATACTTATTATTCCTATCAATATATTACATTTAAAGTAAAATAATATTTTTTTATAATTAAATTAAATTTCTAGTATTTTGTCTACTAAATTTATAATATTTATTACAGATTATTGTTACAGCATTATATAAATGTTATAATACAAATATATGATAAATTAAAACTATAAGGGGGATTCTTTCATGAAACCAAAAAAAATATTATCGGTCCTTATGGCTGCTGGATTAACTTTTACAGCTGTTGGTTGTAGTAGTTCATCTAATTCAACATCGCAAAACTCTAACCAACCTGCAGATTATGTAGCAGGTGTATCATTAGATAAACCAATAAAAGTAGATAAAGAAGCGGGCACTATAACAGTACTTACAAAAATCAATGGAAAGTACTTTGATGAAGCTACAAGACACAATTCAGTAGAACAAAGCGGTACAAACGGTGCTAAATCTATATTTACAGCATTCGCTAAACCTGAAGAATTCTACAACGCCCTAATCGAGATTGGTGCTAAACCTGGAAACAATATGACTGCAAATAATGCAACTACTACGCATGTAGAAGGAACACCAATTAAAGCTGAAATTACTTGGAATGGTGCTGACAAAAAATATGACATCAACGAAGTAGTAAAAGACAGTAATGGGAAACAAATTGATTTTCGCTTCGGTGGTAACTTGAAAAACGCTCTTGATAAAAATACAGGATGCTTATCTTGTTTAGACAGTTGTCCTGTTGGTATTATATCAAATACTACCTACACTTATGGAGCTGTTGAAACTCGTAAAGAAGTGAAATTTTCAGGTAATGAAGATGTTCTTCCAGAAGATGGAACATATGCGGCTGTTATCTACAGCATTAAGAAATAATAACTAACTTCAAGGAGAGAGTTAATGAAACGATTAAGACTTTTATTTTATTTTACTAGTGTTGGTATAGCAGTCGGTTACTTCTTCGCATTTTTACTATTTTTCTTTACAAAGTTTGAAATGCTTGCTGATCAAAGTCTTGTAGTTTTTGTTTGGACTGTATATGGTATAATGACGGGGATATATTTCAAACGTATTAATCGCAAGTATACATTCTTTATTATTGAAGCAATAATACTTTTAATGGCTATTTTTTCAGGGAAAACAAAAACATTACTGTATATAGCTCGTGAAATATTACACGCTGGTTCACTTACTCAAATCAAGACTCCATTTATTATCGCTGTGATAGTTATTAACTTAATAAACCTTTATATTATTTTAACACTTTCTAAATATCAAACAGTTTATACTAAAGATGAACTTAAAGTATTAAAAGAAAAAGAAGTAAAACTTAGCGATTTAAGAGAAGTTGATCCTGGAGAAGAGAAAAAATTAAAAGCACAGCGTAAAAAAGTAAGATATATTACACTTGCTTGCTTTGCAATTTTCTTCGCAATTTACTTCACAGTACCTAGTTTTAAAACTGGTATTAATACAGCATTCGCAACTTTATCTCAATTTGATACAAATGCAGTAATCGAATATCTACGCGGATGGGGAGCCTGGGCTGCGGTTGTTTCTGGAGTACTAATGGTACTTCAATCAATCGCTGCACCAATTCCAGCATTCTTAATCACGCTATCTAATGCTGCTATCTTTGGATGGGTACTAGGAGCTGTATTATCTTGGTCAACTGCGATGATAGGGGCTGCATTATGTTTCTATATTGCTCGCGGATTAGGGCGAGATGTCGTAGAAAAACTTACGAGTAAAGGTGCAATGGCAAGTATTGACGTATTCTTCGAACGCTACGGAGACAAAGCTATTCTTATTTGTCGATTATTACCATTCGTATCTTTCGACTTCGTTAGTTACGCTGCTGGCCTTACTAATATGAGTTTCTGGCGATTCTTTATTGCTACAGGAATTGGGCAACTACCAGCAACAATAGTTTACTCATACGTTGGTGGTACACTTTCTGGTGGAGCAAGAAATCTGTTCATCGGATTAATGTGTTTATTCGCACTATCAATCGTCATTGGTATTATGAAAAAAATCTACAACGATAAACACAAAAAAGAAGAAGAGCTTAGCGCCTCTTCTAACTAAGACATAAAAACAACTAGAAATGATATTTTCCATCTCTAGTTGTTTTTTTCTATGTCGTTAAGCTGTAATTCCCACTTGGTTAAAATATTTCATAAATAGGAATTTTTCAACACCAATTTCTACATTTTCTCCTATATTTAATCTATAGTCAATATAAACATCTATTCCATCAACTACATATTTCGAATATAATTCTTTATCGAATTTGCTTGCTATCGAAACCCCGATAACTTTATTTACTCTTCCCCCTCAACAAGCTTGTTGAAATAATGATACTAATATATAGTTTTTATTTTTATCTTTTAATAATTGTTTTGCTTCGTCATTTATTATAATTGCCATTTTTTCTCCTATTCTACTCTATTGCCTTAAGAGCTTCTACCATGTTTACTTTTTTTAGTTTTTTATGCATTACTATCATTACGATTATAGTAATCAATATTGTTATACCTGATGCTAATAAGTATACTACTAAAGGTACTTTACTACTAAACATCATACCTCTACCCGCAAGTTCTAGTATTATTTTCAAGTACATTTTGTAACCTAGATAATTACCTAAAATAATACCTACCCCACTCAAGTAGAAAATCTCTCTAAATACATAAATAGTTACTTCACTTGGATAAAAACCAAGAACTTTTATCGTTGATAATTCTCTAATACGCTCAGATACATTAACATTTATTAAATTATATAATACTACAAGTGCTAAGGTAACTGAACAAATCACCATAACTGCCACTATAATATCTATTCCTTTAATAAAATTATCAAGTATCTCTTGTATTTTAGAATTATCACTTATATTTACTATATCACTATTATCATTTAAATTATTTACTACACTTTCAACAGTTTTCTTACCACCTGTAGTTTGTATTAAGAATGTATTGTCCTTATACTGTTTTTTAAATACTGATTCATAATATTCTTTATTAATATATATTGTATGTCCAAAGTAATTTTTATTAATTTCACCAACGGTAAGTGTGTATTCTTTATTGTTTACAATTATATTAAAACTATCTCCAATATTCAATTTGTGTAAATATGCAATTTTTTCACTTACTACAGCTCTATCCTTAGGAATATTAATTTCGTTTTCACTGCTATCTTTTAAATTAATATACTCCTTATATTCATTTTTGTCAACTGTTATCAACTGTGCAGAATCAACAATTTCATTATTATTTTCAAAAGTAGCAAGTTGCATATTTACTTTGGTGCTAGCTTTAACATCCTTATTATTATCAATATTTTTTTGAAGTTTTTCTACACTTTCATTATCTATATAAGAATTATAAGTAGCTGCGATATCTACCTTATTAATTACTTTGAATTGTTCATTAGAAATATTTATTACTCCATAACGAATACCAAAACCTATAAACATAAGAGTTAGACATCCTGCGACTCCAAAAATTGTCATTAACATTCTAATTTTATAGCGGAAAATATTTCTAAAGGTTACCTTCCTTAAAAAGCTAAGTCTTGACCAAATAAATGATATTTTTTCTAAAAATATTCTACTTCCTCCACTCGGAGCCTTAGGACGCAACAAGTACGCACTCTTTTCTCTTAAATTTTTTCTAAGTGGTATATAAATCGCTAAACTTATACATCCTAATGAAATAACAAAAGCTGCGATAAGTATACTTGGAGTGTATACAATCTCCGGTGTGTTAAAAGTAAAGAACCTTGCATAAGAATTATATATTATCGGCACAATCACCAAATATGCTCCAATAATCCCTAATATCGTACCTATCAAGGTAGATAATCCACCATATACAAAATATTTTTTAGAAATTTGATAATTACTGTATCCTAGTGATTTAAGAGTACCGATATTTATCCTATTTTCATCTATCATTCTAGTTAATGTTGTTAGTGAAACTAAAATCGATACAACGAATAAGAATATTGAAAAAACATTAGCTACAAAGGTTAAACTACTCGCAGAATCTATAAATTGAGCATAATTTTTTAAACCTCTAATATTTTCTACAGAGAATCTAGGATAACTTTCTTCTGAAAGACTAGCTTTCCCAATATTTAGTTGCTTTTTATTATCATCAATCTCTTTTTGAGCTTTATTCAATTTTTCTACTTGTTCACTATAACTCTTGCTATCAATATTTTTTAATAATTCAAGTTTTTCTTTAACACTATTAAGTTGTTCTTGTGCTTGATTTATTACTTTTTCATTTTCGTTTAATTTCTTATTATTTTTATCTAAATAATTTTTTTCATCAATTTTCTGCTGAGTTTTTAATTTTTCTATCAAGGTATCTCGAGTCTTATTAACTTCAGTAATATAGTCTTTATCACTATATTTGTAGTTAATATCTTTAAGTTTTATATTAACTCCACTTACATTTTCAAATTTGAAAACATCTCTTTTTACATACCCAAAATAATCCTTATTAGCTAAATTATTATTAGAAACCTCTATATGATCTGCTCCTTGAACAAAACCAACTACCTTAAATTTATACTGTTTTAAAATATTACTTTCGCTCTTATCTGAAATAAAAGAGATCTTATCCCCAATTTTATACCTACTTTGCAGTGATTCAACTAAAGCTATTTCTTCATCATTTGTAGGTAGAGCCCCTTCTGTTACCTTGGATAAAACTAATTTTTGAGGTAAAGATTCAATATTTACAAAGTCATTACTATTAGTTACCTGTAGTTTTTTTATGAAATAACTCTCACTTAAATCAATATTATCCAGAGCATTTATGATTTTCATATCTTCTTCATTGATTCCAAAATTATGACTTACTCGTAAATCATACATCTTATGATGTTCTATGTACTTATTATAAGTATTCATCATCGCTGGCGATGTTTCTTTTAAACCTACAAAGATAAAAACTCCCAGAAACATTATTATCATTATCGATATAAACTTCGATTTTGTTTTTGAGATTTCTCGTAATATATCTCTATTTATTACTTTCATAACACTACCACTCTATTTCATCAATACTTTTAGGATTAGTATTCTGTATTACTTTCTTCACCTTAGCATCATATATTTCTATTACCTTATCTGCAGCTTCAGCTATAGAGCTATTATGAGTTATAATAACTACCGTTTTTTTCTCATCAATACTATAGTCTTTCAATATCTTTAAAATATTTTTCCCCGTTTTATAATCTAATGCTCCCGTTGGTTCATCACAAAGTAATAGTTTTGGATTTTTAGCGATTGCTCTTGCTATAGCAACACGCTGTTGTTCTCCACCAGAGATTTGCGAAGGGAAATTATCCATCCTATGTTCTAATCCTACTAACTTTAAAATATCTGTTGCTTTTTTAGGTCGTTTCACTATTTGTCCAGCTAATTCTACATTTTCCAAAACTGTTAGGTTTGGTATTAAATTATAGAATTGAAATACAAATCCTATATCTTCTCTTCTATATTTTGTAAGTTCGTCTTCATTTAAACCAACAATTTCTTTTCCAAATACATTAATAAATCCCTCACTAGCATTGTCCATTCCACCTATAATATTCAACAATGTACTTTTTCCAGCCCCACTAGGACCTAAAATCACAACGAATTCCCCTTCATCAATATCAAAACTAATAGCATCATTTGCCATAACTTTATTATTATTTTCACCATATATTTTAGAAACATCTTTTACAATTATCTTTTGCATAGCATTTCTCCTTTATTCCTATAATATAATTATATCACATATTATTTGTTCAATTAATCTAAATGCTTTTCATATACACTAAATCCTAAACAGATTTCTTTACACTAATAAAAATAAATATTATAATATCAATTAATTATTTAGAATTCATAAAAAATTATTGAGGAGATTATATGCTAACTATTTACGAATATCCAACATGCTCGACATGTAGAAAAGCAAAAAAACTTTTAACAGAAAACAATATTGAAGCAACATATTTCAATGTTAAAGAAAAGACACCAACAGTAGCAGAATTTAAAAAAATTATTAAAACATTCGAGCTACCATTAAAAAAATTATTCAACACTAGCGGCCTAGTTTATAAAGAACTTGGATTAAAAGATAAGTTAGAGACTTTATCTCTTGATGAAGCTTTAACATTACTTCATGAAAATGGTATGTTAATTAAGCGTCCCTTAGCATTTGATTTTAAAAACGATATCCTACTTCTTGGTTTTAAAGAAGAAACTTGGGAAAAAGCTCTTTTATAATAAATTTTATTAAATTTTCTATTGATATTTAATTGAAATAATGTTATAATAGTCAAGATGTGAAAACATTAAATTACGATGTTCCTCTGTTAATCAAGCATTAGTAATGAACATTTTGTAAAAAAAGGAGAAAGAATAATGAGCAAAATCATTGAAGCGATCACTAAATCGCAATTAAGATCAGATATTCCTGAATTTAAAGCTGGGGATACAGTAAGAGTACACGTTCGTATCGTTGAAGGTGGACGTGAACGTATCCAACAATTTGAAGGAGTAGTTATCAAACGTCGTGGTGGAGGAATCTCTGCTACTTATACTGTACGTAAAATTTCAAACGGTGTTGGTGTTGAAAGAACATTCCCTGTTCACACTCCAAAAGTTGAAAAAATTGAAGTTGTACGTAAAGGTAAAGTTAGACGTGCTAAATTATACTACCTACGTAACTTACGTGGTAAAGCTGCTCGTATTAAAGAAGTACGTTAATAAGAAGAAGCTTAAAAGCCCTATTACATCAGTAACGGGGCTTCTTTTTTTTTATTTTCAATGCCATTTTAATGCCATATACATAGGAGTGCCTTAACAAAATCTACAAAATCTTGTTTCTCCGAAATCACGATTTTCTACTCACTCCCTATAAACGTAAAAAAAGAACTAACTATATTTTTCTATAGCTAGTTCTTAAATTTTTATAAATCTAATTTATAATCTTCTGCTTTTACAAAACCTTTTTTCTCCATATAGTAATATACCCCATATGAAATAATCGCAGGTAATATAAAATGTAGTAACAATATTTCAATTAACAATACTGAATGAGCTGTATAAGAAGACATTGTTTGCCATGTCATAAGTTGTCCTACTAATCCTGATGTTCCCATTCCTCCACCAGCTGGATTATTTTCCATTCTACAAACAATTGTAGCAATAGGTCCTAAAACAGCACTTGCTACTATTGGTGGAATCCAAATCACTGGTTTTCTCATAATATTAGGTACTTGCAACATAGACGTTCCCAATCCCTGTGCAAATAGGCCATTCCAACGATTAGCTTTAAAACTTATTACTGCAAATCCTATCATTTGAGCTGCACATCCTACAGTAGATGCTCCTGCCGCTATCCCAGATAATCCCAAGATAATAGATAATGCAGCAGAACTTATCGGTAACGTTAGAATTATTCCCATAACTACAGAAACAACTATTCCCATAATGAATGGTTGAAGTTCAGTAGCTTCTCTTATAAAGGTACCTAAAATTTTCATACCTTTTATTAGATATGGTCCAGTAAAGTACGATACAATCGCTCCAATTACTATAGTAATAAATGGGGTTACAATAATATCTATTTTCGTTTTACCTGACACTAGCCTTCCTATTTCTGCTGCAATAACAACAGAAATGAACGCTCCTAATGGATCACCAGAACCACTAATAACTAATTTACCTTGTTCTAATAAATGATTAGTTCCAAGATTCGAACCAAATGCTCCTAGAAACCCAACAACACCTGACGCTAAAATTACCAACTTAGGAGCTTTTAGCGCGTGAGCAACACCTATACCAATAACAGGACCTGTTAAAGCCATTGAAATTGTAGCTACAACAATAAAAAAATTTGATAGAGGACCACTTAAATTAATCGCAATTTGCTTAATAATTAACCCTATAATCAATGTACAAAACAAACCTAAAGCCATTCCATTTAACGCAACTATAAAGTATCTATGGAATAACTTTGATAATAAGTTATTTTTATTCATATAATACTCTCCATATTTAGCAAAGATTTTTTTGCACTAACTTGTGCTTAATTAATATTATAACTCATTCTTCCTTATTTTTCTCTAAAAATACTTCCTAAAAAAGAAAAAAGGTTTAAGTAATTTTTACCTAAACCTTTTAATATTTTCTACTATTATGCTGAAGCTCCGCTTGTTGCGTCTGCTGCTGGTGCTGGCGCTGCTGGTGCTGCTCCACCATGTGACCTGCATCAGAAGCTCCACTTGTTGCATCTGCCGCTGCAGGAGCTGGTGCTGCTGCATATCCGTGACCTACAGGTACTCCATTTTTAACTAATGATTGACCTGTTTGTTTTAAGTACCAGTCTACAATTGGTTTGAAGTCTAAGATATACTCGTTGATACCTGCATATTTACCATTTTTGTCGTACATAGCTTGGTAGTTGTGCACAACATATTTATCTGGTCCGTGAGTTGGAACGTGTGTACGGAATACATCGATTTGTCCTGAACGTAGTAATCCTACTAACCAGTTTACACTACCATAAACTCTTTCAGGGTGAACTTTTGCTAATGAGCATCCAACTTGACCTGGACGACGTTTTGCAAGCATTTCATAATCTTCTTTGTTGTAGTTATAGTAGATGAATTGGTTATTGCTATCTGCATAAGTTAATTCCATTGGCATAGAGTTTAAGAAATAGTTAAGTTGGTCTACTGTTAAAATACCACGGTCAAGTTTAACATATGTATCTCCAGATACAGCATTAACTTTCTCAGCTGCTAATTCAACCCAGTTATCATCATCCATATCAACACCTTCAATTGTTGTATCACATTTTCCACTAGCTGTTAAGTCTTCTTTTGGTGTTGGTTTTCTTTCTGCTAATGATTGAGCTACTGTAGCAAATTTAACGAATTTAGTTAAACACATACGTAAGTATCCTACTGTACGATCATCAACTAAGTTACCTTCAGCATCGAAAGCTTCTTTAGCTTTACCTAAAAGGAACTCGTGACCAGGGAATACAATTGCGTTTACACCTGGAGCATCTAAGATTTGACGTAAGTGTAATTGAGCACGAGATGATCCTTGATCATAGTATGAAGCTCCAAGTACCATTACAGGTTTGTTTTCAAGTGGGTGTAATTCGAATGATAACCACTCTAAAGCACTCTTAAGTGATGCAGTAATTGTGTGGTTGTGCTCAGGCGTAGCGATAATAACACCATCAGCTTGTAAAATTTTACGATTCATTACTAATAAATCTTTGTTTTCTCTTGAATGATCTTCATCTTGGTTAAACATTGGTAAGTTAGTAATGTCTAATAATTCTAAAGTGAATAAATCTTTATATTCTTTTGCTATAAATTCCATTAATTTGCGGTTATAAGAGATTTCCGCATTTGAACCTACGATTCCTACTAATTTCATGTGTCTACACTCCTATCCTATTTTAAATCTTCCCAAGAGAAGTTTTCAATTTCTTTTTCAGCTAATTTATGTGCATTAATTAATTTTTCAGTAATTTTAATAAATAATAAGAAATCAGCAAATAAACTATCTAATTTAGCTACAGTTTCTGGGTTAGAGATATCTCCAGCTTCATCAAAAGCTTGTAAAGAATGTCCTAATAAGAATTCAGAACTTGGCATTACACGTGCTTTAACTTCTGGTGAGTCTAAAATTTGACGAAGGTGAGCTTGAGCACGTGATGATCCTAAAGTTCCGTATGAAGCTCCTGTTAACATTACTGGTTTGTCAAGTAATGGGTGAATTCCATAAGATAACCAAGCGATTGCACTCATTAGTGATGCAGGTACTGCGTGGTCATACTCAGGTGAACTGATGATAACTCCGTCTGCCGCTTCAATTTTAGCTGCAATTTCTTTAACTCCTTCAGGTACTTCTTTATTCGCTGGTTTGTTGAATAAAGGAAGATCTTTAATTTCAACTAATTCGATGTCAGCTTTACCTGCAAAATGTTTTTTAATATATTGTAAAAGTTGGCGGTTTGTAGATTTTTTAGAGTTTGTTCCAACTAGACCAATTAATTTTACCATGTTTTTATTTCCTCTCTCTTTTTTTGTACTATCTACTTTATTTGTATCTAGATTTTCTTGTCTTGTTTTTTTAACATTTTTTTTATTTTTTACTTCAGCCACTTTAATAGAGCCTCCTTAAATTAATAGTATTTTCAGTATTCTTCAAGATATTATTAGCTAACATATTATTTTATCTAGCACTCCGCTTGTATAATAGATTTTACCTTCAATTGTTACAACAACACCTTCTATATCAGGTAAACTTTCTATTTCATCCATAATATCTTTGACATTTTTTCCAAATAACCTTGTAGTCCAAATTTCCCCATCCACTGAGGCTGTTGAAATTATAGATAGACCAGCTACATTGGTTTCGACAGGGTAACCTGTTTCAGGATTTAATATATGATGATAAGTTTTTCCATTTTCTGTGTGTTTACGTTCATAAATCCCAGAAGTAACAACAGATTGATTTTTTATACCTATAGTAAATAGATGATTCCCTCGAGATTCAACTGGATTTTGGATACCTATGCGCCACATTAAATCTGGATTATGTTTAGCATCACCAAACGTTAATACGTTACCACCTAGATTAATTAATCCCGCGTCTACACCTCTTTTTTTCAAATATTCAATCATCAAATCAGCAATATATCCTTTTGCTACAGCTCCTAAATTAATAGCCATGCCTTTTTTAGCAAGATAGACAGATTGTTCTTCTTCGTTAAGAATTATTTTATTGGGATCCGTTATTTCTAATAGACTATCAATTTCTTGTTTTGTTGGAACTTTTACATCGTTAAATCCAATTCTCCATGTTTGCACAATCGGTCCAATAGCTATATTTAAAAAACTATTAGACGCACAACTATGAACTTTCCCTATCTTTATTAAATCAAATAAATCTGGATGGACTTTGACAGCTTTAATACCTGCATTATGATTTACTACCATAAGTTCAGAACTATCATCGTTTGCACTAAATCTATGCTCATACATCTTTAGCATTTCCACAGCATCATCTAAAATATTTTCAGCATCAATGCTATCAAAAATAAGAATATCTATATGAGAACCCATTAATTTTAAGGTTTTTCTTCTTAAATTCATTTTTTTACACCTTACAATAAAAAATTTATTTGCTTAAGATAACTAAATATGTTGTATACATCTACAAGAAACCTGTTATTAAAAGACAAAGTAATAATAGATAATTAATACTTTAATTACATTATATAACAGAATTATCATCAAATCAATAAAATATTTTACATATAAAGAAGTTAATTAAAATCTTTTTCATTAAAAATCACAATAAAAAAAAATCATTTTTTTTTAATTATATAGTTAAAAATAAATAAATGCCTAATAAAACTGTTTATTAATTCATTAAAATAACTGATTTATCAATAATTAAAACAAGTATTAGTTTTTTGAAATTTCTTAAAATATACTTATCTATAAATTATAAAAATACAAATATTAACTATTTAAAAAAATAATTGCAATTGATTTTTTCTGATTTTCATTGATTTTCAATATTATTTAGAATTTTATAACACTATCAAAATGTTTCGTTACAACAAAATAAAACTATTAATTAGTTCTTTATATAAATATCTCTTAACTTTTTAACTAATTAATAGTCCTATTATATTATTTTAATTTCAATCTAATTCTTCTGATACCAAACACCAATAAATTCATTATAATGCTAGAAAATACTATCGGCATATACACATTTAATACTGATGCTCCTACTTCTTGCCCCTCTATTAACTTATAGTATATACCTATAAATAATACTCCCAATGCAAGTGCATTTATCAATAATGGTGAAAGCCATAATTTCTTAAATGCTATGTTTAAAATATATGTGATAAACCACGATCCTAGTATATACCATTTACTATAGGTATACCAATATGCCAATAAAACAATTATACTCATTATCTCAACTCACTTAAAAATCTTGTCGCAATTTCTTGCGGTCTAGTTATTGCTCCACCTACTACTATACAATGCGCCCCCACTTCAAACGCTTGTTTTGCTTGTTGTGGAGTATGGATTTTCCCTTCTGCAATAACTGGAATTTTTACATTTTCTACGATTTCTTTTACTAAACCTGGATTAAATTGTTTTGAATCTGCTGTGTACGGCGTATAACCATTCATAGTAGTTCCTACAAAATCAACTCCTGCTTTTTCAGCTTCAATCGCTTCTTCTAAATTAGAAATATCTGCCATCAATAATAAATTTGGATATTTTTCTTTAATTTCTCTTACGAATTCGCTTGGAGTTTTACCGTCTCCACGTTCTCTATTCGTACAATCTAACGCTATTATATCAGATCCTGCATCAACTAATTTATCAACTTCATCCATTGTAGCAGTTATATATGTAGCATATCCTTCATATGATTTTTTTATTATACCAATTACTGGTAAATTCGTCTGTTCTTTAATCTGTTTAATATCTAAAACACCTTGAGCCCTAATAGCCTTTACTCCTGCATTCTTAACAGCTTTAGCCATTAGACACATTACTCCACCTTCTTCTTTATATAAGGCTTCTCCTGGTAATGCTTGACAAGAAACTATCATTTCTCCTTTTAGATATTCTATTAATTGTTGTTTATCCATAAGATTATCCTTTCACCGCTCCTAAAGTAACACCTTGAGTAAAGTAATTTTGGAAACAAATGAACACGATTATCATCGGTAATGACGCTAATGATGCCCCTGCCATTAGTAATCCATAGTCATTAGAGAACTCTTGACCTTGTGCTAACGCTGCTAACCCTAAAGGTAATGTAGACATGTCTGGTGTATTAGAGAAAATTAATTGTGAGAAATAATCGTTCCAGCTTGCGATGAATGTAAAGATCGCTAATGCACCGATACCAGGTTTAATGATTGGTAACGCGATATTCATAAATGTTCTTACTTCACCACAACCATCAATTCTTGCTGATTCAAGTAATTCTGTTGGAATTGCTTGCGAGAACTGTCTCATTAAGAATACTCCAAACGGCCAACCTACTGCTGGTAAAATTAACGCATAGTATGTATTCATTAAGTTAAATTCAGTGATTAGATTTAATAAAGGTATTAAAATTACTTGTTTTGGTAATGCCATTGCTGCCACAAATACCATAAATATTATCTTAACACCTGGGAAATTTTTCTTAGCTAATGCATACCCTGCTAATGCTGATGTTGCACAAACTAAGAATGTTGTCATTACTGAAATAAATACTGAGTTAAAGAACCATCTTAAAGTGTTCGATGTGAATAACTTCTCGTAGTTTTCCAATGTTGGAGTCGATGGCCACCACTCTGGTGGAATTGTTATCGCTACATCTTGTAATTTAAATGATCCTGATGCAATCCAATAAAATGGAAAAATAAAGAATATAGTTAACCCAAGTAATATTATCATTGATACTATTTTAAAAATACTTATACTTTTCATTCTAAATCCTCCTAATCATTGTCTGTAGATAGGAACTTGAATTGTAATATTGAAATTATTCCAATAATTACAGCAAGGATAATACCCATCGCACTAGCTACACCATGATTTCCGTTTTTAATTGCCGCTTCATATACTAGGTACATGATTGTACTTGTTCCGTAGTTCGGTCCCCCTGCAGTTAATAACTGGATTAGGGCGAAAATTTGGAACGAGTTGATTGTTGTTACAACTACAATATATAATGTTGTTGGTTTAATCAGCGGCCAAGTGATTTTTGTGAATACTTGCCATTTTGTTGCTCCATCAATCTCTGAAGCTTCTAATAATTCTTTTGGCACGTTACCCAATGCAGCAACATAAAGTATTATAGGTTGACCTAATGAAGTAGTAATCAAAATTGTAATAATAGCATATAGTGCTGTTTTCGGATTTCCTAACCAGTCAACATTTTCACTAATTAAATGCATTGACTTAAATACATAATTCAAAATTCCATATTCTGGATGATAAATCCAAGCCCAAACTACAGTAACAGATACTACTGAAGATATAGCTGGAATATAAAATACCCCACGGAAGAATGATCTTACTACTGCACTCTTATTGTAAATCGTTACTGCAACAAAAATCGATACCAATACTACTATCGGTACTGCAACAACTGTTACTACTATCGTGTTAACAAGAGATTTCATGAATGGTTCATGAATTGTTGCACCGTTGCCACTAAACATCAAATCTGAATAGTGTTTCAATCCAACAAATACTGGATTTTTTTTTGCAAAACTATATAATGATAACTGAAGTCCACGTAACATTGGGACTAAAACGAATGTTATGAAAAATAAACTAACTGGCAAAATAAATAGATATGCACTAAAGTCTATTTTTTTTCTTTTCTTAGTAGTTTTCATAGAACCTCCTAAAAAGTTTATTTTTTATCTAAAAAAGGGATAGAAGCAACTCTATCCCTTCATACGTCAAATTACAATGCTTCTTTTATTGTTTTATTTGCATCTTCAACAAATTTATCTAATCCTTCTTTAGGTGTAGTTTTTCCATTTAATACACCTTGAACCATGTTGAACCATAGCGGTCTCATTTTAGCGAATCCTGGAATTGTGTTATAGTATGGAGCGTATTGTCCAGTTAATCCTTCAGCAAATTTAAGTTCTTCTGAATCATATAATCCTGTTTCACCTTTTTTAGCTGAGAAGTTACCAGATGCTAATAGAGTACGTTTACCCCAATCTTTATCATTAACCATAAAGTCAACGAATTTTTTAGCTGCTGCCGCTTTGTCTGCATCACCATTATCAAAGATGGCTGGTCCTGCAACTAGATAATCGTATTTAGCTTTTCCTCCATTGTTAGGGAATGGTAAGAATTTGTAGTTAAATCCAGATGCGTGTGAAGCTGCGATACCAGGAGAGAATAAGATTGTAGTTGCCGCACGTCCTGATTTGAATGCTTCTAGAGCATCTTTTGCTTCTAATGCAACCCCTTGTCCTAATAAACCATCATCGTAAGCTTTTTTAACCCACTCTAATCCTTTAACACCATTTGCATCATTAATAGTGTATTTGCTGATTGCATCATCTGTAATCCAAGAATTGTATAAGTTTGCTACAAATGCTCTTGGTCCCTGGTCTCCTGCTTGAGATTTAGTGTAAAATAAAGCTGGAGTAATACTTGAATCTTTTTGTTTAACTGCTTTTAGGAATTTTTCATATTCTTCTACAGTCCAACTTCTATCTTGTTTGTTAAGAGGTAGAAGGTCTGTAACACCTAATTTATCAGTTAAGTCTTTATTCACACCCATTAAGAATGGCGCTACCCCTTGTGGATACATGTAAAGTTTATCTTTGTAACTAGATGCTTTAACTGCTGCTTCATTTAATTTAGATTTATCAACATCATCTAATGGAACTAATAAATCTTTCGCTGCCCAAGCAATTACACGTCCTGGTGCATCATAGATTACATCTGGAGCTGTTTTCGATTGAATAGCTGTTTCAATTTTTGCTGGTCCATCTGTAAATTCAATTTTTTGATAGTTAACTTTAATATTTGGATTTTTTGCTTCAAATGCTTTGATTAATGCTGCATCAAAATCCTCAGTCTTTTTGAATTCTTTATCTTTTGTAAATTGTGGAAAATCCCAATAAGTAATTTCTACTTTTTTATTCGGATCAGCTTGTTTTTCTTCTTTTTTGCCGCCCACACACCCTGTTAAAACAAGAGCTGTTGTTGCTGCTACAGCAAACAATTTATTTAATTTTCTCATAATATGAGCCTCCTTATTTTATATGTTTTTTTAAAAATTTGACGTCTTATTTAAATTATTCCAAGATACTAAGTTCTGTATCTACATCGAAATAATGAGCTCTATTCATATCTAAAGCGAATGTTAGTTCGTCTCCCATTTTAATATTTTGTCTTGAGTGTACAATCGCTTTAATATTTTCACCATTTAGATCAGTATGAACAATATACTCAGATCCTAATAACTCTGCCACAATTACTTTTGAAGTAATTTTAGCATGTGAATATGTCTCCAGTACAAGTGGATCATTAGATATATTCTCTGGTCTAATCCCTAGAACTACTTCTTTTCCTTCATAACCTAGTTCTTTTAATTTATCATAGTGTCCTATCGGAATTTCTATTTTCCCTCCATCTTTAGTCACAAAGTTACCTTCAGCAACTCTACCTCTCATGAAGTTCATCGTAGGTGCTCCGATAAATCCTGCTACGAATAGATTTTCTGGATGATCATAAATCTCTTTAGGACTTCCAACTTGTTGAACAATACCTTTTTTCATTACTACAATTCTATCTGCCATTGTCATAGCTTCAGTTTGGTCATGCGTTACATAAATCGTAGTAGCTCCTAATGTGTTATGTATTTTAATAATTTCCGCTCTCATGTTACTTCTTAACTTAGCATCCAAATTCGATAACGGTTCATCCATAAGAAACACTTTAGGACTTCTAACTATTGCTCTTCCCAATGCAACCCTTTGACGTTGTCCTCCAGAAAGTGCTTTTGGCTTTCTATCTAAAAGATCTTCTAATCCAAGAATTTTTGCAGCTTCTTCAACCTTCGCTTTAATTTCATCTTTAGGTACTTTTCTTAATTTTAAAGCAAATGCCATATTATCGAAAACTGTCATATGCGGATATAATGCATAACTTTGGAATACCATTGCTATGTCTCTATCTTTAGGTTCAACATCATTTACTAGTTTATCCCCTATATAAAACTCACCTTCTGTTATATCTTCTAAACCTGCAATCATTCTAAGGGTAGTAGATTTCCCACAACCTGATGGTCCAACAAATACAACGAATTCCTTGTCAGCTACTTCCAAATTAAAATCAGTTACCGCACAAAAACCATTATCATATTTCTTATAGATTTTTTTTAATGATAAACTTGCCATATTAACCTCCTAAAAATTAATATTTATCTTTTCAACAAAAATAGTACCATATATGAAAACGTTTGTAAAGATAAAAATATAGATATTTAATGTTCTAACTTTATTATAATTCCATTATTTTTTTATTTTATTTAAACAATAATCAAACTAAAATATCTTATTTTATTAGAAATATAAGAAAAAAAGCACATTTTTCTTGTAAAAACAAACATTTAATTGATTAGATTATTATTGATATATTCCAGGTTGAATTTAATACGTTAATACCATTATAAATTTTATTGTCTTTTTAAAATCTATTGTCTTTCATATTTTTAAAATAAAATCATATTGAATATTAAAATTAGTGTTTTAAAATAATTTTATTTAATATAACCAACATCACCATGAGTGATAATATTCTTTATAATTATAATAAACAATATTTAATATCCTTAATATATTTTTAAAAAAAAATAAATATAAATATAATATTTTAAAATAAAAAAGGTAAGAGTCATAGACTCCTACCTTTTTAAATATATTCTAATTAGCGTTTGATGTTGTAGAATGCTTTAGCTCCTGGGTATTTAGCTGTTGCATCTAATTCATCTTCAATACGTAATAATTGGTTGTATTTAGCAATACGGTCTGTACGGCTAAGAGAACCTGTTTTAATTTGTCCAGCGTTAGTAGCAACTGCGATATCTGAGATTGTTGAATCTTCAGTTTCTCCAGAACGGTGAGAAATAACAGCTGTGTAACGAGCACGTTTAGCCATTTCGATAGCGTTTAAAGTTTCAGTTAAAGTACCGATTTGGTTAACTTTGATTAGGATTGAGTTACCAACACCTTGTTCAATACCTTGTGATAATTTCTTAGTATTAGTTACGAATAAATCGTCACCTACTAATTGTACACGGTCACCGATACGGTCTGTAAGTAATTTCCATCCTTCCCAGTCGTTTTCATCCATACCATCTTCGATAGTGATGATTGGGTATTTGTTTACTAATTCTTCTAAGTAATCAACTTGCTCTGCTGAAGTACGAACTGCTCCACCTTCACCTTCAAATTTAGCATAGTTGTAAACTCCGTTTTCGTAGAATTCAGATGACGCACAATCGAATCCTAGGAATACATCTTTACCTGGCTCTAATCCAGCAGCTTTAATTGCAGCTAGGATAGTTTCAACCGCATCTTCAGTTCCTTCGAATGTTGGAGCGAATCCACCTTCGTCACCTACTGCAGTAGATAAACCACGGTTGTGTAATAATTTAGCTAAGTTGTGGAATACTTCAGCTCCCCAACGTAAAGCTTCTTTAAATGTAGGTGCTCCTACTGGTAAAATCATGAACTCTTGGAATGCGATTGGAGCATCTGAGTGAGATCCACCGTTTACGATGTTCATCATTGGAGTTGGTAATTCTTTAGAGTTAGTTCCTCCTAAGTATCTGTATAGAGGCACTCCTAAAGAATCAGCTGCAGCATGTGCTACTGCTAAAGATACACCTAAGATAGCGTTAGCTCCTAGACGTCCTTTGTTTTCAGTTCCATCTAACTCGATCATAGCAGAATCAATTCCCACTTGATCAAATACGTCGAATTTACCTTCTAATAATGGTGCAATTTCTTCATTAACGTTAGTTACAGCTTTAGTTACACCTTTACCTAAGTAACGACCTTTGTCTCCATCACGTAATTCAACTGCTTCATATTGTCCAGTTGATGCTCCTGATGGTACTAGTGCGCGTCCAAACGCTCCTGATTCAGTTGTTACTTCAACTTCTACAGTTGGGTTACCACGTGAATCTAAAACTTCTCTTGCATATACTTCTGCGATAATATCAAATGTTTTTGCTAACATTAATTTTCTCCTTGTTGTTTAATTTATATTTCTATTATACTACAATTTTTAAAAAATTGCTAAACCTAATCTAATTTTCCGCCTTCTAAAAGAGCTAAGAATGATTCTGGTTGTAAAGCAGCTCCACCTACTAATGCTCCATCTACGTCTGGACACGATAGGTATTCTTTTACGTTTTCAGGTTTAACTGAACCACCGTATTGGATACGAACTTTTTCAGCAACTTCTTTTCCGTATAGTCCTTCAACTACATCACGAACAGCTTTACACATTTTTTGTGCATCTTCTTTAGTAGCTGATTTTCCTGTTCCGATAGCCCAGATAGGTTCATAAGCGATAACTAATGATGCTACTTGTTCAGCTGTTAAATCAGCTAAAGCTCCTTTTACTTGAGCTCCTACGAATTCAGCAGCTTTTCCTGCTTCATAAGTTTCAAGTGTTTCACCACAGCAGATGATTGGTAATAATCCATTTGCAAAAATAGCTTTTGCTTTTTTGTTAATATCTTCATCTGTTTCGTGGAAATATTCACGACGTTCTGAGTGACCGATTACTACATAATTAACTCCCATTTCAGCTAATACTTTTGGTGAAGTTTCACCAGTATAAGCTCCTGAATTTTCAAAGTAACAGTTTTGAGCTGCAACTTTTAATCCTGTTCCTTCAGCAGCGATAAGTAATGCACTTAGGTCTACAGCTGGAGCTGCAATACCTGCTTCTACTTTATCTGCTGATGGTAATTTCCCAGCGATTGCTTCAACGAATGCTTTAGTTTCTTCTGGGTTTTTGTTCATTTTCCAGTTTCCTGCGATAAATGGTAATCTTGACATAATGTTACTCTCCTTGAGTTAAAAAATTATTTGTTTGATAATGAATCGATTCCTGGTAATACTTTTCCTTCTAGGTATTCTAGAGAAGCTCCTCCACCTGTTGAAATGTGTGAGAATTTTTCTGCATATCCTAAAGAAATAGCTGCTGTTGCACTATCTCCACCACCAATAATAGTAGTAGCACCTTCTAAGTGAGCGATAGCTTCACATACACCAATTGTACCTTTTGCAAAGTTTGGCATTTCGAACACACCCATTGGTCCGTTCCAGATTACAGTTTTTGCTCCCTTAAGAGTGTTTTTGAATAATTCAACAGATTTAGGACCGATATCTAATCCTTCTTCATCAGGCTGAATATCACCTTCAGCAACACGACTAGGCGCATCATTTGAGAACTCTTTAGCTACAACTGTGTCGATTGGTAATACTAATTTATCACCAGCTTTTGCCATAAGTTCACGAGCGTATTCAACTTTATCATCTTCACAAAGTGAAATTCCGATTTCTTTACCTTGTGCTTTCATGAAAGTATAAGCCATACCTCCACCGATGATTACTTTATCAGCTTTATCTAATAAGTTTTCAATTACTGCAATTTTATCAGAAACTTTTGCTCCACCTAAGATTGCAACAAGTGGTCTTTCTGGGTTATCAACTGCTCCACCGATAAATTTAATTTCTTTATCTACTAGGAATCCAGAAGCAGAGTTTCCTTCACCAATATTAGATGCAATACCTACGTTTGAAGCGTGAGCACGGTGAGCTGTACCAAATGCATCGTTTACATATACATCACCTAGAGAAGCCCAATATTTAGCAAGCTCTGGATCATTTTTAGATTCTTTTTTACCATCTACATCTTCGAAACGAGTGTTTTCGAACATTAAGATTTCACCTTCATTTAATCCTTTAACCGCTGCTTCTAATTCAGCTCCGCGAGTTTCAGCTACGAATTTTACTTCTTTACCTAATAATTCTGATAATCTTTTAGCAACCGGTGCTAAACTTTTTGAAACTTTATCAGCTTCTTCTTTAACACGTCCTAAGTGAGAGAACGCTACTACTTTAGCTCCTTGATTCAAAGCATACTCAATTGTTGGTAATGCTGCAGTAATACGATTATCGTTTGTAATTACACCATCTTTTAAAGGCACGTTGAAATCAACACGCATTAAGACAGTTTTCCCTTGTAAGTTACCTAAGTCTTTAATAGATTTCTTCATGGAAAGCTCCTTTTAAATATTTTTGGAATATATGAGACAAGATATAAGTCAAAAGAACTTATATCTCATCTCCCCTTATTATTACCTAATTAGATTATTTGATTAATCCTGCAAAGTATTTTAATGTTCTTACTAATTGAGCAGTGTAAGACATTTCGTTGTCGTACCAAGATACAACTTTAACTAATTGTTTGTCTCCAACTGTTAATACTTTTGTTTGAGTAGCATCGAATAATGATCCATAAGAAATTCCTACGATATCAGAAGATACGATTGGATCTACATTATAACCGAATGATTCGTTAGCTGCAGCTTCCATAGCAGCGTTAACTTCTTCTGCTGTAACAGTTTTTTCAACTACAGCTACTAATTCAGTTAATGATCCTGTTGGTACTGGTACACGTTGAGCAGCTCCATCTAATTTACCATTTAATTCTGGGATTACTAATCCAATTGCTTTAGCAGCACCAGTTGTGTTAGGTACAATGTTCTCAGCTGCAGCACGAGCACGACGTAAGTCTCCACCACGGTGAGGAGCGTCAAGTGTGTTTTGGTCTCCAGTATATCCGTGGATAGTTGTCATTAATCCTTCAACTACTGTGAAGTTATCGTGTAATGCTTTAGCCATTGGAGCTAAACAGTTAGTTGTACAAGAAGCACCTGAGATAACTGTTTCTGATCCATCTAAAGTTTCGTGGTTTACATTGTAAACGATAGTTTTAACATCGTTTCCACCTGGAGCTGAGATAACAACTTTTTTAGCTCCTGCTTTAACGTGAGCTTCAGCTTTTTCTTTAGAAGTGAAGAAACCAGTACATTCTAATACTACGTCTACTCCTAATTCACCCCATGGTAACTCAGCTGGATTTGGATTAGCGAATGCTTTAATTTCTTTACCATTTACTAATAAGCTTCCTTCTGTTGCAGATACTTCTCCGTCGAAACGCCCTTGAGTTGTATCATATTTTAATAGGTGAACTAGTTGATTAACTGGTGTTAAGTCGTTAATCGCTACTACTTCAATTCCTTCTACGTTTTGGATTCTTCTTAATGCAAGACGTCCGATACGTCCAAATCCGTTAATTGCTACTTTTACTGTCATTTTTTAGTTCCTCCTAAAAATTTTTATTAACTTTTTTTATTATTTTTTTGCAAATAGCCTCGTCAATAATTAGTGTTGCATTCGCTGGCTTAGTATTTAAATAACTGTATACCGCATCAGCTTTCGCATCTCCACCAACTATTGTAAAGACATGATCAATGCCATTAACATCTTTAAAACTCATACCTATAGTAGATGTTTTAAATATCTCATCGCCGTTTTCATTAAAGTAACTCCCAAATGATTCACTAACAGCTTTTTTTTCATGTAATACTTCTAAAATTTCTTTAGATGACTTTCGTCTTTCCGCCATTTCAAAAGCATTTCCTATACTATGGATTATTATGGATGTTTTTCCTATAACATCGAGCGCATTTTTTACAACTGGTTCTTTCACGAGTTCTTCTAATGCCTTTTCTCCTATATTGTCTGGTGCATGTAGTAATTGATAAGCATGTCCAGAATTTTTTGCCATTTTAGAGGCTATATCATTGGCTTGATACTCTGTATTAACTACAGATAAACCTCCCCTAATTGGTGTTATAGTAACGTTTTTTCCATAACCAAATGTTGCATTTGCTTTACCGGCTATATAGTACATAGTACTTCCACCACTGACTCCAATTACACAATCTTTAGTTATTTTAGCATTAACCTTATCCAAAAGTAGGCTTGTCATTTCTTCCCTAGTGACTTCATTATTAACAAAATCACCAGCTACAATATGAACCTGTTTTATTGAAAAATGATTTTTTATAAAACTTCTTTCTTTAACAAATACATCGTTTATTACCGATTCTTTTATTTCTAGAAGAAGCATCTCTCCTTTTTCTGTAACACTCATCCCTGTAGCTTTTTTGGTTATCAACCCTAACTTGGATAAAACTTCACATTCCGTACGTAATTGCCTTTCCGTCATATTAATAAAATTTAATAATGTTTTTCGACCAATAGGTTGATTAACTTTTATTGTAACTAATAATTCATATCTATTATTAAATTTCATAAACATTTCAGGAACGAGTCTACTTTGCATATGTAACAAATGTAAAATATCCATCTTAAGTTTCCCCTGTCATATTGAAAATTTATTTTTATGGACAACTTACGTCCGGTTAGGTCATTTTTCGACCAACTAATTCTAAAAAAATAAACTTTCTGATTAAAATTATATCAAAGGCTTAATAAAAAATCAAGCCTTTAGGAAAATTTTAATCAAAAAATCCATTTTTTATTTTAAAATTGTTAATAATTCGATTAGTATTATAAAATAGAACACAAAAATCATTTCATATTCTTTGTAATCTATCGGTAAATCAGAGATGTATTGACTAGGATAATTCACTTCAATATCTTTTTTTAAATCAGAAACACTAATACCGTCAAAGTTATATCTAGTTAGCAAATTCTCCAATTCTCTGTCACTATAATAGAATATTTTTTTTACTTTTGAAGAGAATAAACCATCTGCAAGTGTAATATTTTCTATTACAGATAAAACTGACTCTAAGTCATGTTCCGCTTTACTTGAATTTTCCGAAATAATACTATATAACCTTTTTAACAGCAGTCTTGGTATCTTATATTTCAATTCTAGTACCTCAAAATCAATTTCCTCGACTTCTTTTGTATCTTCTTGTTTTTTTGTATTTTTCTGTTTTGTAGATTGTCCAGTATTTTTTTCAAAAAAGACTACTAACTTATCTTCTATATCCAATATTTCATCTTTATTAAACTCAGTCTTACTACCTAAGTTTTTTAATGTTTTCTCTTGATCTAATTTTTGGTATGGTCGTTTAAATTTGTTCTCATCAAGTAGATAAAAACCGCGATACGACTTATGATATTTAAATTTCAATTCTACACCTCTTTCCTAATTTTAATCATTTAATATACTACCATAATTGTAAAAATTATTCAACCTTATAAATATATTAATAGTAATTAGAACAACTATTAAAATAGCTCTCCTAATTTTTCAAATGATATCCCCGCTTCTAATAGAATCATTAATTTAACTCTAGCTTTTTGACCACTCAAACCTGTTGTGAAAATAACACCATCTTGTTGGAATCTTTTCCCTCCACCTTCATAGTCATAAACATCTTGAGTAACTCCATTAAATGCACGAGAAACAAAAACTACCGGTATATTCTTTTCAATACAGTTTCTGATTGCGGGAACAGTTCTTGGAGGTAGATTCCCTGCACCTAAAGCTTCTATAACTAATCCATCTGCTCCTAATTTAACTACAGCATTAATCAACTCCTCATCCATGCCAGCATAAGCTTTTAGTAAATATACTTTCTTTTCAGTAGTATTTACCTCATAGTGTTCCTCTTTAACTAATTTTTGAAAATATATAACATTATTTTTTGATACCAGACCTATCGGACCAAACGTTGGCGTCTGGAATGTCGCAACATTGGTAGTATGCGTCTTTGTAACATATGTTGCAGTATGAACTTCATCATTCATAACTACTAAAACACCTTTATCTCTACTCTCATCATTAATAGCAACTACTAAAGAGCTTCTAAGATTAGCTAATCCATCTGCACCTATTTCGTTGCTTGATCGCATAGCACCTGTTACGACAACAGGAATGTTTATATCTAATGTCAACTCTAAATAATAAGCCGTCTCTTCTAGTGTATCAGTACCATGAGTAACTACTACACCTTCATAGCCCTCTTTCACAGCTTCTTCTATTCTATTTTTAATCCCTAACATTTCACGTTCTGTTATTTGCGGTGATGCAAGATGATATAAATCTTCAACATACAAATCTCCAATATAAGAAAATATGTTTCCACCAGCACCTATCGGGTTACTATCAGTTGGAGCAACTTTCCCAGTTTTCTGGTCCTCACTCATTGAGATAGTTCCACCTGTATTTAGTATTAATATTTTTTTCAACTCGCGTGTCCCCCTAATTTCTTAGATTTTCATATCCATTTACAACTAAGTCTACTTTTCCATTTTCAGGATTAATAACCAACCCATGAACAGGAACATCTTTTGGAATCAATGGATGTTTCGTTATCATATTTACGTCGTGAGCCACACTCTCATTAACATCGTCAAATCCATGTAACCATGAACTCAAATCAAGGCCTGAATACTGTAGAATTTCTAAAGTTTCCTTACCTACACCCCTATTCTGCATTTTTTCCATAATTAAACCAGTATCGATATTTTGCATACCACAATCATGATGCCCCATAACGATAATTTCGTCAGCCTTAAGCATATAAACTGCTATTATCAAACTCCTCATAATCGAACCATATGGGTGAGTTAATATTGCTCCAGCATTTTTTACTACTTTTACATCCCCAGAAGACAAGTTTAAAGATTTTGTTGAAAGTTCAACTAATCTCGTATCCATGCATGTAAACATTACAACTCTTTTAGCCGGGTATTTATCCTCAGTTTTATATTTTTGATATTCTTCAAATTTCACAAAATATTCGTTATACTCTAACATTGAATCTAAAAGTCTCATTAATTGCTCCTTTTCAAAATCTTTATTTTTTGTACATCTTTTAATTATACTACACTTATCCGTTATCGTAAACTTTACAACCCTGTTTAATAATATTTAAAACAAAAAAATGTACTGTATGAGATGTTACTCACACAATACATTTAATTATTTATTTAACCCAATTAACAAGTTCGTCAGCTTCTTTAGGCCCTTTTGAACCTTGTTCGTAAGTATATAGTGGAGCACCTTGTTCTTCATACTTATCTATAAGTTTATTAACAAATGTCCAAGATTCAACTATTTGATTCCATTGAGAAAATAATGCTCTATCTTCTCTAAAACAAGCATCCAATAATCTTTCATAAGCTTCAGGTGTATTTACTATATTTTCTAAAATGCAACTTTGACAGAAATCAAGTGAGATTGGTTGCAATTCTTGCTCTGTACCTGGTTTTTTAGCATTAAATTGGAAATATACACCTTCTTCTGGTTGAATTTTTATTATTAATACATTACCTGGAGAAGAACCCACCGCTTTGAATTGAACTACTACTTGAGTTTCTCTTTTTTCTAGTTTTTTACCAGTTCTTATGAAGAATGGCACACCTTGCCAACGCTCATTATCTACGAATAATTTTAGTGCTGCATATGTTTCTGTTTTAGAATCTGCAGGAATATTTTGTTCCTGAAGATACCCTTCATATTGTCCCATTACTAAACTTTCATGAACATCCTCAATCGGTTTAAGTGCAGAAAGAAGATTATATTGGCTCTCATGTATACCACGACTTCCTTCTTCTTTTGGTTCTTCCATAGCTACTAATGATAAAACCTGTAATAGGTGATTTTGAACCATATCTTTTAAAGCACCACTTTTATCGTAGTAACTAGCTCTTGTTCCTACACCAACTGTTTCAGCAGCAGTAATTTGAACATTTTCGATAAAGTCTTTATTCCAAATACCTTTGAAAATTATATTTTCAAAACGTAAAGAAAGAATGTTTTGAATCATCTCTTTCCCTAAATAGTGGTCAATATGATAAATTTCATTTTCATCGAAGAATTTAGCAAGCTCATCATTTAGTAATCCCGCTTTTTCTAAATCTTCTCCGAATGGTTTCTCAATAATAACCTTCGCATTATTTTCAGAACAATATTTTTTAAGTCCATTCGTAATAGTTATAAAGAACGAAGGCGCTACTGCAAAGTAGTATACATGATCTTGAATATCTTGCTCAACATAGAAGTTTTGTAATAACTCATAATCATCTTCGTTTGTCATATCCATTTTGAAGTAAATGATTCTCTTAGCATATGCATCAAATTGTGCATCGTCAAATTTTGTACGAGCGTACTCTTTAACCCAAGTACGAGCAATATCAATATAATCTGATTGTGTGTATGCTCTACGACCTATCACAACAATCTTAAAATCATCGGCTAATTTACCCAATGCATTTAAGTTATATAATGCAGGTAACAGTTTTCTATAAGTTAAGTCTCCTGTCCCACCAAAAAGTGTTATAGCTGTTTTATTTTTCATTGTTTCCAACCCAGTCATAGTGATAACTTCCTTCTTTATCAGTTCTTTCAAAAGTATGTGCTCCAAAATAGTCACGTTGCGCTTGAATTAAGTTAGCACCACTGTTAGCTGTAGTGTAGATATCTAAGTATGAAATTGCAGATGTCATTGCACTTAGCGGTAATCTATTAGTAATTGCTAATGCAGCAACTTCACGTAAACTATCTTGTCTTGTTTCGATTACTTCTTTGAAGAATGGATCAAAGATTAAGTTTTCTAATTTTGGATTATTTTGGTACGCTTCGATAATATTTTGTAAAATTTTCGCTTGAATAATACATCCACCACGGAAAATTTTAGCAATTTGTGAATAATCAAAAGTCCAGTTGTATTCTTTTTCAGCAGCTTGTAGTAATTTAAATCCTTGTGCATAAGATACAATTTTTGAAATGAATAATGCATCTTTTACAATATTTTTTAATCTTTCTTTATCTTCTACAACTGCGTAAGGTTTACGAGTGAATTCTTGTTCAGCACGAACACGTTCTTCTTTAAGATTTGACATATATCTTCCATTTAAGGCAGCTGTAATAACTGATACATCAATTCCTAAGTCAATAGCTTGTTCGTTAGTCCATTTACCTGTACCTTTTTGTTGAGATTTATCTAAGATTTTATCTACTAAGTAGCTTCCATCTTCTTCTTTAACTTTGAAGATATTTGCAGTGATTTCAATTAGATAAGATTCTAATTCACCTTTATTCCACTCTTCAAAAGTTTCTTGTAATTCTTCGTTAGTAAATCCACCTAGGTGTTTAAGAACTTTGTAAGCTTCAGAGATTAATTGCATATCTCCATACTCGATACCATTGTGGACCATTTTCACATAGTGACCTGCTCCACCAGTTGAAGTGTAGCTACAGCAAGGAACATCGTTCACTTTAGCAGCAATAGCTTCTAAAATTGGACGAATTTCTTCATATGCTTTTTCATCTCCACCAGGCATTAAAGCAGGACCAAATCTTGCACCTTCTTCTCCTCCTGATACACCAACACCGAAGTAGTTGATTCCTTTTTCTAATAATAAATCGTATCTTCTTTGAGTATCTTTGAAGAATGAGTTTCCTCCATCGATAATAATATCACCTTTTTCTAGTAGAGGTGTTAATTGTTCTATTAAACTGTCAACAGCAAACCCAGCTTTAACCATTAAAACAACTTTTCTAGGTTTTTCTAGACCATCAATTAGCTCTTGTAGTGAGTATCTTCCTACTACATTTTTGTGAGGATGCTCCTCTAACATTTTATCAACAACTGTTGTTGTTCTATTAAATACCGCAACTTTAAATCCATTGTCCGCGATATTTAAAGCTAAGTTACTTCCCATTACTGATAAACCAATAACTCCTATATTCTGTTTCATTAATGAACCTCCTAATTGTTTCTTATGCTAAGATTATACCACTAAATATATTGAATATGGAAATAATTTTGCTCAAGAAAATTTTTTCTTATTATTTACTTAAATTACTTAATGTGTTAAATATTAAATTTAACATTAATCTGTAACAAGTACAAAATTTATTTATTAGATAACAAATAACCTTTTCCGTCTTTTTGTATACGCTTTATTTGCTGTATTACAGATATTTATATTTTTTTAATTTTTTACATCTCTCATTAATTAACGCTTATTTTTTTAAACATACATATACAATTTTTTTATTAAAAATATTGAAATCAACCTTTAAATATATAAATATATATCAAAAACCTAAACAAAACACTTGATTTATACTTTTTCATAATATATAATGTTAGCAACAAATGGTAACGTTTACTTACTAAAAAAAGAAAAAGGAGATTTAAACTATGAGTGAAATTAAAGTTTTAAAAAATTTTATTAACGGAGAATTCGAAAATAATTCAAATTATGATTATCTTGACGTGCTAAATCCGTCAACAGAAGAAGTTATCGCAAAAGTACCTTCTTCTTCAAAAGAAGATGTAGACCGCGCTATTGATATCGCTGAAGTTGCACAACGTGATTGGGAGAAATTACCAGCTGTCGAAAGAGGAGCGTACTTAAGAAAAATTGCGGATCGTATTCGTGAACGCGAACCAGAAATTACACAAACTATTGTTAACGAAGGGGGAAAAACTTTCGATTTAGCTAAAGTTGAAGTATTATTTACAGCTGATTATTTAGATTATATGGCTGAGTGGGCTAGAAGATACGAAGGGGAAATTATTCAAAGTGATAGAAAAGATGAACACATCTTCCTATTCAAACGCCCTCACGGTGTAACTACTGGTATCTTACCTTGGAACTTCCCATTCTTCTTAATCGCTAGAAAAGCTGCACCAGCTTTATTAACAGGTAATACAATCGTTATTAAACCTAGCCAATTAACACCAATTAACGCAGATATTTTCGCTGAAATTTGTGTAGAAGTAGGACTTCCTAAAGGCGTTCTTCACATTGTTCACGGTCTTGGATCTGTAGTTGGAAATAGATTAGCTTCTAACCCAAAAGTTGGATTAGTAAGCTTAACAGGTAGCTTAACAGCTGGACAAGAAGTTATGAAAGCGGCAGCTGAAAACATTACTAACGTTTCTCTAGAACTTGGAGGAAAAGCACCAGCTATCGTATTTAAAGATGCAGACTTAAATCTTGCTGCAAAAGCAATTGTAGCTTCTCGTGTAATTAACTCTGGACAAGTATGTAACTGTGCAGAAAGAGTATATGTACATGAAGATGTTAAAGCTGAATTCGAAAAATTATTATTTGCTGAACTTGATAAAGTTAAATTCGGTGACCCTAATAAAGAAGGTGGCGTAGATTACGGACCACTTATTGAAAAACGCGCTTTAGATACTGTTGCTGAAAAAGTTGCTTACGCTGTTAAACAAGGTGCTACTCTATCTTACGGTGGAACTCGTGATGAAAATCAAGTTGGATACTTCTTTGGACCAACTGTTTTAACAGACGTAACTAACGAAATGAACATTATGAAAGAAGAAACATTCGGTCCTGTAATCCCAATCGCTACATTCAAAACTTTAGAAGAAGTATTAGAATATGCTAACGATTCAGAATATGGATTAACTTCATCAGTTTATACTACTAACCTAAATACTGCATTCAAAGCAGTTAACGGTCTAAAATTCGGTGAAACTTACATCAACCGTGAAAACTTTGAAGCAATGCAAGGATTCCACGCTGGACGTCGTAAATCTGGTATCGGTGGAGCAGACGGTAAACACGGTTTAGAAGAATACTTAACTACTCAAGTTGTTTACATGCAATTAGATAACGACTAAAAAATTAAAGAAGCAGATTCTAGTTTTCTAGAGTCTGTTTTTTATATTATAAGGTATAAAAAACATAGACACATTCCAAAATTAATGATTATATCAGTCTGTATAATATCTATATTATACTTGAAAATTCAATGTCACTTTAATTTTTTCATAAAGATTTCCAAAAAATAATTGACAAATTTTCTGATAAATGTTAAGATTTTAACAACAATTATAAAAAGGAGCTACTCAATAATGAAAAATACAATTTTAACTAGTAACAGAGAATACTTTTTCGTGCCATTTTAGCAGCACTTATATCTCATAGCATTGTAGATATAAGTGCAACGATATCTACAATGGCTAGTTAAGTTTGTTTTTCGGCCATTGGTAAAATACTAAATGGCCTTGGGTATCATATTATTTTATGTTTAAAAGCTATTTAGTATTTTCTAAATAGCTTTTACTTATTATTTTTAAAATCAAATTTAGGAGGAAAATTTTATGTCAGATAATTCAAAATGGAGTTCTAAAATAGGATTCATACTTGCCTCTGCTGGTTCTGCAATAGGACTAGGTGCAGTATGGAAGTTCCCTTATATGACCGCAGCTAATGGTGGAGGTGGATTCTTACTAGTCTTCCTTATCTTTACATTATTAATTGGATTACCTCTTCTTCTAGCTGAATTCGTACTAGGTCGTGGTGCGGGAGTATCAGCGATTAGAACTTTTGGTAAATTAGGAAAAAATAAAAAATACAATGCTATTGGTTATATCGGTGGATTCGCACTATTCATCTTACTATCATTTTACAGTGTTATCGGTGGATGGATTCTAGTATATCTTGGTATTTCAATCGCAGATACGCTTGGTATTCACTCTACTACTGATCATGCAGCACTTTTCACTAGTATTATTTCTAATACTTGGATTGCACTAGGAGCCCAAGCACTATTCATCTTATTGAATATTTATATAGTATCTCGTGGTGTTCAAAAAGGTATTGAAAAAGCATCAAAAATTATGATGCCACTATTATTCATTATCTTCCTAGTAATTATCGCTAGATCATTAACATTACCTAATGCGATGAGCGGTGTGACTTATTTCTTAAAACCAGATTTCACAAAAATCACTAGCTCTGGAATTTTATTCGCACTAGGACAATCATTCTTCGCATTATCAATCGGAGTTACAGCTATGCTTACATATGCTTCTTACCTTGACAGAAGAACTAATCTTGTTCAATCTGGTATCTCAGTTGTATTAATGAACATCGCTGTTTCAGTAATGGCTGGTCTTGCAATCTTCCCTGCGATGAGTTCATTCGGTATGGAATCTGAAGGTGGACCAAGTTTATTATTCATAGTATTACCTCAGTTATTCAATAATATGGCTTTTGGTAAAATCTTCTACATCTTGTTCTTAATATTATTCTTATTCGCTACTATTACTTCATCAGTAGTTATGTTAGAAATTAATGTAGGAAATATCACTAATCAAAGAAATACTAACCGTACTAAATTTAGTATCATTATCGGAATCTTGACTTTCATCGTTGGAATTCCTTCTGCTCTATCTTACGGTTCATTATCTAATACATTAATATTTGGAAAAACAGTCTTCGATTTAATGGATTTCTTAGTGTCTAATATTCTAATGCCACTTGGTTGTCTAGCTTTATCAATATTCACAGGATATGTACTTGATAAAAAAGTAGCTTTAGAACAATTACACATCGACGAAAATAAAAAATCTAGCCTAGTATTATTCAAAGTATGGTTATTCTTACTAAGATATGTACTTCCAATTATTATCCTTATCGTTTGTTTAGCACAATTCTTATAATAAATTAAATAAAACTATCACATTGTATATTTCATATTTTGTGATAGTTTTTATTTTTTATCATTGACAACCGTTTTCATTAGTGTTAATATTAAGTCATGAATTAAATATTTCTTCGGGGTCGGGTGAAAGTCCCAACCGGCGGTGACTAGTTTACTAGAAGTCCGTGAGCGCAAGCTGATCTGGTGAAATTCCAGAACCGACAGTAAAGTCTGGATGGGAGAAGAAATTAGTAGTATTAGGATAAAAATACCTAATGCTTTATCGAGAATATTTTTATAGCCTATGGTGCATCTAAGAGTACTAAGGTCTATTAATCGAATATAAAACTAACCATCAATCCCGATTAAATTTGAAATTCAAATGTAATTGGGATTTTTATTTTTAGAAAGGAGTTGATAATATGCATGAATATTTTATGAATCTTGCTCTTCTTGAAGCCAAGCGTGGTGCTAAATATACACATACTAATCCAATGGTTGGAGCAGTTATTGTAAAAGATAATGAAATTATCGCAAGAGGTTCACACCTTCGATACGGCTGTGAACATGCTGAAAAAAATGCAATTTCTACTTGCAAAACTCCTGAAAAATTATTTAATTCAACACTTTACGTTACTTTAGAACCTTGTAATCATAAAGGTAAACAACCACCTTGTACAAATGCTATCGTAGAAATGGGTATCTCTAAAGTAGTTGTTGCTCAATTGGATCCTAATCCTATCGTAAGTGGAAAAGGTATCAAATATCTGCAAGATAATGGTATAGAAATAATAACTGGTGTTCTTGAAAAAGAGGCTTATAATTTAAACTACGCTTACAACCTATATCATACTGAAAAAAGACCTTATGTAGTTCTAAAACAATCCACCAGTCTTGATGGAAAACTAGCCTTTACCGATGAAAGAACACAGATTACCGGTAAAGAAGTCTATGATTTCGTCAGAAATGAAAGAGATAATTATCAAGCAATTCTCGTAGGTGCCAAAACGGTATTAATAGATAATCCAACATTACTTGGTGCTAATACATCTCTTTTTCCACCAAAAAGAATTGTCCTAGATGCTGAAGGTTCTATCTTTGAACAAAGTAATCTTAACTTATTTAACAATAGTTCATCTGAAGTTATAGTTTTCACAAAAGTAAAATACGAAAACTTACCTACACATGTGACTCTTATCACACCTAAAGATTTCAGCATAAAAGAAATATTATCAGAAATTGCGAGACTAGGTATTCAATCGATTTATGTTGAAGGTGGGCCTAACATTCACGATCAATTTTTAGCTAGTGGGTATTGGGATGAAGTCATAACTTATATCTCCCCTATTCTTTTAGGTGGAAACAACACTTCATCATTCACTAGTAGTAGAATAACAAATGAAAAAATAAAACTTCATGATACTAAGATTACTAAACTTGGCGAAGATATACGTATCTCAGGAAGGAGAGTATCTCAATGTTTACAGGATTAATAAAAGAACAAGGTAAAATAGTAAAAATTATTAAATCTAGCCACAGTATAAAACTGACTATTCAAGCGAGTAAGAATTTACTAGAAACATATAAAATTGGTGATAGTATGGCGGTAAACGGTGTATGTCTAACATGTGTGCAAAAAAGTTCATCACAGTTTACTGTAGATATTATGCCAGAGACTTATAAAAGAACGACATTTAAAGATTTGAAAATAAATGATGCCGTCAACTTAGAACCTGCAATGGGACATTCAGATAGATTTGAAGGTCATATTGTTTCTGGACATAGTGATGGTTTAGCACAGTTAGCAGCAAGACAAAAAGACGAAAATGCCATCCTACTTACTTTTTCTTATCCTAGTAAGTTCCAAGGGGAAATTATTAACCAAGGATCTATTACAATTAACGGAATAAGTTTAACAGTAGTAACTTGTGATAACAACAAATTTACGGTATCGCTAATTCCACATACAGCTAAACATACGAATTTAGAAAAATTAAAAATTGGAGATAGTGTAAATATAGAGACAGATATATTAGCAAAATACATAAAAGCTCAATTAAAACTATTTGGAGGAAAGTTTAATGATTAATAACGTAAGACAAGCAATAGAAGATTTAAAAGCTGGGAAATTAATCGTTCTTATCGATGATGATGACAGAGAGGCTGAAGGAGATTTAGTAGGACTAGCAGAATTTGTTACAGGCGAAACTGTTAATTTTATGGCAAAACATGCACGTGGTTTAATTTGCGCACCAGTTTCAACTGAAATAGCTAAAAGATTAAATCTACACTCTATGTTAGATAAAAATACAGATCCACACGAGACTGCATTCACTGTTAGCGTTGACCACAAAACATCAACTACAGGAATCTCAGCTTTCGAAAGAGCAACAACTATAAAAGAATTAGCAAGTCCTAATTCTAGACCTGACGATTTCAATAGACCCGGACATATGTTCCCACTTATCGGTCGTGACGGTGGAATTAAGGTTCGTCGTGGTCACACAGAAGCAAGTTTAGACTTAGCAAGATTAGCTAATAGTACAGAAGCTACATACATCTGTGAAATTATGAATGAAGACGGCACTATGGCTAGAAGAGATGACTTATATGAATTCGCTAAAAAATGGAATTTAACGGTTGTTGATTTGGATGAACTAACACGTTTTTTGTCATTTGAAGATAGTGTCAAAGTAAAATTACCTACAGAATTTGGTGATTTTGATTTACAGCTATTCGAAGATGAATTTAATAAAGAACATTTAATCATTAGTAAAGGTGATTTAACTTCTGAAGAACCTTTATTAATACGAGTTCACTCAGAGTGCTTAACTGGAGATGTCTTCACTTCACACAGGTGTGACTGTGGGGAACAACTACATGCTGCTCTACAAAAAATTTCTGACTTAGGTCGTGGCGCTGTTCTTTATCTACGTCAAGAAGGACGAGGAATAGGATTAAGAAACAAACTTCTTGCCTATCAACTACAAGAGCAAGGGGTTGATACATATGAAGCTAATGTTCAACTAGGTTTTGCTCCCGATGAAAGAGACTATACTATAGCCGTAGATATGCTTGACTACTTAGGGATTAAATCAGTAAAACTTCTTACTAATAATCCTGACAAAGTAGAACAACTAAGCTCTCTAGGAATAAATGTGGTAGACCGTGTTCCAATAAATATAAAACCACAAAAAGAAAATAAATACTATTTACAAACAAAAAAAATTAAATTTAATCACTTTTTAGACATATAAGGAGAATATTATTATGACAACATTTGAAGGAAAATTTATAGGTAAAGATATTAAAGTAGCAATCGTAGTAGCTCGTTTTAACGAATTTATTACGTCTAAATTATTAGGTGGAGCTAAGGATACGCTAATTAGAAACGAAGTAAAAGAAGAAAATATCGATGTTTACTGGGTTCCTGGAGCATTTGAAATTCCATTTATCACTAAAAAATTAGTAGCTACAAATAAATACGATGGTATTATTACATTAGGTAGTGTTATTCGTGGAAGTACTAGTCACTATGATCTAGTTTGTAACGAAGTTGCAAAAGGTGTTGGGCACATTAGTCTTAATAGCGATATTCCTGTTATGTTCGGTGTTATAACTACTGAAGACATAGATCAGGCTATCGAAAGATCTGGATCAAAAGCAGGAAATAAAGGAAGCGACTGCGCCCAAGGTCTTCTTGAGATGATCGATTTAACTAAACAAATCTAGAAAACAAATAAAGCTAGGAACTTGAACTTCAAGATCCTAGCTTTTTTATTTTTCATATTATTTAGAGTAGTTTGGACTTTCTTTTGTAATTTGAACATCATGTGGGTGAGATTCGATTAACCCTGCACCTGTCATACGAACAAATTGTGAGTTTTCACGAAGTGCACGTAAATCACGTGAACCTGTGTAACCCATACCTGCACGTAATCCACCAATAATTTGGTAAATTGTTTCAGAAACAGCACCTTTATAAGGTGTACGTCCTTCGATTCCTTCTGGAACTAATTTTTTACCGTCTTCTTGGAAGTAACGATCTTTAGATCCTTTTTCCATTGCAGAAATTGATCCCATTCCACGGTATGCTTTAAATGTTCTACCTTGGAAGATTTCTAATTCACCTGGTGATTCTTCACAACCAGCAAGCATAGAACCTAACATTACTGCGTGTCCTCCAGCTGCGATAGCTTTTACTACGTCACCAGTATATTTAATTCCACCATCAGCGATGATTGTTTTACCTAATTCACGAGCTACTGTCGCACAGTCATAGATAGCAGTTATTTGTGGTACCCCTACCCCTGCAACTACACGAGTAGTACAGATTGATCCTGGTCCAATACCAACTTTAACAACATCTGCTCCTGCTTCGAATAAATCACGAGCAGCTTCTCCAGTTGCAACGTTACCTGCGATAATGTCTAGGTTAGGATAGTTAGTTCTTAATGTTTTAACAGCATCTAATACTCCTTTAGAGTGTCCGTGAGCTGTATCAACTACGATAGCATCTACTCCAGCAGCTACTAAAGCATCTACACGGTCTACTGTATCGTTTGTAATCCCAACAGATCCAGCTACTAATAAACGTCCTTTAGCATCTTTTGCTGAGTTAGGGTATTTAGCTAATTTTTCAATATCTTTAATTGTAATTAATCCTGTTAATTTTCCTTCTTCATTAGTTAAGATTAATTTCTCAATTTTATGGCTACGTAAAATTTCACTAGCCTCTTCTAAAGTAGTTTTTTCTGGAGCAGTAATAAGATGCTCTTTAGTCATTACTTCACTAATTTTAATATCGAAATCAGTTAAAAATCTCATATCACGGTTAGTAATGATCCCTACTACTTTCATATCTTTTTCATTATTTACAATAGGTACACCTGAAATTCTGTATTGTTGCATTAACTCTTCTGCTTCATATACTAAGCTATCTGGTGTAAGGAAGAAAGGATCAGTTATTACTCCACTTTCTGAACGTTTAACTTTTCTTACTTGCTCAGCTTGTTCTTCGATACTCATATTTTTGTGAATTACACCTAGACCACCTTCACGTGCCATTGCAATCGCCATTTTGTGCTCTGTTACTGTATCCATTGCAGCAGAAATAATAGGTACTGATAATTTGATTTTCTCCGTTAAACTAACTTTTAAATCAACCTTCTTTGGTAAGATATCACTTTTTGCTGGTACCAAAAGTACGTCATCAAATGTTAAACCTTCTTTTTGAAATTTATTTTCCCACATTTTATTAAAATCCTTTCTTATTTTTCGTCATCTGATATATTAAATTTAACTTCGTTATTTTCAAGAGAAGCTATTCTACATAAAGAACATACATTCACATTTCTCTCATCTAATAATTTTCTACCATCTTGGAAACTTTTCTCAACTAGGATACCAACACCTACAGTTTCGGCACCAGCCTTTTCTACTATTTCCATAAGACCTAGAGTAGCTTGCCCATTAGCAAGGAAATCATCAACTATAAGAACTTTATCATCTTTATTAATGAATTTTTCAGAAACTACTATAGTATTAGTTATATTTTTAGTATAGCTATGAACTTCTGCAGTATACACATCATTATTTTTCAAAGTAGATGGCTTACTCTTTTTAGCAAACACCATCGGTACTTTAAACAAATTAGCAACCATAATTGCCGGTGCAATACCACTTGCCTCAATTGTGAAAATCTTCGTTATCTTCTCTTTTTTAAAATACTCATAAAAAGATTCTGCCATTTTCATCATTAAACCGGCATCGATTTGATGATTTAAAAATGAATCAACTTTAAGGACATTATTATCATAAACTTTACCATCGGTAATAACCATTTCTCTTAGTAATTCCATAACTCCTCCTATATAAACTTTGAGTAATTTTATTTATGATACCAAACTTTCATTGAAAATTCAAGAGCCTAATGAAATGTTATTCATTAAGGCTCTTTATTCATAATATTATTTTAAATTGTCTAATAAGTCAGTTATTTCTTTTTGAGAAAAATGATATTTTTCTTTACAAAATGCACAAACTAATTCTGTTGTCTTTTGTTTAGCAATATCTTCCAACTCTTCTTTACCTAATGTTACTAAAGCATCAGCATAACGTTCTTTAGAACATGTACATTTAAACTCAACATCGTTCTTATGTAAGATACGATAGTTTTCTTCTCCACCAAAGATAATATTTGCAATTTCTTCTGGAGTTTTCCCTTCATGAATAAGCGTAGAAATTGGTTTAATATTACTAATTGCTTTTTCAATCTTCGTTATTGTATCATTAGTTGCATTTGGCAGTACCTGTAAAATGAATCCACCTGCAGCTATTACAGAATTGTCAGTTTCTACTAACACCCCTAAAGATACTGCAGAAGGTACTTGTTCACTAGCCGCGAAGTAATATGTGAAGTCTTCTGCGATTTCTCCAGATACGATTGGTGAGGTAGTAGTATACTTCTCATTTAATCCTAAATCACGCACTACTGTGATGTTACCACCACCTACTACTCCTTTTACATCTAGTTTCCCTTTTGCATTACTTGGAATATGAACCTGCATATTTTTCGCATATGCCGTGGTTTCTCCAAGTTCATTTGATGAAGCGTATATAGTTCCTACAGGACCATCTCCACGCACTGCAACATCAATTCTATCCCCACTCTTAAGCATAGCCCCCATCATAGTAGTAACTGTAGCAGTACGTCCTACTGCTGCGATTGCCGTTGGATACGCATCGTGTCTTTGTCTGATTTCTTCTACTAAATCTGTAGTTTTTGTTACAAAAAATCTAATTTCATCATTAAAGGCTAATCCTCTAATCAAATAATCTTTCATTAAAATAAATTCCTTTCAAATTCTTATACTTCTAAAAATTTCTTACGATTTTCTATTATACATTTAATTTTTATTATTGTCTATTTTTTTATATATTAATAGTGACTAACAAAAAATTCCTAAAATTTAACAATGTTCGTATGAGAACTCATAGACGCAGTGGTTTATTGATATCTAAATTCGCTTTATAAAAGCTTTTTAGATATCTAATGAACTGTACGGAGGTGACTCGACAAAATCGATTTCTTCGAAATCACGATTTTTGAATCACTCTCGTCTTCTCTTATTTATTATTATAATTTATGATAAACTCTTGCATCTCAGCTACACTATCAGTAAATAATGTTCTTTCTCTATCTTCTTTAGTTAAAAATCCTTCTTCAACCATCTTATCAAAATATTGTTCTAGAAAATCATAGTATCCATCAACATTCATTAATATACATGGTGCATCTTTTTTCCCTACTCTTACCCATGAAATTACCTGTGAGATTTCTTCTAATGTTCCAGGGCCTCCTGGTAAAGCGACAAACACATCACCAAAATCAACAAGCTTTTCCTTTCTTATAGACATGTCATCAACAATAATAAATTCAGTAATACCAGTATAGCTTATCTCTCTATCTACTAAAAATTGAGGCATTACACCAATGACTTCGCTATTATTATCTAATACAGTATCTGCTATAATACCCATTAAACCTATTTTACCTCCACCGTAAACTAGAGTATGATTATTATCGACAATCCACTTCCCAAGTTCTTTAGCATTTTCCTTATATGCTTCATTTCTACCATTGTTAGCTCCACAAAAAACAGTAATTTTCATATCAATTTATCTCCTTTTAAACTACACTAAAATCTTTGTTTTTATTATATTCGGAATAAAAGACTTACCTCTCCTTTTCGAGTGGTAAATCTTTTATTTTTCTCAATTAATAAATAATATTATTAAATATTATTTTTCTTTATTCATTTTATATAATTCAATAATACCTTTTAATGTTAATTCTTCATCAACTATATCAACTACATCACTATATTTTGCTATAAATTTAGATAGACCACCTGTTAATACTACTTTGTAATCTTTATCTAAATCTTGCTTCAAGTTTCTAATAATATTTTCAAATTGTCCCAGGAAACCATAGAATAATCCTGCTTGCATCTGGCTAGTTGTATCTAAACCTAAAGAAGTACTAACCGCTTCAAACTCAACTCTAGGTAATTTAGCTGCTCTTGCATACAATGCTTCCGCACTAATATTCATTCCGGGACAGATAATACCTCCACGGTAATTCATATCTTCATCTACACAATCAAAAGTTGTCGCTGTCCCAAAGTCTACCACGATGGCAGGCAAGTATGAACTAACTTTTGCACCAACGATATCAACAACACGATCCGCCCCAAGTTTACTACTATATGGCTCTGGAACTTTTATACCGGTATTAATTTCTGCTGAAACTATAACGGGTTCTTTTTCAAAATATTTTTTACTCAGCAATTCTAATGCAAACATCATCTTAGGCACTACACTTGAGATAACTACTCCATCAAAATCTTCAAACTTTATCCCTTTATCAATGAAAAAGTTTCGAATAATAACATAAAGTTCATCTTCAGTTTTAGTATTATCTGTAGCAATACGCCAAGAATGAAGCATTTTATAATCACTACCAAATACTCCAAGTACAATATTAGTATTTCCAACATCTAATGCAAAAATCATCTATAATCTCCTATGATTAACTTATTTTAAAGAATGAATATATTATACCACAATTACTAAAATGCAAGTAGTAAAATACAAATATATTAATTTTAATTACTAGTAGAAAAAAGATTGCCGACTAATATATTAGCCAACAATCCCTTTTACTATCTTTTTGATAATGACTCTCTATATTTAAGAGGGGTCATTTTAACTAGAGTTTTAAATATTCTAATGAAATAACTTGTATCAAAGTATCCAATATAATCAGCTACTTCTGAAATCGAAAAATCAGTATTAGCTAATAAGTAACAAGCGTTAGAAATACGTTTATCATGAATATAGTCTACAATACTAATTCCCATATCTTTATTGAAGATTGATGATAAATAACTCTTATTAACACCTAGGTAGTCACTTACATTATCTAAGCTGATTTTTTCAGAAATACGATCATTAATATAAGCTATACAATTACGAACTACAGCTTGTTTATCTTTATATTTATTTCTGTCAACAAGTAAGCAGTAGCTTCTAATAACATCCTCTGATAAGTCGTAATTATCAAGTTTATTTTTTATTTTAACCCATAATTCCTCAATACCTAAATAATCATCATTATCTTGCTCTAAAGCATAACGTAATAAATCATTCATATTATATGATTTTCTACGTTGCACATTAATTCCTTGTTTAACATTATTTTCTTCTACTCCATGATTTCTATGACGAAGATCAAATAACATATTTACTCGTGAAATATTCCCATCTACCACAGCTTCTAATATTTCACGTTTAAATTTAACTTCACTCTCTAGAATTCCATTTAAGTACGTATTCTTTCTAGAAGAAGCTCTTCTTACGTTTTTAACACTTGAGTCTTCTACTAAAACTATTGCATCTAAGAAGTCTACATTTTCATCTCCTACTAATAATTCTATTAAATAGTTGAATTTTTTACGTGGTGTAATTGGTAATGAAAAATACACATCACAAATTAATTCACTTATACTTGCTCCATATTTTGTTAATGTTTCTTGGAATAACTTTGTTGGTATTAAATACTCCAAAAATGGTGTAATTAAATAAAACTCTTCATCATCTTCACTTGGAATGAATAAACACGATATCCCTAATCCACTTTGGCATTTTACAAGTTTTCCTGCATGTAATCCTTCTTTTATCTTCGGTAAATTCCTCTTTATAAATCTACTAAAAATACTACTTAATTGTTCTTCCCCTAAGTCAAGTCGGACATCTTCTTCCGAATATTTATAAGTTAACACATCTCCATTTAAATCTAAAATATCTTTAATTCTCTCAATTTTTTTTAATGAACTTCTCATTTTACCTACCTCCTAACAACTTTTAATTTTAATCAATTGTAATATCACGACGTGCATTTACAATATACGAAATTGTAAAGAACACAAAACTATACCCTACCAGCATAATGATTAATGCATTTGCATTTTCAAATTTGAATATTTCTTTTACAACTTGACGCGCTGCTTCATTTTTATAATAATCACTAAATAATGGGACATCAAACATGTGGTATTTAGCCCATGAATATTTTTCAACAGCAAAAACTGTTAAACTTTGAATCAATCCAGTTCCTAAAAGTGATAACATTACTAATACTAGTGATAAAATTTGTGTTTTAAACACTACACATACTAGCACCACCATAGCAACGAAGAAGATAAACACTGCTAAATCTGCTAAATTTGTAATAATAAGCTGTCTAACAACTGTTCTACCAAAATACCCTTCTTTTATAGTATCATTTAAGTAATTTAATCCTACTTTCCCATCAAAAAACACATAGTTTTTTGTTACAAAATCAAATATAGTTCCTACTACTAAGAAAATAATATAATTAATAAATGCTAAAACTATTTTTGCAGTTAGTATTGCAGAACGTGATTTAGGTCTCGTATATAAAAACTTAATAGTTCCTTTTGAATATTCTTGCGATAAGTTATTAGCTAACATAATTAATGTAAATACCATAGCTAACGCAGCAGAAACTATTGTTATTCCACTTAATATTTTCACCGCGTCAATACCATCTTCAAACTGTCTTTTTGTAAAGTAACTATTTAGTAAAATAATCCCAAATGATAATAAGAAATATAACCATGTAGTTTTCTTTTTATAATCTTTTATAAACTCATTTATTAGTAATTTCATTATTTTGTCTCCCCTCCTGTAATTTGTAGGAATCGATCCTCTAATGATGTGTGTAACTCACGAATTGTATCTAATTCTACATTATTATTAACTAGATATGTAATTATGCGAGCTTTTTCTTCACGATTAAGATTTTCAAATACAAATCCATCTTTAGTCAACTCATATCTAATACCTAATTCTCCTATTAACACTTCTGTTTTTTCTATATTATGAGTTACTATTAATGTTTTAACAATTTCATCTGACACAAGGTTTTCTAGTTTGTCGTCTGCAATAATTTTCCCTTTTTCAATAACAATAATTCTATCAGAAACTTTTTCAATTTCATCTAATAAGTGTGATGAAATTAAGATAGATACTCCTGTAGCTGCTATCTCTTTAAGTTTATTACGAAAATCTTGCACACCTTGTGGATCCAAACCATTTACAGGTTCATCAAGAATTAACACTTTAGGATCGTTAAGCAATGCTTGAGCTAATCCTAAACGTTGGCGCATACCTAGAGAATAGGTTTTAACTTTCTTTTTAATTACTTTACTTAGGCCAACGAATTCTACCAATTCTTTCATACGTGCTCTTGTTACTTTTTTTCCACAGACACGAGCAAATTGTTTTAAGTTCGCCCATCCAGACATATAGTTATAAAACTCAGGTGTTTCAATCATCGCTCCAACTTCTTTAAGCATAGCGGTTTTCCCTAAGCCTAAAGGTTTCTCAAAACAATAGACATCACCTTTAGTAGCTTTAGTTAATCCTACCATCATTCTCATTATAGTGGTCTTCCCACTTCCGTTCGGCCCAAGTAATCCGATGATTTCACCTTCATGCATATCAAAAGTGATATCCTCAACTATTGTTTTAAGCCCTATACGTTTTTTAAGTCCTAACACTTCTAATACAACTGGACTTTTTTCCACTTCTTTTACTTGTTCTTTCTCAATTGCATACACTATTTCATTTCTGTCGAGTACAACTGTTTCAGCATGAACATCTACTTCTTCACTCACAGTAGGCATCACAACTGTTTCTTCAAAACTTGCTTGTTCATCATGCGATTTTCTAGTGTAAGTAGAAGAATTTTCTATATCTACTTGTTTTCTAATCTTTTCTAGTAAACTTGAATAATCGTCTGTTTTTTTACTATTTTTTCCCAATTCGTCACTACTTAATATATCTTTATTTTTTTCTGAATTTGTCATTATTTGTAGAAGATTCCTTTCTCATAAATTTTCTTTTATATTATATCATATTTATACTATTATTTCCATTAAATATTGAATAATTATTTTTTATTTTACTACTTTCCTTCTTTACATATTATAATCCATAATTTAAGATTTTTTTATTTGTATAATACCCTTTATATTATGGAATTCTAAAATCCACTTATAAAGGTATTTATACATTTTATATTTAATTATATTTTCTTAAAATATTGATTATACTTGTACATACATTATTATAAAAATTCTAAAAATTTATACATAAAATCTACTATAACAGTATAATTTTATTTACTATTAAAATCCATATTTGTTTTTATATTAACTTTTATAAATACTAGACTTATAAAAATTATATTACAGATATAATATAGTTTTTTTTATTTACATAATCCGATAAAGAGCTTACTCATTAATTAAATTAAAATTACATTTAAATTTATGATATAATATAATATGAGGTGAATTTACTATGAAACAAGAACTTAGAAAAAAGTTTATCACTAAGCGAAATAAACTAATTGATGACTACCGCGACTATGCATCTACTAAAATTCTTTCAACAATTGAAACTAATGAATTATTTAAATCAGCTACAAAGATATTTATTTTTGTAGGCTTTGGAAGTGAAATAGCAACCATACCTTTTATAAAAAAATGGATAAATAAAAAACAAATCTTTGTCCCAAAAATTGATAACAATACAATGAATCTTGTACATATAACTTCACTAGAGGAATTAACTGAAGGTTGTTTTGGTATACTCGAGCCTACAAGTTGCAATTATTTTACCGACAATATTGACCTAGTAATCACTCCTTCTATAGTATTTGATAAAAAGGGATATCGACTTGGTTATGGTAAAGGATACTATGATAAATACTTTGCAAAAAACAAATATAAAACAAGTATAGGTTTATCTTACGATAAACTTCTCCAAGAAAGAGTTCCAACTGATAAGCACGATAAAAAAGTAGATATTATTATTACAGAGGAGAAAACTTTAATAATTAATGAAAAATATGATTGTAACAACTAGTGTAAAGACCACCTTAGAATTAAATGACAAAGCACAAAAACTAGCTGATGAATTAAATTTAAAATATATCAAAAGAAATAAAAGTACTATCAAACAGTTGCTAGGAACCAAAAAAGGAGTAATAGTTGTTTATAAAAATAAACTTAGTTATTTCGAAAACAACTCTGAATTTTTCTTTCATTTGGATACAACCGCACTAAAAATAAAAAATTCAGATAATGAACCGTTAGTCGAAATAATAGGTAAAGAAAAACAAAATATTCTAGATTGTACGATGGGGCTTGCTGGTGATAGTATTCTATTAAGTTATTACGGGCACACTGTTACTTCTATTGAAAAAAATAAGATTATACATCTAATAACTAGTAACGGACTTAAAAATTATATATCTCCTAGCGAGAAAATAAACAAAGCCATGAGAAAAATTACAACTCATAACTATGATTGCATAGATTATTTAAAAAAATCTCCTGATAATACATTTGATATAATATACTTTGATCCAATGTTTTCACATAATATTAGAGAATCTGAAAATCTATCAGGAATTACTCCATTAGCTGATAAAAATTTTCGATACAAAGAATTTATAAAAGAAGCTAGTCGCGTGGGTAAAGATAAAATAATTATTAAAGCTCACTTTAGAGACAATATATTTGAAAAATATAATTTTACTAGAATTATTAGAAAAAACACTAAATTTCATTTTGGATTCCTTGAAATAAATAAAAAAACCAAAAATTAAGCTTCACAGCTTGATTTTTGGTTTTTCATTTTTCATTTCTTTTACTGCCTGATAACCATCATATCCAGTGATTTCTTTGAAATCACGATATAACGAATTTTCCTCAGATTTAGCTCGAACTACGCTCTTAAATTCTTTGTATACAACCTTAAACTCTGACAGTTCTACCCCTGATAAATAACATTCTTCTACTAAATCTAAAAATTTGATAATACTAGTTATCTCATCAGTATTGTATAATGTATAATCTATTGGATAATTAAATTCCATGCTCCTACCTACTCAAATGTATACCCGACACCGCGAACGGTTCTTAAGTTTTTATCGTAACCAATTTTTCTTAATTCTTTTCTTAATCCAGAAATATATACTTCAATAGCATTTATAGTTGTTTCTGAATCAACACCCCACACACGGTCAAAAATTTCTTCTTTTTCTAATACAATATTATTATTAATTACAAAGAACGATAACAATTCAAGATATTTCCCTTTAATAGTGTCTAATGTCCCTTCATTTGAAGATACCAATTCATTTTTAAGATCTAATACTAAATCTTTATAAGTAATTTCGTTCTCACCCTTCAAGTTACTTTCGCGTTGAAGTAAGTTCGACATTGTTGTCAATAAAAGAGAAGCATCCGCTACACGTGGTAGATATTCTGTTACTCTATACTTCATAACTCTAGCCTTTTCTTCTGTTGATTCAGCTATAGTTATTACAATCACTGGTGTTTTAAGTTCTTTTTCTTCACGAATATAATCCAGTAAATCTATTCCGCCCATTCCTGGTAAAATACTATCAGCTATAACAAAATCATACACGTTCTCATTTACAAGTTTTTGTCCATCTAATCCATTATAACAAACATCAGCATCAAATTTCTCTGAAATTGCAGCTTTCAATGATGCAGCTAACAATTTGTCATCTTCTACAATAAGCGCTTTAAGCATCAATAACTCCTCCTTTAATTTTTATTTATCTAAGTAATTATTTTATATCTTTTCTAAAAAAAATACAACTAAAAACTAAAATATTTTTTACTATTTTTTTATAACAAAAAAATATATCATACTTGAAATCAATACTCCGACTAAAGATCCGCTACTATCTATTAATACATCAATAATATTCCCATCTCTACCTACTACAAAACTCTGATGAAATTCATCACTTGAGGCATAAATAATAGAAAACAAAAGACTTAATATAACAGTTTTTTTTAAATCTCTTTTCTTATTATTTTTCATTAAAAAACTAGACAAATAACAAAAAGAGAAAAAACCTAAGGCCATATACTCACTAAAGTGACCTAATTTTCTTACGATTAAATCATTAGAAATTTTTAATGATTCTTCTCCAGGTTGACTAGAAAACAAATAGATAACTAGGCAAACTAAAAATAATATTATTAATGAAAAGTATTTCCTATATAAAAGTTTAATAAAAATTTCTCCTCAGTATTTATTTTGATATTTTTTTCCTACCTTCTATCATACCACATTATTCTAATAAATGGTAATATTTGTAAGTAAAATAATCAAGAAAATACTTTTCCAATTCTTCTAATCAACTAAAAAACATAATATTTTCTTTAATTTACTGATATAATGAAAATCATTACTATTTATTATAAATAAAAATTTAATTACATATAAATTTCTAAAATAACTACTTTCAGATATTTTCTAGTAAAAAAACTGCATATTGTGTTATAATAAAAGAAAACGAATTCAAATAATGGAGGTCTATTATGCCACGTATAGTTGCTAGAGGATTTAAAAAAGAAGATTTAAAAAAAGTTAGTGCTGAACTTTTCGATACTATTGCTGAAATAATCGAAAGACCACGCGAAGCATTCACATTAGATTTAATTGAAAGTGTTGCTATTCTTGATGGAGAAGAAATCAGCAGAGCAAATCTTGAAATTGGTTGGGTTCACCGACCTGTTGAAGTTTGCGAAAAAGTTGCTACTGCTGTTAATGAACTATTCAAACCTCTTGGTTATGAAACAGTAATGATTTCATTCAAAGATATTGATTTAGCATACGAATTTGTATTCAAAAAATAATTATTAAAAAAAGAGTAATCCGAAAATCAAGATTCATTTAAATCTGATTTTTCGAATCACTCTTTTTTTATCCTTTTACTTGAGTTTCATACATTTTTTTGTAACTTCCCTCAAGAGCTAATAATTGTTCGTGTGTTCCACTTTCAATTACCTTCCCTTTTCTAAGGACATAAATCATATCTGCATTTTTTATAGTCGATAATCTATGAGCTATTATAAGCGTTGTTCGTCCTTGTTTTAATTCTTCTATAGCACGACTTACATTTTGTTCTGTTTCACTATCGATATTGGCAGTCGATTCATCAAGAATCAAAATCTTAGGATCTTTAGCCAAAGCTCTAGCTAGACAAATAAGTTGCTTCTCACCTGTAGAAAAGTTATTTCCACCTACTTCTACTTTTGAGTCCAACGAGCGATTTTCTAATATGAAATCTCCTCCAACTCTAGATAAGGCCTCTCTAGCAATTTTTTCATCATTTGAAGTAGTAATATTTTCGAGTAAAGTCCCTTCAAATAAAAATGAATCCTGAAGTACTATTGCTGTTTTTTCTCTTAGATATTCCTTACTATACTCATTTATATTTCTACCATTAATTAGGACTCTACCTTTAGTCGTACTGTAAAACTTAACAATTAAGTTCATTATTGTACTCTTACCGCTTCCTGTATGTCCTACAAAGGCTACAGTTTGATTTTCTTTGATTTCAAGATTTAAATCACGAAGCACATAAAAATCATCTTTATAAGAAAAATACACATCTTCGAATTTAATATTTCCTCGGAAATCATCCTCAGTAATATCATTATGATTGTCTTCCTCAACTTCTAACTTAAGTATCTCCTGAATATTTATAGCTGCACCTTGTGCTCTGATATAATTAGAAATCCCCATTGTAAAGTCTGCGATTCTATAAATTATATCAGTAGTATAATTTATAAATAGATATACCATTCCCAATGTAATACCATAAACATTATTAAAGTGTGAATACGAATAGTAATAAACAATACCTATGAAAATCACAATTCTAAATACTCCAGTTATATTATGAAGTAACAGACTATCTACTAGATTTAGTTTTTTCCAATATTTATAACGTTCTTCATTATGCTTATTCCAATCTTCAATGCTCTCTTTTTCTTTATTAAAAGCTTTGATGATTTCTAAATTTTGATAATTTTCATTTATAATCCCATTACTTTGAGAAAATTTACGTCTGTATCCCTTAATACTATCTATAGATAACTTGTTGTAAATTTTTAATACTATAAACATTACCGGGAATAACGCCAGCATAAATAATCCAAAACGTACATCAACATAAAATAATACAATATAAGAAAAAATAATCTTAAGTACAATTATTAGTATCTGCACAAATGTCGAGACAAAAAATGTTCTAATTTGGTTTACATCACTTGTTATTCTAGATACTACAGAACCAGCGGGCATATTATCGAAATACTTAATCGGTAGACTTTGAATATGATCGTATACCTGCATCTGAATTCTAACGTAAACCTCGTTAGCTCCTTTTACTAAGTAAATATTTCTAATATAGTTAGAAATTCCTGAACATAGTAATATAAGTCCATAACCAGCTACTACCACCAATGATTTTAAAATTATCTGACGTGTCAAATTTCCAGTTATACCATCAAAAACTTTCGACAACACATATACACCAGCAACCCCTAGCCCAACATTTAATAATGAAAAAACAAAACCTATTATATAAGATCTTTTTGCTTTTTTCATATAAGGAAGAAATTGAAATAACGGATTTTTATTCTTCATCATCTTCTACCTCCTTATTTTGATACTCATCTAGTTGTTTATACCAAGGGCATTTTTCAAGAAGCTCATCATGCGTTCCAAAATTTAATATTTTACCATTATCTAATACAACTATTTTATCAGCATGCCTTACTGCAGAAATTCTATGAGCTACTATTATATTAGTCTTACCTTCTCGGGTTTTCTTAATATTTTCTATAATAGTTTTTTCTGTATTAGAATCTACTGCACTTAGACTGTCATCGAGTATTAAGATTTCAGGATTAGATAACAATGCTCTTGCTATACCTAACCGTTGTTTTTGCCCACCTGACAGAGATAGACCATTTTCTCCTACAAGGGTATCAATACCATCTTTAAATCTACTAATATCCTTTTTAATATCAGCTTGTTCCAACACCTTGTCTAATCTGTCCTCTAAATCATCTCTATAAAATAATACATTTTCTTTTATAGATTTTGAGAACAACTGATATTCTTGTGGCGCATAACCAATTTTTTCTCTAACAGAATAATCATAATATTGCTCAATCCCCTTACCATCAAGAAGTAGCGTATTTTCTTTTATTGGATATAATCGAAGCAATTGCTTGATAAATGTCGTTTTCCCACTACCAGTCTTTCCTACTACTCCTATAGTTTCTCCTTTATTAATTGAAAAATTAATATCTTCTAATATATGATTATTATCCTCGTAACTGAAATTAAAATCTTTAAATTCAATACTACTATTAAACTCAAAATTACTTTCAGCTAGGTCATTATTAACATCAGCTTTTTTATCAGAGATTTCTAGGATTCTTTTGGTAGCTTGACGTACTTCTATAATCATAATAACTAACTCAGATAAAGCAATGTATGGCCACTGAATCATACCTATAACTACACAGACTGAGATTAACTCTCCTAATGTCATCATTCCTAAACTAATAAAGTAAAATCCACAAGCTACAGCTATAATGTAACTTGTCGCTAATGATACTGTATTAAGTGGTTGATAGACAAGAGTTTTCTTCATGTATTCTTCATTACTTCTAGCATAGCTTCTAAGTTTTCCTACAAAACTATTTCTCACTCTATCTAGCAAGCTATAAGCTCTAATTACACGAATACCTTTAACATTTTCTAAAGTCTCTTCTGTAATTTCATCCATAGTTTTCGCCATTTCGTTATAGTACTTTTCCTGAACCTTACGTCTTCTAACTAAATAAATAGTCTGAAGAATCAAAGGTATATGAATCAGTAATAAATAAATTAAACTAGATTTGTTAAATATAAGAACACTTATAAATAAATTGTAAATTATTCCATCAAAAATTAATAGAATTCCATAACCAAAAAGTGGCGCAATATAATTCGTAATATCATTTGTTGATCTACTAATAACTTCTCCAATACTAAATTTATTAAAAAATACTGGAGTATGTCTATAAATATCATATTGAATATCATAGGTCATATCTTTAATAACTTTATCATACCCTATAAATGTATAATATTCTTTAAAGAAATAAACAATATATAGTGCTATTCCAGCTAAAACAATTCTTAGAATTTCATTAACTACACCATAAAAATCAATATTTCCTCCTGCTATATCATCAACTATATAACTTAACCTATCAGTTGGGTATAACGTAAAATAATAAGATGCAATAGAAACTATTAGTGCAATTATTATTCGTTTTTTATCTTTGTAAATAAGATTCACTATTTTATTAAATATTTGCTTATTATCAATTGTTTTACTCATTTTCCCCCTCCTTTTTTTCATTTATTAAACTATATTTTAATAATTATAACATATTTAAACACTTAAACAAATAAAAGGGGTAAGACTTAAAAATTATATTTTCAAATCATTACCCAGCTTAATCTATTTCTTATTTAATTCGATTTAAATTCTTCAATTGCATCCTTCGCAAGTTTATCAACAACCTCATTAAGTTCAACACCTGTATGTGCCTTCACTTTTACAAAATTAACCTTCACTACTGTTTTTATCTTATTATAAAATCTCACATAATCTTGTGTATAAGGTAAGTTCGCCTTCCAATCTCCAGTTGCCCAAGATTCTATTCCTTGATAGTCATAAAACAAAGTGATTTCTTTGATTTTTTTATCTACTGCGTACCACATAACATACTTGGCCGCCTCTAATTCTCCAGCAACATTGTGTAATTGTGCATAATCTTCTCTATTCCCAGCATGTTTGAACTCATATTTCTTATCGCCTTCTACTATAACTACTCCAGAACCATAGATACCTTGTACTCTATCAAAACTTCCATCTATATATGCATATACCCCATCAACTGCTTCCACATTCTCTATCTTTTCTTCGTTACCTTTTACGAACTCTTCTGCTTCTTCTAAAGTTTTAAAACTTTTGTATATCGCACCCTTAAAACCTGTAACCTGCTCTTTACACTCATCCCATGTTGAAAATATTCCAGTTTTTTTACCTTTTCTTACTGCATAAAATTTAGCCATTTTGCTCTCCTTACAAAAATATTTCCTTTTAGATTATACTACATAGAAAATATTTAGTAAATTTTTAAAAAGAAAAATTAATATAAACTAAGAAAAATTATTTTTTTAGTTTAGATACATTTTTGAAATAAGAAAAAACCATAAATAAGTCTATACAAATATTCTCTTGACTTTTTTATAAATAATAAAAAAACTAAATTTTAAATATTATTTTAAATTAGTAAGTATAATTTTTTATCAATTCATAAAATTTGTTTTATTTTTCACATAAAAGATACTGATAATCTATTTCATTTAAAACGTTTTTATGTTATATTATAGGTGTCTATTATTTTTCAAATGTTGATTTAACAGTCTTTATCTAAATAGGATAAAAAATTTGATTTATCTTTAATTAACCTTGAAAAATTAATATTAAAATAAATTATTACATTAATATACAAAAGGAGACATTCCATGAAAACAAATAAATTATTAAAATCAAGTATGAGTGTTGCATTGGCACTTACTATATCTTCTATCACAGCTCAAGCTTGGCCAACAAATAGCAATATAGCAAAAGCTGATTTTGGGGATAAAGCTGCTACCGAACAAACTAAGGCTGAACTAAACGGAATAATAAATAAAATTTTTAACGATCAGTCTATCACAAATAGATACTTAGGAACTACCTTTTTCCACAAAACTTCAAACTTTCCATATTACCACGTAACATTTGAAAATCATCAAGTACCGGATGATGTTATTGACACTACCCCTTGGTATAATATGTGGAGCGAAGCTGCTGCTGCAAAAGCAAAACTAGACGCTAATTCTTATACAGAAAAAACTGCACAAAATGCAATAAATACTTTAAAATATTATATTCAACTTTATAACTTTGATGTGAATCACGATTTAAAAGATGACGGTTTTTACACTACTACTGACTTTAAAACTCCAACAATGGTGACTGTTTCTAGCGATGGTCAACAAGATTTCTATAAAAAAGTAGTTGATAATAAAGAAGAAATTAAAAATCTATTTAAAGAGTCTTTAGTAGGTATCTACAAACAAGGGCAAGATATCGAAATTAATCTTGTTGCTAATCCCGATAAAGTTAGTAAAATTACAAGCTTTGTTGTTAATAAAGTTTCTGGTTTAGATACAAACGTTAAACTTGGTCCTTCTGCTGAAGATCAACATATTGTAGCCTTCAGTGTTCCTGGTGAATTAAAAGCTGAACAATTAGTTATTTCGAATATGACTTATATCGATAAAAACGGAGCTAAACAACAAACAGGTCCATTTGCTTTAGATATTAACTACTCAGCTGCTAAGAAAAGTAATGAAGCTATCCCTAAATATAGAGAAAAATTAAACGAAAAAATTCAAAATTGGATTGATCGTGGTAATAAAGTTAATGAATGGCTACTGACAAAAGAGAACACTTCAGACACAGCTGCAGACTTCTCACAAAGAGCTAAAATTAGCGAAGCTGTAACAAAACTACAAGAATTGAAACGTTCTGATAATGCTAACTACGATAAACTTTATGAAATTTCTACACCAATTCATGAAATGGAAGACATTGCAACATTAAGAGAAGTACTAGATATTAAAGTTGCAAAACTATTAGAATATTTTGACCTTTATAACGAAAAAACATACACTAAAGAAAGTATCGAAAACTACAAAAATTACATTAAAAGTGTTCCTGCATTGAAAAATACAAGAAACATAAAAGAACTAGTTCAGTTAATTAAAGACTTCGATAACGCGAACTTCACATACTTAAGATACAATACTACAGAACTAAAAAGAATAATCGATATCGCTGACAGAAAAATCAGAAGTGAGTACGAACCTGTGTCTCTTGAAAAATTTGATCAAGCTTTAAATCACGCTAAGGACTGGATTAACCAAACAAGCAGTTATAATCCTCAAATTAATGAGACATCAGATCTTGTTAAACAATTAACTGAAGCTATCAATAATCTTACTACAAAAGACGGTAAAAAAGGAGAACCAGTTCCTGCCGCACCTGTTGAGAACACTGCTAAACCAGCAGAGCCATATAATGTAACTGCAAAATTCGTAGAAAGAGGTAGCGACAAACCTATAAAAACAAGATACAGTCGTGATTTGACAGAACTTATAAAAAATGTAGAAGTTCACGAATTAGGAAATGGTAAAAACGAAGTAATATTAACATTAGAACCTAAAATAATGGGAGGAGCTATCGACTTCGCTCTAGCAGATACCTTCAAATATAATAGTCTAGGGAATACAGATGCCGATGCCGTTGTTTTAGAGACAAAAAATATCGGTGGTCGCGACTACCCTACTAAATTAAAACTTACAGTTGATGCTACTAAGAAAAATATTGAAATAGCACTTCTAGGAAATTTCAATTTTAAAGATTCATTCTCATTAGGAAAAAATGGAATCGATAATTTTACAAGTCCAACAGACTTATATATCGATTACTCTACAAAACTGGAAGCTAAAAAAGAATCACCTCTGAAAGCTTCGTTAAGAGATAAAATTAATTACTATACAAGTAATTCAGTACAAGATAACTACAAAGATTTAAAACCAGAATTCAAAACTTCATTCAACCAATTAATTACTAAGGCTCAACAACTCTTAAATAACGATTCACTAACTAAAGATGAAGTAGATAGTATTATAAATAGACTATTAGATGAAACAACTAAATTAGATTCATTAGCTAACCTTTATAAATCACTTCAGAATGCAAAAAATCAGTACGAAAATGATTGGAAGAACAATTCACACTTTACTAGCGAAAGTAAAGCGTTAGTTAAAGAAAAATTAGATGCGGTTGAAAGTAAAATTAACTCTCTAGAGCCAGTCGATATAGAAGGTAAAAAAGAAACTTACTCAAATGAGTTCGACAAAGAAGGAACTGTAACAGTATACAAAAAAATAGATGAACTAACAGGAGAAGTTCAACATCTTGGAGACTATCTTCGCATCAATACTGATGAACTTTCTGAAGAAATTAAAAAAGCTGAAGAAGCTTACAACAATTCCAACAAAATTACTCAAACAAAACTTAAACTTAGACAGTTAATTGATGAAGCAAAAGCGTATGTCGCTAACGCCAAACTAACTCCTGAATCAAATGACACTGATGATCAAGTAAATACTGATTTGACAGATTACTACAAAGAACAATTTAAATTTGCTATAGAAGACTTAAATGGTTCTCAAAACCCTGAAGCAGAACAAGTTTCAGCTAAAGAACAACTTAAGAAAAAAATTGCTGAAGTTGAATTGATCAAACAAGGTAAAAAAGAACCAGCAGCCTTTGTTACTTTAACTAACGAACTATCAAAAGCTAAAGAATTATTAAATAATGATTCTTCTTCCGAAGAAGCATTACTAGCTGAATTAAATAAACTTAACAATGCTGTAAATGCATTTAATAATTCTGCTGATTCAACTCAAAATAAACCAAGTAATCCATCGGAATCTCCTTCTACAGATTCTAAAAATAAAATTCAATTAGATGGATCATTATTAAAACAAGATTTAACTAGCCCTTCTATGGCTAATGGAATAATTAAAAACGTGTATCTAGTGACTGAAAACGGAAAAAATTACTTAGAATTAGATCTTATTCCTATGAATAATGGAACAACTAATGTTGCAGTTATGAGTAAACTTACATATTTTGATGGCAATACTGAAAAAGATGTTCAAGTTCTAAAAGAAGATACTGCCGATGTTACTTACAATAATGTAACTAATTCTTATAAATATCCTTCAAAAATTAGAATACCGATCGAAGGAAAACCATCTACAATAAAACTTAACACTTTTGCAAGCAGTACATTATTCGGCACTGACAAACATGAAAATATAGCTGTATTATCTATAAAATATCCTAAAGAAAATGCTGTTATCACTGCAGATAAAAAACAACTAAACGCACTATTCGAAGCTACAACAAGTAAATACTATGATAGTTGGAATAATGTATTTAAAAATGCAAATGTAAGCCAAGATATGGCAGTAATTAAAAACTTCGGTAACAAAATCAACACTGCACAAAATGTCTTAAAAAATAACCTTGCAAGCACAGAAGAAATTTCTACTGCATTTACTGAACTATCAGATTTAAAAAATCAATATGATTTACTTATTCAACTAAGAACTTCAAACGCTGAAGCTGTAGCTAACTTTAATTCTGATAAAGACAGTAAAAACTACAGTGAAGAAAGCATCAACGCTGTAGATAGCTATCTTCAAGGAAAAATAGATAAACTAGAAGACTTAGTACACAACAACCCTAAATCTAATGAAATCTTGAAATTATTTAATGATGTTCAAACATACTATAACCTTCTTAGATATGATACTTCAAAACTAGACACAGCTGTTAAATCAGCTAAAGACAAACTAGCTTCAAGTAACTATTCAGATGAGTCTAAAAATAATTTAACTATAGCTATTACTAAAGCAACTGAATTCATAAACAAAGCTAAAGAAACAAGAAATCTAGAAGACACTCGTTCTAGTTTATTAAAAGAAATCGAAGATGCAGTCAACGGATTAAAAGAAGCTACTGCTCTTGAAGTTAACAAACCAATTGACAACACTGATGCATCTAATAATAATGAGACTAACAAACCTAACAACAAAGTTGACACTCCAACTAACAGCGAAGTTAACAAACCTAACGATAAAGTCGATACTCCAGCTAATAGTGATGCCAACAAACCTAACGACAAAGTTGACACTCCAGCTAATAGCGAAACTAACAAACCTAACGACAAAGTTGATACTCCAGCTAATAGCGAAACTAACAAACCTAACGATAAAGTCGACACTCCAGCTAACAGCGATACCAACAAACCTAACGACAAAGTCGACACTCCAGCTAACAGCGGTGCCAACAAACCTAACGACAAAGTCGACACTCCAGCTAATAGCGAAGTTAACAAACCTAACGACAAAGTCGATACTCCAGCTAATAGTGAAGTTAACAAACCTAACGACAAAGTTGACACTCCAAGTAATAATGAGGCTAACAAACCTATTGAAAGCACTGATGATGAAGTTGCTAAAAAACTTGCTACTGAAAGAGCAAACCTTCTTTTACCTTTAGAAACAGCTAAAATCCTAGTTAACGATGATAAAGATAAAGAAGGAATTAATAAAGAAGCATACGCTAAACTAAAAGAAGCTACTGAAAAAGCTCAAGAAGTGTATGATGAAGAAAAATCTATAGATAAAATTTTAGAAGGAAAATCTGACATAGATAAAGCATTAGAAGAGTATACTAAACATAAAAATGATAAAGATACTGTCCTAGGAAATGACAAACCTGAAAATAAACCTACTTCAGATAATAAACCTAATAATAATTCAAGTAATAATGTTCCTGAATTCAACGGGCCTGTCGCTTCTAATGGCCAAGATGCTCCTGTTAATGAAGTTCCTGAATTCAACGGGCCTGTCGCTTCTAATGGCCAAGATGCTCCTGTTAATGAAGTTCCTGAATTCAACGGACCTATCGCTTCTAATGGCCAAGATGCTCCTGTTAATGAAGTTCCTGAATTCAACGGACCTGCTACTTCTAATGGTCAAGATGCCCCTGTTAATGAAGTTCCTGAATTCAACGGACCTGCTGCTTCTAATGGTCAAGATGCTCCTGTTAATGAAGTTCCTGAATTCAACGGACCTGCTGCTTCTAATGGTCAAGATGCCCCTGTTAATGAAGTTCCTGAATTCACTGGTGGAGTAAACGATACAACACCTCCAACTGTTCCTGATAAACCAGAAGGAGAAACTCCAAAACCAACAAAACCTGAAAAATCTAACGGAGATCCACTTGTACAACCAGAAGTTCCAGAATTCAAAGGTGGCGTTAACGCTGTTGAGGCTGCTGTTAACGAACTTCCTACATTCAAAGCTAAACAACCTGAAATCAAGAAAATATTAGATGAACTTGTTAACATAAAAAATCAAATAAAAGATGGTGAAGAAAACGGTGCTGAAGATTATTATATCAATGGATTAAAAGACAGATTAGCAGACTTAGAAAAAGCATTCGATTTACTAACTCAAAATCTTTCTGCAGTAAATGAAGTACCAGAATATACAGGTCCTGTTACCCCAGAACCTCAACCCCACTTAGAGGGAACTGCTCCTGGTAGTGAGCAAGGCGGAACTGCTGGTGAAATAGTAGATCCTAATCAAAACCTTGGATCAGTTGGTGGAGCTTCAGCTACTCAAAATATAGATTTTGGTCAAACACCTGCTGTTACTCAACTCTCTGAAAAAACTGAAGAAGCTAAACCTGCAAAAGCTAAATCTGAAAAATTAGCAAGCACAGGTATGAATTCTTCTAGCACTGCTGCATTAGGATTAAGCTTAATCTGTCTTATCGGACTTGTAGTCAGACGTAAACTTTTTAAATAATCAATTAGTGTATAAAAAACTTTAAAGGCAGTAACTAAAAAATTACGATTTTGAAAAAACAAGATTTTGGTAAATTCCCAAAGTAAATTCCAATAAGAAATTAAAGTGGAATTTACCTTGGGAAAAAAGGAAAATAACAATAAAAATATTCCCAAGGTAAGTTCCGGTATAAAACAAGGAAGCTTTACTTTGGGAGTTTTTTAAAGGAATCAAAATAAAAAAGAGGAATTATACTTAATTAAAAATTAGTTTCAAGTTAAATTCCAGTTTTTTGTTTGAACTGGAATTTACTTTGGGAATTAATATTTGAAAATAGCCTACTATAAAAAAACTCCTATTTATTGAATTTTTATCAGTTTTAGTGTAAAATTGAATTGCTTATGAAAAAAATATTAAAGAATTTTTTTTATTTTATTAATGAAAACTTAGGAGATAGTATAATGAGTAAATATCATTTTATAGGTATAAAAGGTTCCGGAATGAGTTCTCTTGCACAAATCGCTTATGATATGGGGAATGAAGTGCAAGGTTCAGATGAGGAAACATACTTTTTTACACAAGAAAAATTAGAACAAAGAAACATCCCAATGTACTACTATGGAGAAGAAAATATTAAAGAAGGTTATGAAGTAATTTTAGGGAATGCCTTCGATGAAACACATATTGAATACAGAAGAGCTAAAGAATTAGGTTTAACTACTTACACTTACTCTCAATTCCTTGGTAAACTTCTTTCTGATATTCCTTCAATTGCAATAACAGGTGCACACGGGAAAACTACTACAACTACAATGACAAGTAATATTTTCAAACACAATCATGTTACATCATACTTAATTGGAGATGGAACTGGTCACGGTGAAAAAAATTCAGAGTATATGATAGCTGAAGCTTGCGAATACTACAGACATTTCCTGGCGTATCACCCAAATTATGCTATCGTTACTAATATCGACTTTGATCATCCTGATTATTTCAATGATGAACACGATATGTTTGATGCATTCCAAAGCTTTGTGAATCAAGTAAAAGATACTGTAGTGATTTGTGGAGATGATCGCTTAGCTTCTCAGCTTAAACCAACTACTGCAAAAACAATTAGATATGGTTTCAATGAAGGAAATGATTACCAAATAAAAAATGTTCAAACTACATCAGAACACAGTAAATTCGACGTCTATAAAAATTCTGAATTATTAGGAACATTTACTATGGCAGTATTTGGATTACACGATATTTCTAATGCAACATCCGCTATTGCTTTAGCTGATATAAATGGAATTAGTATAGAAAAAATTCAAGAATCTCTTAGTCAGTATAAACCTGCGGAAAGAAGATTTAGTGAACATAAAATAGGAAATAGTGTAGTTGTAGATGATTATGCTCATCATCCTAGTGAAATTAAAGCTACGATGAATAGCGCACGTAGAAAATATGCAGATAAAGAAGTTATCGCGATTTTTCAACCTCATACATATACGCGTACAGCTAAATTCTTAAACGAATTTGCTGAAAGCTTAGAAACAGCAGATAAAGTATTTCTTTGCCCAATCTTCGCTTCTGTTCGTGAAAAAGAAAAAATAGTAGGTATAGAAGATCTTCAAAAGGTTACTAAAGGGGCTCAAATTATCAATAGTGAAGAAGATTTCGATAAACTAAACTTTGATAATAGTGTATTCCTATTCATGGGAGCAGGAAATATCAATAAACTTTGTCAAAAATTTATAGAACAAAAATCAAAATAATCAGTTATATTTAGAAAAAACTTAAAATACAATTGATTATACCAATCCAAGGAGGAAAATTTTATGTTAGATATAAACTGGTTAATTTTAGCATATGCTGGAATCTTTTTAGCAGGTGTAGGTGTTTTAATTCTGTGTATAAGTGCAGCTATTACACTTGGGACTGTTAGAAGATCTATTACTGTTGCTACTGAGTGTGTAGAAGATATGACAAACATTGCAGAAGATGCATTGAATCTTGCTAAAGACTTAAATGAAACAGTTAAAAAAGTAGAAGGAAACTTAGAGCCAATCATGGCAGAAACTAATATTTTATTGCAAAACACAAACATCCTAGCTGAAGACTTACAAGTAAAATCTGAAAAATTAGATCCGCTATTTAATTCAGCAGAAGGATTAGCAACATCTATCAATGGATTACAATCTTCAGTAGATAATATGAAATCTAATGTTACTGGATTCAAGAAAAGTACTGATGAAAAAATCGAAAATCTTTCTGAAAAAGTTGAAGAAAATAAAGCTAAAGCTTCTAATTTACTTAACAAATTTTTAAAGAAGGATAAAGTTGAAGAAAAAAAATAATATTTTAATTGTAATAAAATAATAATTTAATTCATCAAAAAATTAACAACATTTTTTGGTGAAAAATATGCTTAAAAAATATTATATAATTAATCTAAAAATTCATAGGAGCAACACAAAATCATTAATTTGTGTTGCTCCTCCTTTGTTACTAGCGAAATCTTATCTATTATCTCTTAATTTTATATTTATCTCACTTATACTATTTCTAATACTAAAATATCGAACTATTCCTATTAAAATATAAACCACAGTAGCTGTAATCAGCATTAAAATTAAAGTAGTAAGACTACTAAACCATTTCAAATAATAGCCCGCTAACACAAGTGGTAACATAATAAGAAAATAATGTGATACAAATACTATTACTATATTATCATTTAACTTACTTTGAAATACTTTACCAGCTAATCCTTGTAATAAGCCTAAAATAGCATATACTAAGGTTTGAATTAATACTGCCATATTTAGATTATCAAAACTCTGGATATACAATGGCATACCAGGATAAAACTGACCACACAAAATACCAAATATCAGATTAATAACATTCCCTGCTCCTATCCCTAACAACATAAATATTGCAATTTTTTGAAATAATTTCATTTTAATACCTCCTATAATCCTAATTTCATCTTAAATTCTTTTAACATCCTACGTGATACATAACTTATATCCGAATTTTTATACTTTATTACTATTGTTCCTCTCCATCCTAAATCTAAGCTATGAATATATTTAACATTAGCTATTTCACTTTGAGATATTTTTATAAAATCCTTAGTTAATGTATTCTGTACTTCATATAATTTTTTTCTAACAATAAATCTACCTTCAACTGTAACTACATATACTTTTCTATCTTCAACATATACCCTTATAATATCCTCCGTATTTAATAAACGTACTTTTCCATCTAAAACTCCTATAAAGTAATCTTCCTTATTTTCTATATAATTCACTAAATTTTGAATCTCATCATTCACTTTATTTGTTGATATAGTAACTATTGTTTCTCCAAATTTCTTATCTATATTTAATTCAACTTTCATCTCTTTAGCTCCTTTCATAATTATATTTTATATAATAAATATTTAAAAATCTATAGATAATGTATATTCGGTTAGTTATCTTGTTTATTCGGCAAATTATATACTAATTACAAATACAGTATATTTTACTTACGAATACATATATTATTTTAAAAAAAATATAAACAATTTATAAAAAATATATCTAAATAATGTGACAATTACGGTTAGAATACGTTTTCTTGAGTTATTTTAAAAAATTATAATCTTTATACTTGATTTTATATCAATTTTGATATATTATACTCAAGTATGAAATTTTGAAAGGAGATTATTTTTTATGTTAAACGAATTTAAAAAATTCGCATTTAAAGGAAACGTATTAGACCTAGCTATCGGGGTTATCATGGGGGCTGCTTTTGGTAAAATCGTTAGTTCATTAGTAACTGACATTATGATGCCACTTATCGCTCTTGTATTCCCAGCTAAACCTGATTTCACAAACTTAGCTTGGGAAGGTATCAAATACGGTAACTTCATTCAAATCACTATCGATTTCTTAATTACAGCAATCGCAATCTTCATTTTCATTAAAGCCATCAACACAGCTAAAGACAAAGTTACTAAAGCTGAAGCAGATGCTGAAGCTGAAACTCCAACGCTTGATGCTAAAGAAGAACTTCTTAAAGAAATCCGCGATTTATTAAAAAAATAATAAATTAAAAATTTAAGGTCTGACAATGTCGGACCTTTTTCTATATATAAAATCCCTTGGAAATAATCATCTCCAAGGGATTCTTTTTCTATTATAAATTTAGAAATCTTAATTTTTTAATAAGATTTAAAATTACTCTTCCTCATTTTTACGGCGTTTTATTGCTGCAAATAGACCTACAATCGCTAATCCTAATCCTGCTAACTCACTATTATTTTGTGATTGCCCTGTATTAGCTAAACGTTTAGTCGCAACATTAGAAGTTTTATCTCGGAAGCTAGAGCGAATTTCTGACTCATCATTTGCTCCTCCAGTATACTCTGGTAACGCTGGTTGTACTTCTGGCTCCCCGTTTACTCCTCCAGTATATTCTGGTAACGCTGATTGTACTTCTGGGTCTCCTTTCACTCCTCCAGCAAATTCTGGTAAGCTTGGTTGTACTTCTGGCTCTCCATTCACTCCTCCAATATATTCTGGTAACGCTGGTTGTACTTCTGGGTCTCCTTTCACTCCTCCAGCAAATTCTGGTAAGGCTGGTTGTACCTCTGGGTCTCCTTTCACTCCTCCAGCAAATTCTGGTAAGACTGGTTGTACCTCTGGATCTCCTTTCACTCCTCCAGTAAATTCTGGTAAGGCTGGTTGTACCTCTGGATCTCCTTTTGCAGTTTGTTTATTAACTATTATTGTTACCTCAACTTCATCTTCCGTTCCATCTGGATATGTTATAGTTATTTTTGCAGTTACATTTTCTGGAATATTAGTACTTGGTACTACTCGATCTTTCCATTCTATTTTTGTTCCATCCGGTAACTCCTTCACATTTCCTATACTATCTTTCGCATTCGGAATATCTCCATTTGTAATAGTTTGTGCTTTTGGTTGTGGATCGTAATCGTCTTTTTGTGGTGTTACTTCTACCGTTACTGTCACTTCTTCTGTACTGTTGTCTGGGTATGTGATTAATACTTTTCCTGGTTTGTTTCCTGGTGTTGTATTTGTATCTGGTTTTTCTACCCATGTGTACGTTGTTCCTTTAGGTAGGTTGTCCGTATTGATACTTCCTTCTGCGCTTGGTTCACTTCCGTGTTTTGCGGTTTGTCCTGGCTGTTTCGCAGTTGGAGTGTATGTATCTTTTTGTTCTTTTACCGTGATTGGTACTGTGACTTCATCTACTGTTCCATCTGGATATGTTACTAACGCTACTGTTGGATGACTTCCTGGTGTGTTCACTACTGGTGTTTCTTTCCATGCGATGGTTGTTCCGCTTGGTAAGCCTGTTTTGTCTACACTGTCTTCTGCATTTGGTACTGTTCCATTGTCTACCGTTTGTGCTTTTGGTTGTGGATCGTAATCATCTTTTTGTGGCGTTACTTCTACCGTTACTGTCACTTCTTCTGTACTGTTGTCTGGGTATGTGATTAATACTTTTCCTGGTTTGTTTCCTGGTGTTGTATTTGTATCTGGTTTTTCTACCCATGTGTACGTTGTTCCTTTAGGTAAGCCTTCTGTGTTGATACTTCCTTCTGCGCTTGGTTCACTTCCGTGTTTTGCGGTTTGTCCTGGCTGTTTCGCAGTTGGAGTGTATGTATCTTTTTGTTCTTTTACCGTAATTGGTACTGTGACTTCGTCTACTGTTCCATCTGGGTACGTTACTAACGCTACTGTTGGATGACTTCCTGGTGTACTTACATCTGGATTTGTTTTCCATGTAACTCTTGTACCTTCTGGTAAACCTGTTTTATCTACAC
>NZ_JBSMTP010000008.1:0-67722 GCF_053758945.1 Gemella parahaemolysans
CTTGAACTACTCTTATTTTATCAAGAAAGGATGATTTTTCAATTGTTTAACTTTTATCTCGCACCCGCATAGCGGGTGGTTTTTTGTTTCGGAGACTTCGCCTCCTCAACTGGCTAAAGCCTTTTAATTTAAAGCTGTAGATTTATTTAAACCTACAGCTTTTTACAATACTAATTTTTACTCTCTAACTTTTCATTCATCTGACGACGTAATTTTGAAAAATCTTCTTTTACTACTACAGTATCAGCAATAAAGTCATGAAGTCCTTTTTTCTTATTTGTGAAAGCTACTGCTAAATACGGCAGGTATACTAAGAATATCGTTAATAATCTACCTACTAGTTCACGATAGACTACATCTGCGAAACTTAACTTTTCCCCTTTATTAGTCTCTACTTTTATCTTCATAATCATCTTACCTAAGGTTTGAGAGAAGAAGTAAGTCATCGCTATAAAGTAAGTAAACATAACAATAACATAACTCAGAGATTCTTCTCCTAAGATAGGAAAATCTAATTGCTTATTCAAAAGTCCAAAACTAAAAGTATTTAATAAACTAGATATAGCATAAATAACTGTCATATCAATTATATATGCAACAAATCTAGTCCAAAAACCTGCATAGAAATTTTTAGAAAGCATTAAATAATCTTCTAATGAAGTTGGCAATGAAAAATCTTTTTCTACTTTTTCTTGTGCTTCTTTAGTATCTTTATACTCTTTAACAAGTTCTTCATTTCGTGTAGGTTCATCCGATGCTACCGTAGTACCCCCGTTAAGAAGCGGCTCGTTTGAAGGTCTATTATTATTTAAATCATTATTCATTTAAATCCCCTCCCTATCCTAAGTAGCTACGTTCAACTTTGTTCGAATTTACTTCACTATTTAATTCAGAGATGAAACTTTTTGTTGTTGCTTTTACAAATCTAGAAATTAAACTTTCTGCAGTTTTATCAGCTCTTAATTCGATTACAGTTGGGTTAGATAATCCTTTTTCTTCTTTTATTAAATCAATAAGTTCATCTTCAGTACCAACTTTATCAGCAAGTTTGTTCGCTACTGCTTGAGTACCAGTATATGTTCTACCATCAGCAAGTTTCTTAACTTCATCTTCACTTAGGCGTCTACCTTCAGCTATAGCTTTTACAAATCTTTCATACGCTTCTTTGTTTTGTTCTTGTAATATTTTTCTAGTTGATTCTGGTAAGTCCTCTGTTAAGCCACCTACTGCTTTTTGCTCTCCAGAACGGATAGTTTCTTGTTTAATTCCATGATCATTTAAGAATTTTTGAGCAGATACATAACTCATAATAACTCCTAGAGAACCAGTGGTTGTTTCAGTATTTACAAAAATTTTCTTAGCAGCAGTCGATACATAATATCCTCCAGAAGCGGCTGTTTTCTTCATCGAAACATAAACATCTTTCCCACTATTCTTGAGAGCATTGTACAATTCTGCAGTCTCATAAACACCTCCACCTGGTGAATTCACAGATAATAGTATAGCTTTAACATTAGGATTATTCTTAGCTTCTTTAATTTGATTCAATATAGAACCTCTTGAATAAGTATTCGTCATTTCTGCATTAATCTCACCTTCAATAGAAATCTTTTGAATTACTTCACTACTATCACCTTTTTTCAAAGTTAATTTAGTAACACTTTGCTCCTGTAGAAATTCTGTTAAGTACCCATTTAATTCTGCATCATCTTTTTTATTATTGTTACTTGATGTGATAGTCCCTTTAATTAACGAAAACACCACTAGAACCACAACAATCACAGTTGATATCAATCTTTTATTCTTAAAATTCATAATTTTTTCCTCCAAAACTTTATCATAATATTTTTGTAAAAAGCCAGCAACAAACAACACTTTAGCTATCTGTACCTAGCTTTTAATTTACTCACCTTTAACTATTTTCCCTATCTTATAAACAAATACTTTGTTTTTCTAGAGACATAATAATTAATTTTTTAAATTAACTGGCGATTTATCATCCTCTACAAATTTTCCATGTTTATCACAATATCCAGCTATAACAAAGAAACCATTTGTATCATAGTAACCAGTTGGCATTAATTCACTCTTACATACACTGTAATCAACAAAAATAGAATCCTCCATCTTTTCGACTTCATCCCCTTGATTACTATTTCTATCTTTCATAACTTTCTCTCCTATTCAGCATAAGTTTTAGATACAAACTTATTAAATCGTTTCATAAATGCAAGTTCAGCCGTTCCTGTTTGTCCGTGCCTATTTTTAGCAATAATTACCTCAATAGTAGAGACATCACTTGTTTCTTGAACTTCATTTTCATCAGCATCTTCACTTCTATAGTAGTCACCACGATATAAGAATGAAACTATATCGGCATCTTGCTCAATACTTCCAGATTCCCTAAGGTCACTCATCATAGGGCGTTTATCTTGCCTAGATTCAACACTACGTGATAACTGAGATAGGGCGATGACTGGACATTCCAGTTCCCTCGCCATCTGTTTTAAACTACGAGATATTTCAGATACCTCTTGTTGTCTATTATCTGTTCTCTTACTTCCTTGCAGAAGTTGCAGATAATCAATAACCACTAGATCTAAGCCATGTTCAGCTTTTAATAACTTACACTTCGCTTTTACTTCATTTACTTTAATAAAAGCACTATCCTCAATAAAGACATTTTTCTGATTTAAGAAATGTACTGCTGTTTCTAGTTTCATAAGATCATCATTATCAAGATTTCCTCGTTTAATTTTTTCGGAATCTATCATTCCCTCACTACAAATCATCCTAGAAACAAGCTGATCCGCACCCATCTCTAACGAGAATAATGCCACTGTTCTTTTCTCATCTTCAGAACGAGGATTTTTTCCAGCAATATTTAGCGCAATATTTAGCGCAAATGCTGTTTTACCCATTGCAGGACGCGCTGCAAGGATAATTAAATCCCCTTTACCAAAACCTACAAGCTTATCTAGAGCGCCGTAACCAGTAGGAACAGCTACATTCTCACCTTCTCCTGCCATACGAGCTAGAATCTCTTTAAAAACTTCCTCAGTAACATCTTTCATATTCTTAAACTGAGATGTCTTTGCACGCTCCATTGCACGTTCAACTTGATCGAATAAAGTTGCCGTTAAAGAATCAATATCAGCATTTCCTTGATTCATCTCTTCAGTACTACTTAATAATGCAGCACGAATTTCTCTGTAAATAGAATATCTCTTTACTAAATTCGCATAATGCATAATATTACGAGAACTTGGAGTAATATCATATAAATCCACTATATATAATGAGGCATCCACATTTCTGAATGCCCCACTATTATTTATTTCTTCAAAAATTGTAGTGGTGTCAGGTATTATTTCCATTTCATCTAAACGTAAAATAGCACTGTAAATATCTTTATTTCGTTCATCATAGAAGTCTTCAGGATCTACTGTCGCTTTGACTTCTACTAGTTTTTCAGGCTCTTGCATTAGAGCCCCTAATAACGATTGTTCCGCCATAACGACAGAATCTATATGATATTTCATATTATCACCTTCAACTTATTTACTATTGTTCCACCACGTGAACTTTAATTGTTCCTTCTACTTGAGAGTGTAGTTTAATTTTAACATTTGTATATCCTAAAGATTGAATACCGTGTGGTAAATCAATTTTCTTTTTATCAACTTTAAGATCATGTTGTTTCTTAAGTTCTTCAACAATTTGTTTAGAAGACACTGAACCAAACAACCTTCCGCCTTCTCCAGATTTAACTTTAATTGTTACTTCAAGACCTTCTAGTTGTTTCGCAAGTAAGTTAGCTTGAACTAATTCTTCTTGTTTATCTTTTTCTACACGTTTTTGTTGTCCTTTTAGTGTTGCCATATTAGCATTTGTTGCTGCTACAGCTTTTTTATTAGTTATTAAGAATTTTGCATATCCATCAGCAATCTCCTTAACATCTCCTTTTTTACCTTTTCCTTTTACATCTTCTAAAAATATAACTTTCATTACAATTTCTCCTTTTATCTATTATTTATATTTATGATATTATTTTATCAATAGCATCATTTAGACGATCTAACGCTTCGTCTAAACTAATCCCCTCAATCTGAGTTGCTGCATTAGCAAGATGGCCTCCGCCACCAAGTTCTTCCATGATAAGTTGAACATTAATATTACCTAATGATCTTGCTGAAATACCTACTTTACCTTCTTCTAGATATCCTATAGCAAAACTACATTCAATACCTTTTAGAGTTAGAAGTAAATCTGCACTTTGAGCAAGCATAACATTTGTATAATATTTATCTTCAGGGGCTTTTGCCATAATAATCTCTGGGGATTTCTGAATAGAATTATTAATTATTTCTACTCTATTCATAAAATTCTCAAATGGTTCTTTTAGAATCGTCTTAACTCTTATTGGATCCGCACCATTACTACGTAGATATGCAGCTGCATCAAAAGTTCTAGAACCTGTTCTTACAGAAAAATTCTGAGTGTCTACTACTATTCCTCCAAGCATGATTGTTGCAGCAATAGGCGAGATTTTTTCTATCTTAGTCTGATACTCAATTAATTCTGCGATTAATTCGGATGCTGATGAAGCATACGGCTCAATATAGGTTAATAATGGATTTGTTATTATATCTTCACCACGTCTATGATGATCAATTATAACTTTTCTATTAGCCTTAGATAATATCGCTGCATCTATTACACGTGAGGCATCAGAAGTATCTACAACAATTAAAGTTGTCTGAGGAGTCATTAGCTCCCATGCTTCATCACTGTCTACAAATACTCTCGATAATTGTTCATCATGACTATCTATTTCAAACATTACTTTTTTAATAGTTTCATCACGATCACTTTCATTTAAGATAATATAACACTCTTTACCTAAAAACTTAGAGAAAGTATAAATACCCACACATGCACCAACCGCGTCGAAATCAGGACGTTTATGTCCCATTACTATCACTTTATCACTATCATTTACTATGTCAGCCAATGCATTAGAAACAACACGTGCCTTGATTCTAGTACGTTTTTCCTGTGGGTTAGTTTTACCACCATAGAATCTAATCGTACCATCAACATCTTTCATGGCTACCTGATCTCCTCCACGCCCTAAGGCTAAATCTAACGAACTCTTAGCAAGTTCTCCAAGTTCTGGTAAGAAATCAGTTCCCATCCCAACACCTATACTCAAAGTAATTGGTGCATCAAATTCTTCTTTTAGATTCCTAATAGTATCTAAAATTTGGAATTTTTCTTTTTCTATTTTTTTTAAGTCTTTTACATTTAACAATCCGATGAATCTATCATCATCTATTCTTTTTAGATAAATACTATTTTTCTTAGCCCAATCTGTTAAAGTAATAACAACAGTGGCATCCAGTCTACTCGCAACTTCATCTTCCAATGAATCGTAAACATCTTCATAATTATCAAGACTCAAATTAAGAATAATTGGTCGCGTATCTCTAAATCTTTGCATCACTACTTTACTTTCTGTAATGTCGAAAAAATAAATGTATCCGCTATCTTTTTGATAATTAACTTTATAATGCTTCCCAAAAATCTCAAATTGATTATCCACTGGTGTCTCAAGATCAAATAATTCTTCAAGCTCCGGCATCAGTTCTAAAATGTTTAGACCTTTTATGTCTTCAACTTTAATATTTTTATATATAAAATTATTTGCCCATTCTATATTCTTATTTTCATCAATTACGACTATTCCTATAGGGAATTTATTAACACCTCTTTCTGATGAATCTTTAATTCTATTTGTTAATTTACTGATATACCTCTCCGTATGTTCAGCTATTTTTTCCCTTTGTATGTTATAAAGGGCGAAAATAAGCGATCCAACTAATAAGTAAATTACTAAGCTATAAATATTAAATATACCACTTAGTATTGCACCTATTAGAAAAATAACAATAATAATTAATTCATATTTTTTCTTATCATTCATACTTATCTCCCCCTCTTCATAATAATGTACCCTTCTCTCAACTTGAATACACTGTCAATAAATCCAAGTAACTCAAAGATAGGACTAAAAATCAACATTAAGACAAATACAACAGGTTTACCAATATTTGATTTCATCTTTTGTTCGATAAAAAAGAATGCAGTAAACAATCCATTTAATATGAACGCAAGCGATAAAACTCCTGTTATATTTTGGAATAAAATATTCCAAAAACTATAAGTATTACTCCCCGTCTCTATTTCAACTAAAAGGGCCACTATAGTAACCACAATATAAATATATGCACTTTTCTGACTCAACATTATTCGACTAAACTTCGGAAATGCTGGAATAATGACATATTCTCTGGCTAATAACGATAATGTATACTGTACCAATATTAAGCTATATACAAACAACATTATAAACAATGTAACAGGAAACGATTTCTGTAAGTTAGAAAAACTTTCTAGTACTAAATTCTTATCAATTCCTTGATTCATCTCAACCATAGAATTCACATAATTATTTATAAATTCTAGTATCTGCTTACTATCAATAGTTATCTCCCCAATTTTTATTGATATAAATATATATAGCGCTATACCTAAGTATATTACTGTATTAACAGCTACAACTAGAAATAATTTCGAAGCGCGCAAAAAGATAGTTTTATATATTATATATGCTATTAGCATATGTATAGCAAACCAAACTGTCATAATCGGAGATGCTATAGCTAATAAAATTCCTGCACCACCAAGTATTAATGGAATATAATATCTCAACCCTTTCGCTCCCAATACGTATGTAAGGGGAAATACCGAAAGAAATGCTGCTACAATTTCAATATTCAATAACAATCCTATTAATATTAATAATAAATAACTAGCTGAATAAGCTAAAATTTTTGAATTACTAGGCATTCTAAAGAAAAATTTATTCTTCATTAATTTTTCAATTTCTTTGCCTAAGACATCTGAAATGTTATTATCCAAATTAACACTCCTTTATTATTTTAATAATCTCCATATAAAGTAATTTTAACTATATAGGTATCTGTATCATTATACCAAATTTCAAGATTTTTTGAAAGAAAAATAAAAAAACATAAACTTAGTATTAACTATAAATTAAAAAAATACTCTTGATATGAATTCATACTGGAATATCATATAATCTAAACTCTTTCTAATACTTTAATTATTTCTCTCTTTATCAGCTATTATTTTATCTCCCTCTACAAATTATTGTCCATTAATATTCTTATTATACTCAATACCCTTTATCTTATAACCAGTTAATATCCTTAAATCGAAAATATGTTGAGTAGTAACTATTCATTCAAACTATTGATAAATAATACAAAATCTACTAAATCTATTTATAATTTCCCCTTGATTATCCTTTATAATATAATTGACAAAATTTTTATTCAACTTATGATATTTAATATGAACTATACTTTACTCAAAATTTTATATTAATTACTATAGATTACATTTACTATTTCAAAAGAAAGGAATTTTTTTATGAAGAAATATATCATTACTATTGTTACAGTTACTTTGGTAGTTTTAACTGTGGCTCTAAGCGGATTTTATTATTAAAAAAAAGATGATAAAACAACTACATCTGACTCTACCACTCAAAAAAATAATTCAAAATCCCCCATTAATAAAGAAGACTCTAAAGCTAATAATAATGAGAACACTTAAACTACCAACGGAAAAACTCCCGAAACTACTTCTCAACCTACTATAATCAATGGTATTATTTTAGCCAACAAAAAACATCCTCTTCCTGCAGACTACAATCCAGGTGAAAATCCTACAGCGAGACAAAAAGTTAATAAATTAATTAGCGATGCTCAAGCATTAGGATTAAATATTTCTAATCAAGTATCTGGTTTTAGAGCATACAATGCTCAAATAGGATTATACAATAACTATGTTGCTTCACACGGAAAACAAGAAGCTGATAGATTCTCAGCTCGCCTAGGATACAGCGAACATCAAACTGGTTTAGCATTTGATCTCATAGATAACGAGGGACAATTACTAGGATCAGAAGGAACTAGCGACAGTAGTAAAAAAGCCTCAGCTTGGTTAGAAAAAAATGCTCACAATTATGGATTTATCGTTCGTTATAAACCTGAGTTTGTAGAGAAAACAGATTACATGGAAGAAAGCTGGCATATTCGTTACGTCGGTGAAGATACAGCTAAAATAATCCATGAAAAAAATATTTCACTAGAGGAGTACCTTAATGCTCCAGGTGGAGATTATGTAAATTAATATTTTATTGATAAAAGGAGAATTTAATGAATAATAATAATTTAGCCCCTAATAATCTAGGTCCAACAACCTCAGCATCAAATAATCAAAACTATAACAGTACTCAACACAATAATCAAAATTCAGAACAACAAAACTATACTGTTCCACCTAACAATACTATTCCACCAGTATACACAAAAGAACCAAAAAATAATAAAAAAAGTATTCTACCTATTGTATTAACAGCAATCATTACATTTATAGTGCTAGTAGGAACATTATACTTCGGATATAATAAATTTTTGAAAAAAGAAAATGTTATCAACCTAGCTACTTACGAAGTTAATTTCGTAACATACGGAACTGAAGGAGAAGGAAAACCTGAGGTTGATATAAAAAAGATCCCTGAAGTTGCAAATTCTAGCGCGGAAATTTCTAACTTTTTATCAAACCCTGATATTTCATTTAATAAACAAAGCAATTTAAAAAATGGAGATAAAGTTGAAGTTACTATAACTTTAAATAAGAACACTTCTAATAAACTAAAACTAAAAACAACAGGAAAATTCAGACAAACATTCACAGTTAATGGACTAAATGAAAAAGCTAAAGAAAAGGAACTATTATCGTAAAAGAAGGAGCATCTAATTCTTCAAATCCTTCTGATTCTGCTAGTTCATCAAATGAAGTAAGACATAGTGTTAGCGGACGTACAGCTTATGTAAAACCATCTGTTGGGGTTAACCTAAGAAGCGATAAAAATGATACTAGTAAAATCTTAACATCAATAAAAGGTGGAGCCTCTGTTACAATAAGAACACTTGAAACTAACTCATCTGGGGAAAGTTGGGTATATGTTTATTACGGAAGTCACACTGGATATATTCGTGCAGATTTACTAGGCGGATTCTAATAAACATTTTATAATTAAAAAAGTTGATTCACAAAATTGTGAATCAACTTTTTTAATTATCTCTAACTTTTACCTTAACCATAAGCATACTTATTAAAGTTATACATATAACAATAAGGAAAATAGATTTACTTTGCGTAAAACCAAGTAAACCATTTTTAATATGTTTACCTATCCAAACATAGACATAATCTCCGTAATAGATACCTAATGCGAAGAATGCTTGATATATTCCCATACTAACATTACGATATTCTCTATCGAAATATTGCATAGCAAGAGAAATCAGTGCATTATAAGCACCTCCATATCCTAATCCATTTAAGACATAACTAAAATAAATAACATACGGGTTATTAACATATAACGCTATAATATAGAATGCTAATGAACACCCTAGTAAGAATAATAGAGTTTTTTGAATACCCCATTTTCTCGTAAAGTACACTCCCACAAGAACTCCAGCAATCAACTGAGGTACTGCAAATACTGCATCCATATACGCAAGCATTAGCGGCGTCATATTCAGCTCTGTTTTACCGTAAGTAATCATGTTGGCTCCACTTGTAGCAAACTTAATAAATGAAAGTAATAATGCTATTAGACAAATATAGATAAAACTCTTATGTTTAATTACTACCTTCACCTTATCAAATGAGAAACCACTATCAACAGGGCGATAATCTTTCATCATAAATGATAATACAAACGTTATTACCGCAATAACACCTGCTACTATCCACATATAGTCAAAATGTTTATATGTATTCATAGTAAAGACATATTGTATAGGTGCTGCGATAAATTCAGCTAGTAACGGTGCAACAGATAGTATCGATACTGACACTGCTGCCTTATCTTTAGAAAAAGTTTCTGAAAAAATAACATTAAACAAAGCAAGCATTGTAGCACTTATCCCCAATGATAAAGAAGATAAGTATAAGGTTATATAGCTACCGTTAAATGCTACTAAAAATGAAGTAATTATTAATAAAAATAGAGAAATTTGAACGAATATTTTACGCCTTTTAAAAATATCGCTCGCCAAAAACATTGGCAACCTTACTATTAAGCTCATAAGTCCATATCCGGCTGCTATTTGAGCTGCGAGTACCGGTGTTAAAGAAAGTCCACCTTGTTCTATCGGTGTAATTGCGTATAACTTTCTATAAGCACGTATAATACTTATCGCAGACCAGAATAAAACTAATATCCAAAATATAATAATTTGATCCTTATTTAATTCGAATTTCTTAGATAAAAAGATTACCAGAATTAGAATTAATACGATCATTATAAGTGAAAATAAAATTTTTGTTTTAACCATCTCCTAACTATATAATTTTCATAAAATATCGAATCTAAAGTAGCATAACTATGTTTAAAATTCAACTTAAACATTATACCACAAAATCATATGTTGTTAAGAAAAAAATACTCAGATTATCTGTTATATTACTTTTGATAACGTTAAAAAACTTATTTTTATATTTGGATAGGCTTCTTTTATAGTTTTAGCACATCCTAATAAAGTATTTCCACTCGTATATATATCATCTATTATCAAAACAGATTCAACACTTCCTAGAGTCATTTCATCGCATAAAAGATGATACCTGTTCTCCTTTCTTCCTTTATGAAGTTTAGATTGTTTCTTTCTATAATCACAATTAAGAATTTTCTTATAGTCCACATCACATAACTTACAAACTTGTTCAATATGATCAAACCCTCGAATAATCTCCCGAATCTCGTTTGCTGGAACAATCGTCACTAAATCAAAATTATTTAAAGAAAAAAACTTATCTAGAAGCTTTTTAAATTTTACTGCGCAAGCCACATCTCCGAAATATTTTATAGAATAGATTTCATCTTTTAAAAATTCATAGTCAGCAAAATAATACAAAATATATTCTCCTACTTCCAGGACATTTATATCAATATGTTCCCTACAGCTAGTACAAAGATAAAAATCCTCTTTTTTTTCAAATAATGTATCAAACCCCAACTTTTTCTTTATTTCTAAACCACAAAAACTACACTTCATATCTTACCTCCTGTTCAACTTTCTATATTTCGCAAGATTATTCATATACTCAATCTCTTTAATAGCAGCTTTCATATCCCTAGTTATACTATCCGCTAAAAATACAACATCACCTGAATTATCATAGTCCTTTCTACCTACCCTACCTGAAATTTGAATTAATGCCGACTTTGTAAAATTTATATGCTTTGCATCAAAAACCACGACATCTAAATAATCAAAAGTCACACCACGTTCTAATATCGTAGTTGTAATAAGGACATCTATTTCTCTATTATAAAATTTCTGGATTTTCTCACTTCTATTTTTATCACCACTATAGACAAAATCTACAATTATTTCCTCGGAAATACATTTTTTAAAATATAAGACAGCCATCTCACACATGCCTATTTCAGGAACAAATATTAAGATTCGTCTATCCTTTTTCAATTTTTCTTTAATGAATTTCTCTAGAAATCGTGATTTTCTAGAAAAATCAAACACTTCGGGCTTTTCAATTTTTATTTTCGGAACAGGTAATAGGTATCTGTGATACCTTATAGGGATTTTTATAACTTCATCAACACTAGATTTTACTACTTCAGATGGTGTTGCCGAAAGGAATACAAGAACACCATCATCTTTCAAACTCGTTTTGGCGCCATTTTCTAAACATTCATCACCAGAATACGGGAAAGCATCCACTTCATCAATAATAACAATATCAAAGTAGTTGTAATACTTAACTAGTTGATGAGTAGTCATAATATAGAAATTCGAATCTCCAAAAGTCTTTTCCTCACCATGCAAAACACTCATTGAATAGCCACTAAAATCGCGAGCAAACCTTTCGGATAATTCTTTGACTACATCTCTTCTTGGAATTGCCAAGCATATGTTTTTATTATCCAAGATTGCATGATATATAGCATCATAAACTATTTCTGTCTTACCCGCCCCGCAAACAGCCCAGATTAAAGTACTCTTTGCGCTTTCTATGTTCTCCACTAAAGTCTTACTTGCCACTTCCTGAACATCGCTTAACTCTACACTAGGTTTTTCTAGTGCTTTTAAATCTAATATTGGTATATTTATATGAAACTTTATAAAATAATCATCACTTCTTCCAAAATCTATACATCTTCTACAATATGTAACTTCCTGATTTTTATTACTAAATGTGAAAAAATGTTGCTGATCTTTATTATCACATTGTAAACAGTGAAACTTACCTTGATCTTCATTTACTGAGTACAATTTACTTATATATTGACAATTATCTAAATAATGAAGTTTAATATTCATTTTTAGCAATTTAGATATGGATAAAAGCAGTCCATTATACCTCCTTAAAAAAGTTAAATCACTCTCTTTTAGAGTATAGACTGCCCCTGTCGTTATTTCATTATATATTTCATCAAAATCAGAATTGATTTCTCCAAAATCATCATAGCTCTTTTTAATTTTTCTATAATTTATACTTTTGTCATTATTATTCATTTTTGAATAATAAACTATATAAATCGCCTCTATAAATTCACAGTATTCCCTAAAAAACATTTTCTATTACCCCTTATCTGTAAATTTTTATCAAAAATATTTTCAGTAAATTTCCTCATTTAGTTAACATTTTAAGTTTCTAATATTCCTAGTTAACCACATAACATCTATATTTAATTTTATTTTAACAAAAATATATTTATAAAGCAAAATAAATGTACATTTTATAAAAGTGACATTTTTATGCAAACTATATTGCTAACGTTATCAAAAAGTGGTATAATAAAACTATAAAAAAAGGGGGAAACCCCTATAAAGTAGCTAAGCTGCTTTATGAAAGGAGTGCTTTAAAATGTTAAGATATCAAGTACGAGGAGAAAATTTAGAAATTACCCAAGCAATCAGAGAGTATGTTGAAAGTAAAGTTTCTAAATTAGAAAAATACTTTGCTGACAGTTTAGAAGCAAACGTTTACGCTAATGCTAAAGTATACAAAAATAATAAGAAAAAAATCGAAATCACTGTACCACTTAAAGGTGTAACACTTCGAGCTGAAGAAACAAACGAAGATTTATACGCTGCTGTTGATTTAGTTGTTGACAAACTTGAACGTCAAATGAGAAAACACAAAACTAAAATCAATAGAAAAGGTCGTGAAAAAGGATTTGCTGAAGAAAATATTCTTACTAGTGAGTTAGAAGAAGCTGAAGAAACTACTTTAAATCTTGGCAAAGTTAAACAACTTAAAGTTGAAGCAATGACAAGAGAAGAAGCTGTATTCCAAATGGAACTTCTAGGACACGATTTCTTCGCATTCTTAGATAACACTACAAATGAAATTTCTGTAGTATATAAACGCCGTGACACTGGATACGGAGTATTAGAAATTTCTAAATAATTAATATTGAGTTTAAACACAATCAACCATCTTCCGTAGGTGGTTGATTTTTCTTTACAAATACAATAAAATTAAAATAAAGAAATAAAATAGGTATAGAATTTCTCTTGTATTTTTTTATACTCTTATAGTGGTGAAGGGCGCTTCCGACTAATTTTTTATATGATACCACATAAAAAATGGATTCTCCAGCTAGTAAATGAGCCTATAATCTCATTTACTCTTTACAAAATTGCTATGCAATTTTGATCTCACCACTATAGAGTATTCTAGAAAAATATTTAAAGAATAAACTAATTTTATTGTATCCAATTAGTTTCTATAACTATATACAATACCCATTAGGAGGATTTTTTATGACTAAAAAAGTAGCCTTATTCGTTGAAAATGGAAGTGAAGAATTAGAGTTAATTGCACCCCTAGATATACTGCGTCGTGCAAATATTCACGTTGATCTAATCTCTGCAAACAACGAAGATTATATAACTAGCTCACATGACGTAAAAATAATAGTAGATAAAAAAATTGATGACATCGACAATATTCTTGATTATGATGCAATAGTAATCCCAGGTGGAATGCCCGGAAGCACATTACTTCGTGATAACGACAAAATTATCAAATTCTATCAAGAAATGTATAATGCCGGTAAATTGGTTGCTGCCATCTGTGCTGCACCTATCGTACTAAGTAAAGCAGGCATCCTTGAAGATAAAGAAGTCACTTCTTACCCAACTTTTGAAAAGGAACTTAATTGTAAAAATTATAACAATAAAAAAGCTGTAGTTGTTGATAAAAATGTAATCACTGCTCAAGGCGCAGCTGTAGCTACTCTATTTGGTTATGAAATTGTTAATTACTTGCTTCAAGATGACACAGCACAAAACATCAGTGATGCTATGTTAGTCCCAATATTAAAAAATAACTTATAAAATACAAAACTTAAGACCTCAGATTAAAATATCCGAGGTCTTTCCTATTATTATTTCGTCAATTCTTCTAATTCTTTCATCGCAGCTACTACAACTTCCGGTGTACAAACATCAACCGCAAGTTTAAATGTTTCTTTTTCACTAGCTGCAAATTCAGCGATTTTTTGCATTTTTTCTTCTACATCTTCTGTTACATTCACGCAAGCTAAGTTATAAGCTAAATCATTAGCTTTATAGAATGGAACAAGTTTCTCAACTTCTTCTCTCTTACCTTCAGCAAGTAATTGAACTAAAATACCATAAGATACTTTTGTTCCATGTAATACAGAATGCGTTTCTTTAACTAAACTCATACCATTATGTACTGCGTGAGCTCCTGCCATACGTCCATAGTGAACACCGAAACATCCAACGCATCCTGAGATAGCAAAGACTGTGTCTACTGCATTTTTGAAACTTTCAGTGACTTCACCTTTTTCCATAGCTTCCAATGCACCATTAGCATCACGAAGAAGAACATCACGAGTGATTTTAGCTGCTTCTAATCCCATTCTTACAAAAGGATCATTAAATTTATTATTTCTCTCTACTAACACTACTGCTTCATACCATTTGGCTAAAGTATCTCCAATTCCCGCTACAAAGTATTCTTTTGGTGATTCTAATAACAAGTCTAAGTCTGCGACACAAGCATAGGCTGTACGTTTAAAATATGCAACCTCTCTAAATGTGTGATCTGGATGATAAACCGCAGCTACAGGTGCATAAGGTGCACAAGTTGCGATTACTGTCGGTACTGTCATATACTCAACATTTAAGTTTTGTGCTACACCTTTTGCAGTATCGATAACACGACCTCCCCCTACTCCAAGAACTACGTCAACACCTTCTCCATATTCCCCAGCGATGTGTTGCATATCTTCAAAAGATGCAGAACCATCATATTTTGCTACTCTAAACTCTCTATTCCCTTTATAAAACTTCGTAAATGCTGCGTAAGATTTTTCCCCAGTAACAATCAAAGGAGTCTTAAACCCTTCTAATCTATTATCAAGTGCAGACAATGCCCCACTTCCTGAAATATATTCACTTACCCCTGGTCTTGCTACATTTGCTAATTCAAACATTTTACATCTCTCCTTTGTTGTTAAAATTTATAATTCATAGTTTTTATTATTTAATTATGATTATAACATTTCCGAAAATTAAAATCAATAGTTAGTTAAAAATATTTTATTTTCTGACAATTAAAAAGGGTTAATCTTGATTTTTCACTATAAATAAAAAATAAAGATAATTGATGAAGTAAATTTTACCATCTCAATTACCTTGATTTTTATGTTATCTCGGGAAAAATATAGTCCCTTCTTTCTTAGTCTGACCTTTAGTTATAGATTCCACTATAGTACTAGCTTTTTCTAATGCCACTATATCACCATTTAATTTTTCAATTAGTATCTTTCTGCCTTTATACGGACTATAAACACTAGCTTCTATATTCTCAATCCTTAAATAATAACGCTCATCTAAACAACTTTCCTTAAGCATATTTTTTATCTGAGCTAAATTTTCTTCTTTATAATCTACATACTCAAATAAATTTCTGTTTTGTAATCTTTTTGCTAAATCAGCAGCAATTTTATCTTCTTTATCTTGAATAAGAGAACAACAATATAATAGTGAATTTTCATCTAGTTTAAAATATTCGTCTACACTCACTTCAGATTTCCCTAAAAATGGAATCAACACCTTCATATCTTCAAAATAATCTTTATCACCTTTAAAAATATCCTTCAATCTATTAAATAGTTGAATAAATACCGCCTCATAACTTCTAGCTACAGGATGATAATAAACCTGCCAGTACATCTGATATCTCGCCATAATATAGTCTTCTACACTATGAATACCAGTATATTTAACGACAATTACCTTTCTTCCCTCAGCAGTTTTTCTTACGCGCATTGTACGTAATATTCTTTCAAGGTCAAACTGTCCATAACTTGTCGCTGTAAAATAAGAATCACGTAATAAATAATCCATTCTATCGGCATCTAGTTGACCTGAAACAATCTGATTCAGTATGTCATTTTCATGAGTATGTTGAATAATAGAGACTATATCTTGTGGCAATTTTTCTGAAACAACTCTTAAAATAGAATTAAGCTCAGTATTTCCTAATATTATTTTTGCTGTATATTCCTCATGACTATGATTAGTAACATGCTCAAATGCATGAGAAAACGGTCCATGACCTACATCATGTAAAAGTCCCGCAAGCATCACGCAAACTTTTTCATATTCTGTTAATTCAACACAAAGTGATTTAACCTCAGTAACCATTCTTCTAACTATTTCATAAACTCCTAGAGAATGAGAAAATCTAGAATGTTCCGCAGTTGGATAAACTTGAAAATCTCCTCCTAATTGTCTTATACGGCGTAATCTTTGAAACTCCTTACTATCAAGACAATTCCAAATTACTTCATAGTGAATATGAATATAACTATGCACTGGATCCTTTAATACTTTTGTTTCGTCTAATCTCTTTAATTCCATCACTTTTCCCCCTGTCATAAGCGATATTTCTTACTATATTTCTCTCTTATTATATCAAAGCACAAAAAAAAGACAAGCCTAAGCTCATCTTTTTCACTTTTATTCTTATTTTTCGTCTACTACGTATGGTAAAAGTGCCATGTGTCTAGCTCTTTTAATTGCTGTAGTTAACATTCTTTGGTACTTAGCTGAAGTACCTGTTACACGACGTGGTAAGATTTTTCCACGTTCAGAAATGAATTTTTTAAGTAATTCTACATCTTTGTAGTCGATAAATTCTACGTTATTTTTAGTGAAATAACATACTTTTTTACGACGACGCATGTTGTTACGACGATTGTTAGTTACTGCCATTGTGCATGTCCTCCTATGTAATTTTAGTCTTCTTTAAACGGATTTACTACATCCTGCATGAAGTCATCATCTAGATTACTTGGGAAGTTTTCCCCAAAATCAGAGAATGATGAACTATCATTAATAAAATCTTGCATAGCTGAATTAGCTTGTCCAAAGTTTTGATTAGTATTGTTATAATGATTTTGATTATTATTATACGCTGGTTGTGATTGAGGTTGATTAAAACTCATTGAGTCAAAACCATTGTTTTGTCTATTAGAACTAGACTTAGATTCAAGGAACTGAATTCTATCAGCTACTACTTCAGTAACATAAACAGTATTCCCGTCTTTACCTTGATAATTTCTAGTCTGAATTCTACCTTCCACTCCAATCAGACTACCACGTCCTAAAAAACGCGCCATATTTTCTGCTTGCTTTCTAAAAGCTACACATCCAATAAAGTCTGCTTGTCTTTGACCATTTTGATCAGCAAATGTTCTATTTACAGCCACTGTAAAATAAACCATTGGAATATTCGAATTAGAATACCTTAATTCTGGATCTTTAGTTAATCTTCCTACTAATACTACGTTATTAATCATAGTAAATCACCCCTTATTTTTCTAATCTTACTACCATGTGACGGATGATGTCATCGCTAATTTTTGCTAAACGATCGAATTCTTTTGTAGACGCATCTGTTGCTGAAGTTAATTCTACTACATAGTAGTAAGCATCACTGAAGTCTTCGATTTCATAAGCAAGGCGTTTTTTACCTAAATCTTTAACTTCTACTGCTTCTGCACCTTCTGAAAGAATATTTACGAATCTATCAACCACAGCTTTTTTAGCTTCTTCATCGATACGTGGTTGAACAGCAAACATTACTTCATATTTTCTCATGTGTGTGTTACCTCCTTTTGGTCTTTGCGACTCTCTAATTTATTAGAGAGTAAGGAGTAATAAAATTACTCTAGCGACTATTATATCAAGTATAAAAATAAAAAGCAACTAATAACTATATATTTTTACCATAATTTTTTTATTAATATATTTATTATCTCTCTTAGTAATCAAACAACAATACTCTTTAACATTTTATATCATTTCGCTAACAGTTACTTGTTAATATTTTAATCGAATTCCCATCCTTAATCTAATCTATAAATAGTTTTCTATCTATACTAAAAAATTTCTTCTATTATATAATACGAATCACAAAATTTTATCGATAATCATTATCAGCCGTTTTATTTTTATTTTTAACATTATATTTCACTTTCCATACAAGTGTTAAACAAAGAATTCTGTTATATATCAATTATTGCATATTTTTTATAATAAATTTAAAAATACCTTTATTATAATATATTTAATTTATATAACAGCTAATAATTTTAAAAATATACATAAAATTGAAAACGGATTCTTATTTTTTATACCGATGAAAAAATATACGTTTTATATAGCTTTCTAGTTATATAACAGATATTTACATGTTTATAGATAGGTGATAAAATATAGTTGTAATCAAATAAAAGATGTTTATAACAATAGATAAGAGTTTGATGTAGCGAATTTTTATCCTATTATAATATAAACTGAGCATCAAAGGAGTTAAATATCATGGCAAAAGAAAAATTACAAACTGTAGATCCAGTTGAAGAAGTAAACACATTAGTATCTAAAGCGCTAGTTGCTTTGGATGAGTTCAAAAAAATTGAAGATCAAGAGAAAATTGACAAAATAGTTCAAGCAGCCGCTGTAGCAGCTCTTGAAGCTCACGGTCCATTAGCTGTCGCAGCAGTAGAGGAAACTGGGCGCGGTGTTGTTGAAGACAAAGCTATTAAAAACCTTTACGCATGTGAATACATAGTAAATTATATGCGTGATCTTAAAACTGTAGGAGTAATCGATAAAGATGATGTTGACGGCCTTACTGCAATAGCTGAACCAGTTGGAGTTGTTTGTGGGGTTGTTCCAACAACTAACCCAACATCAACAACAGTGTTCAAATCTCTAATCTGTTTAAAAACTCGTAATCCAATCATATTTAGTTTCCACCCATCTGCTAATGAATGTTCTAAACAAGCAGCACGTATCGTTCGTGATGCAGCAGTTAAAGCAGGTGCTCCTGAAAACTGTATCCAATTTATTGAAAAACCTTCAATGGAAGGTACTCATGCACTTATGAATCACGATGGAGTAGCTACAATTCTTGCTACTGGTGGTAATGCGATGGTTCGTGCAGCATACTCTTGCGGAAAACCCGCTCTAGGTGTTGGGGCTGGTAACGTACCTGCTTATGTACACAAAGACGCTAAACTTAAACAAGCTGTTAATGACATCGTATTAAGTAAGGCATTTGACAACGGTATGATTTGCGCCAGTGAACAAGCTGCAATCGTTGATAAAGAACTATACGATGAATTCGTTAAAATCATGAAATCTCATAGAGTTCACTTCGTAAATAAAGAAGAAAAAGCTAAATTAGAAAACTTACTATTCGGTGTAGAAGCAAACTCAGAAAACTGTGGTGGAGCTAAATTAAACTCTGTAATTGTTGGTAAACCAGCTACAGAAATCGCTAGATTAGCCGGATTCGAAGTACCAAAAGGAACTGTAATCTTAGCTGCTGAATGTAGTGAAGTTGGCGTTAAAGAACCACTTACACGTGAAAAACTATCTCCAGTTCTAGCTGTATTAAAATCTACTAGCACTGAAGATGGTATAGAAAAAGCTAGACAAATGGTTGAATTCAACGGTTTAGGACACACTGCAGCAATTCACACTCAAGATGAAGAAGTTGCTGAAGAATTCGGTAAAGTTGTTCGCGCTTGTCGTGTAGTTTGGAACTCTCCATCTACATTTGGAGGAATTGGTGATGTTTTCAACGCATTTATTCCATCTCTAACTCTTGGATGTGGTAGTTATGGACGTAACTCAGTATCTGGAAATGTTAATGCAATTAACTTACTTAACATCAAATTAATCGGACGTAGAAATAACAATATGCAATGGTTTAAATTGCCTCCAAAAGTTTACTTTGAACCTAACGCTATCAAATATCTAAGCGAAATGGAGGGTTTAGAGAGAGTAATGATCGTAACTGATGAATCTATGGTTAAACTTGGATTTGCAGGACGTATCATCGATCAACTAAATCGTCGTAAAAACAAAGTTCAATACGAGGTATTTGCAGGAGTAGAGCCTAACCCAGATATCACAACAGTAAAACGTGGATTGGAAATCATGAATACTTTCAAACCTAACGCTATCGTAGCACTAGGTGGTGGTTCTCCAATGGACGCTGCAAAAATCATGTGGTTATTCTACGAAAGACCAGATGCTGATTTTACAGAACTTGTTCAAAAATTTGCAGATATCAGAAAACGTACTGTTAAATATCCACACTTAGGTCAAAAAGCTACATTTATAGCTGTACCAACTACTTCAGGTACAGGTAGTGAGGTTACACCGTTCGCAGTAATCTCTGATAAAGAAAATGATAAAAAATATCCGTTAGCAGACTATGCTATTACTCCACACGTTGCTATCGTTGATCCAGTACTAGTTCAAACAGTACCAGCTAGACCAACAGCTGCAACAGGTATGGACGTATTAACACACGCAACTGAAGCATATACTTCTATCCTTGCTAATGACTATACTGATGGATTAGCACTTCGTGCAATCAAACTTGTATTTGAAAACTTAGAAAAATCTGTTAAAGAATTCGATAAAGAAGCTAGAGAAAAAATGCACAATGCATCTTGTTTAGCTGGTATGGCGTTCGCCAACGCATTCTTAGGAATTTCTCACTCAATGGCACACAAAATTGGTGGTAAATTCCACACTGTCCACGGTGAAACTAACGCAACATTATTACCATACGTAATCAAATATAATGGTACTCGTCCAGGTAAAGTAGCTCTATGGCCTAAATACGAACACTATCAAGCCGATGAAAGATTCCAAGATATCGCTCGTATGCTAGGACTAAAAGCTGATACTCCTGAACAAGCAGTTGATTCTTACGCTCAAGCTGTATTCGAATTAGGAAAACGTGTAGGAACTCCAATGTGCTTCAAAGACCATGGTGTAGACTACGAAGCATTCAAAGCTGCTCTACCTACTCTAGCTATGGATGCATACGAGGATCAATGTACTCCAGCCAACCCAAGATTAGCTCTAATCAAGGATATGGAAGGTATCATGGAAGCTGCTTGGTTCGGATTCGATGAGAAAAAATTCGTAGAAAATCAATAAGCTATTCATTAAAATATAGAAACATTAAACTCATACTTCCTTTCATCCGAGAAGTAATGAATAGAATTATCCCCTTAGAAAAATCTAAGGGGATTTTTTTATTACTCTTTAACTACAAATGAATATACTAAAACTAAAATTAATAATATTAACAAGCTATATAGTGCAAACGATGCACTAATAGCATTAGCGAAAAATAATATTACTGTTGTTCCTATTGGGACGGAAATAGTAATTATCGTACTAAAAATACTATATATCGACGTTTGTTTTTCCTCAGGCACTGATTGTAAAATCAATGCATCCAGTTTTGGATTCGATATTCCTGCGAAGTAACCTATTATTACAGTTAAAATCACGAGTATAAACCTATTTTGCAGTAGCAATAGATTTCCTACATACATAATGAATAAAATTATTTCTAATATGGCATTATTTCTTAAACTCATATTTTTATAAAAACTAATTTGGTAGACACCTCCGGCAATTGTACTAAGTACTTCTACAATTTCTAATAAAGTAATAGTATACGCTACATTCCCAAATAATAAGCTCTCATTTTTTACTAAAATCACTAAAAGTAAGGCGAACATTGCGGATGAATAAAAATTCATCCCTAAAAATAGTATAACAAAATTATATATTTTCTTTATCTTACGAAGTATTTTAAAGTTTTCAATAGTATCCTTTAAAAATCTTTTAGTACTCACCATCTCTGTATTCTTAACTTTAAAACTTCCAACCTCTGCTTTCATCACATTTTTATATTTTTCCAGTATTAAAAATGCTATCAGAAATAGCGCTGCATTCAGCATTCCAAAGTATGAATAATTGTAACTTAGTAGTCCTAAAACAAATACTCCAACAGCTTTCCCAGCAAGTGAGATTGTATTGTTTATAGAACTGATAAATGCTAATGCTTCACTAAGTTGTTCTTTGCGTACTAATCTAGTATTAATCGACATTGATAAATAACCATTATATCCGCCTAGAATATCTGCAACTACATTTACAAATACTAATACAATAAAAATCCACCATTGGACTCCATAAATACACACCAAAGCGAATAATGTAAACAATAAAAACTGATAAAACCTTGTCGATAATATTCTATTGTACTTATCTTTTGTCTGATCTGCGAAATATCCTAGGATAAACGAGATAATATAAGGCAATGTCGTGGCTATTGACACTATACTCACAGCTAATTCTGGATTTGGTAAACTTGTCGCATAAATAATAAACGCAATATCAAACAACGTCCTACCAGCATTTCCAAAAGCCGATGAAATAGTGAATAACCTATAGAGTTTATTTTTCAAGAAAATATTCATCGAATACCACCTCCTATATTATTTTATATTTTACAATCAAACTGTAAAGTTTTCAATAACCAAAATACATTCAATATATTCCCCACATTACAAAATAAAAAAAGAGAAACTAGATGAAATCCTAGTTCCCATGAACTCAAATTCGTCTTAGTTACTCTTTAATCTATTATATTTTATATTCTATCCCTCGTGAAATATTCATACATATCTTCACGAATTGGAGTCTGTATTTTATAGAAAAATTGGATTACAGTATCTCCGCTTCTTTCTCTAGCTACTAGCTTAGGCTCACCCGTTGTCTTCATCTCACCTAGAAAATAAAATATTCGAGCTCCATCTTTATCATCTTTATTTTTTCTCATAAATAGATAGATTTTCGTATCGTTATTATAGAAATAATCGCACTCTTTCGATTCTAAATTCCTTCTAGGTTTTGACATCGAAGTAAATCCATTATCCGGTAAAAATCCATGTGTATAATCACGGTTAAATGAATTTTCATCAATATCGTAGTTAATAAATACCGGCAAAGTCTTTGTTCTTTTATCGTACTTATAACCACCTATAGCGAGTGGCACATAATTTATGCTCCATGAGAATAATTTACATATATCCTCAAAACTATATTTCTCATACAATACAAAATTAGTATCTTTGTATAAATTATCTTTGTAATATTTATTATATCTGTAAATTCCATAGTCTACCAAATCTAGTAATAATTCCCTAAAAATCTCTGATTGTAACTGTTCTTCAAATTCCTTAGACATTTTTATCTCAGCTACATTCTCATCTAAGAATATACAATCATGAAACTTCTTCTTAGTAACACTACTAGTTACAAAATTATTAGTAAGTATCTTTCTACTAACATCCAGTTCATAGTCAGCGATAAACTTATTGTAGTCTTTCAACATTATTTCTTCAAAAGTTGTAATAATATTACGCTTCTTATCATCTAATAACAAACGTAGAATTACAAGTTCTTCTATTTTTTTACTTAAAATTAAATTAGTAGAAACAAAATTCAGCATATTCACTGCTGTCTTCGTCAGTTTCCCACTATATTCAAACTGTTTTTCCTTCTTAGATAAAAATGAATAATAACTTCCCGCTACCTCAAAAATCTTTCTAATATCTATAGCGTCATAGTTTTCAAAATCTGAATAAGTAGGTATTCTTCCTAGTTTATTTTTAAGCTTATTATACTCATCAGTAACGAATAACCACGTGTTTAACTTCACATTATCTATCGCACTATAAATTCTCTGTTTAGAGATTTCATCAAAATGAATAGTCGACATCCCCGGAATATACCTAGTCCCCTGAGATAAAAACTTCCTCACAGTATCTTTATCATAACTATTGTCTCCAGATAGAGCCACAGGGATTAAAAAGTTATTTTTATAATTGGCTATAAAATCTATTATTACAACAAAGTCCTTATCCGCAGATTTTCGTAAACCACGACCCAACTGCTGAATAAAAATAATCGAACTTTGAGTAGGTCTTAACATAATTACCTGATTAACCTCAGGAATATCTACACCTTCATTGAAAATATCTACGGTAAATATATAATCTAGCTGTTCTCCATCTTTCGCAACTAACTTAGCAATCTCCTGTTCGCGTCGTTCCTGACTATCTTCACCTGTTAAGCTAGTAGTATTATATCCACGCGCATTGAACTCCTCACTAAGCACCTTAGCTTCTTGTTTTGACGAACAGAAAACTAGACCCTTTACCCTATCTCCTGAATAACCATAATAATTAATCTTACTTATAATATGCTCAACACGCTCATTAGACACTAGATTTGAAAAATCGCTCAGTTCGTCAATAACCTTACCATTAACTTCTAGATCACTAATTCCGAAGTAATGAAACGGACATAATAATGAATTTTCCATCGCTTCTTTTAAACGAACTTCATAGACAATATTATTATTAAACAATTCATAAATATTAAAACTATCCGTTCTATCAGGGCTCGCCGTCATACCTAGATAAAATACGGGTTTGAAATAATCCATCAATCTTAGATAACTATCCGCTCCTGCCCTATGTACCTCATCTATTATAATTTCATCAAAATGAGTCTCATTAAAACTCTTAAAAATATCTTCTTTAGACATAGTTTGAACTGTAGAAAAAATAAAATCTGCTTCTATATTTTTCTCTTTACCTGTAAGAAGACCATAGCTGCGACTAGTTCCAAAAATAGTCTTGAATGTCTCTAACGCCTGACGAGCAATCTGTTCCCTATGGACGACAAACAACAATCTCTTAGCATCTATACTCTTCATCGCAAAAGCAGCCGCAAATGTCTTACCAGTTCCTGTCGCAGAAATAAGAAGCCCCTTATTATCTTGATTACGAAGTTTTTCGAAATTTTCTATAAAACTCCTTTGCATCTTATTCGGTTTAATTTCCTCGGAAATAATTTTCTTAGTAACAGTCTCAACCTTATTACTAGCGAATTCTTCAACATACTTATCTTTTATTTCAGAGTAAGTCTTAGATTTCTCCCATAAACTATTAAACTCATATAGAATATTATCCGTTAGAATTCTATCATCCTCAACAAAAGTATTCCATTCTTTATTTATCGTAAGTGCAGCACTCGTTAAGTTCGAACTTCCCATCAGTACTTTCCATAAGTCTCCTCGTCTAAACAAATAACCTTTAGTATGGAATCCATGTTTATTTTCTACACAATCATAAATTTTTAGAGAGATATTTTTAAAATTAGACAATTTCTCTAACACTTTAGGAGTATTAAAATATAAATAATTCGTCGTTAAAATCTTCCCACGGATATTCTTTTCTTCTAAATTCTTCAAAGTTTGAAGTAAACTAGTTAAACCACTCTCAGAAATAAACGCCACGCTAAAAATAAATTCATCGCATATTTCTAACTCACTCTCAAGCGTACTAAGAACTTTCTTCGCTTCTAAATGATTATTATAAACAAATGTATTCTTCATTTTAACCTCCTTCTGTTAGATTAGCCATTAATTATTTCATATGTTATTAAGGCTTCTTTCATAACTTTTACATTATGAACACGTACCATTCTAGCTCCTCGTTTCACCGCTTCTAATGATAAAGTAGCACTTACTATATCTCTGTCTTTTGGATTACTATTACCACCTAGCACATAATCCGTAGTTCTCTTTCTACTCACCGCATATAAGATTTCACAACCTAATGAATTAAGTAGCTCTAGTTTTCGTGTAATTTCTAGGTTAGCTTCTGCAGTTTTACCGAATCCCATTCCAGGATCAACAATAATATTTTCTTTCTTCACACCAGCACTTAGACAGATATCAACACTCTCACCTAGTTCACGTACAACTTGCTCAATCTCACGCCCTTCTTCTACACCACCATTATGCATAATAAAGATCGGCACGTCATATTTAGCAGCTACTTCTGCCATTGTACTTCCTTTTGCTCCATTTACATCATTTAGTACATCTACTCCAGCCTCAATCATGTATTCAGCTACATTAGGCTTATATGTATCAACACTAAAGCACACATCAGGGAATGTTTTTCTTAAAGTTGGAAATACACTTTGTAGTCTAGCAAGTTCGTCTTCTTCACTAACTACAGTCGAACCTGGACGAGTCGATTCCGCACCGATATCAATAATATCCGCACCTTCAGCTACCATCTTACGGACACCTTCTATCGCAGCTTCCACATCATAAAAATCTCCACCATCCGAAAAAGAATCCGGAGTAAAGTTCAATATCCCCATAATTAAATATTTTTTTTCATTTAATAATTGTTTTAATTTATTCATTCTGTCACCTTTTCGATTATTTTTAAATACCTTACTATTATATCACGTGACTATGGGGTTTGCAGTAAAAAAGGATAAAAGCCCATCGCTAATTCGATGAGCTTTTATACTTAGTAATAAAGAGTTGAAATATTATAAATATAAACCTAATTAGTCCCCAATATCTTCACTATATTTTAGTTTATCTTCTGCTACTTCTCTTAATACTTTTTTCTCTTTTAGAATCTTATTGTCTCTTAATGAATGTTCCGAAAAATTCTCAACTTGTTCCATTACTTTATTGAAAACTTCATTATTATATTTTGGTGGATACCCATTTTTAGCTAAACAAATTTTTATAGATAGTTGTAATTCGTTTCTAACATTCTTATTATTTAACCAATCAGCAAAAGAAGATTTTGTATCTATTTCCTCTTTAATTTTCTTAGATAACTCTTTACATTTTTCATTAATTATTACTCCCTCTACAACAATGTCCTCTCCATAATCGAAATTATATTTATCTCTCATGGCTATTAAAATATCATAAAACGCTTTTTCTTCAAAAGTTAATCCTAATTTTCTAAAACTTTCTCGACTCTCCTTCATTTTCTCTAAGATTTCTAGAGCCTGTTTTGTAGCCATTGTTATAATGTCTTGAGATGTTAATTCCTGAATCTCTCCTACCTCTTCTTCAGATAGATTTTTTCGTCTTTCATGATATTCTGCAATAGTGTCCTCTAACATTTCCTTGAATGACCTTGCAGCAATACTATTAACTTTCCCATATTCTTTTATTTCTTTTTTCAACATTTTTACTAGAATTTCTAGTTTTGTCGCTGGCATTTTAATATTAGATAATCCTTCAAAATATTCCGGTGATAGTATATCCTCTTCTTCTCCATTTTCTAAAATACTTTCTACTTCATTATATTTTAAAGCTTCCTCTACCATTTTTGACACATCTCTATTCATAGAGTCGGCATCTATATCACTTGTTCCACTCATCTTACGGACAAATCCTGCTATAGCCATAAAACACTGAGCTAAAGCCATATCTTTTTCATTTAATTCCCCAGATGGTTGACAAATATCATAAGCTGCTTTCATTCTTTTTACTGTCTTCAAGAAATATGTCTTGAACGATACTTCTCTTATCTTACCACTAGACTCTATATTTAATTTTTCTAGAGATGAAAATACATATTCAGCTGCTGAAGCTAATAATGTATATCTTTCTATAGGATCATACTCAACACTTATAAACGGTGATAAATCATAATTAGAAAACAATCTCTTCAAAATTTCTAATTCTTCTATAAATGCACCCTTAGCCTGAGAAACATCATCTTTTGTAGGTGCAATAGATGTGTCTCCACCATAAGTTTTTAGGGCTTCCCTCATATTTTTTCGTATTCCTATATAGTCAATAATTAATCCATATTCTTTATCTGGATATTTTCTATTAACTCGACTTATAGTTTGAATTAGAAGATGTTTCTTTAAAGGTTTATCATTATAAAGATATGTTAATGTAGGAACATCAAATCCAGTTATCCACATATTTACAACTATAACCACTCTAAAATTTGACTTATCATTCTTAAACATGATATCTAGTTCTTCAGAACGACTATCATTTTTAGCTCCACCTAGATAATTATACATTTCCTCACGGTCATTTTTCCCCACACTTGCCACCATAGCAATAGTCGGCATTGGTTTTATTTTCTTCAATTCTTCAGAGGTTACTTCTATCCCTTCTGGAACTTTTTTCTCTTCAAACCATGTAGGGTATAACTGTTCAAATTTTTTCAACAAGTTAAATGCAATTTCTCTATTGGAACAAACTACCATTGCTTTTTGAATTCTGTCTGGATTTTTGTCACAAGAAGCAGTATAATGCTCATGAATATCTTTAGCTAACCTTTCTAAACGAGAATCTTCCCCTAAAATGATTTCCATTGAGCTCATAGCTCGTTTACTAGCTTCAATATCTTCTTTTGTAGCTCCATCTTCGGCACATTTTTCATAATAAGATTCAATTTGTTTTACTTTATTTTCGTCTAGCAATACTTTTGCTATTCTAGGGTGATATTTAATTGGCACAGTTAAGCCATCAACTACTGCCTGATCCATTGTATATCTATCAATTTCATCCCCAAAAGTCTGATATGTTTCAGCAATCGGCGTCCCTGTAAAACCTACAAAAGTTGCACCAGGAAAGGCTTCTTTTAAAACTTTGGCGTATGGTTTAGAAATCATTGCTCGCATATTCTCATCGGCATCTTTACTAAACTGGATTTTTCTAGATTTTTCTATTTGACTTCTATGTGCTTCATCTGAAAAACAAATAATATTATTTCTTTCATTTATAAGCCCGATTTTATCATCTTCTCTATCACAGAACTTCTGAATTGTACAAATATAGAATCCACCACTATTTCTTAAACCAAGTTCTCGTCTTAATTCAGCCCTACTCTCTACGACCTTTACTTCACCAAGATTTAAAAATTCTGTACTTTTTGTAAATAATTTAGCACCTTGTTTTTGTAGTTCGTTTCTATCTACTATTAATATAATAGTAGGAGAGCCCATTTCAGGTATATCAGTACACCTTAAAGCTAGTTGTCTTGCTAAGAATGCCATTGTATATGTTTTACCACATCCAGTTGCCCCAAAATAAGTTCCACCCTTACCTGTTTTTCCAGAAACTGATTTTTTTATACTCTCTCTCAATAATCTAGCAGCAAAAAATTGAGGATAACGGCAAACTATTTCACACTCATCAGAATCATAGATACTATCTCTAAAATAAATATAATCTCTAAAAATTTCTAAAAATCTATCTGGACTATAGACTCCGCTAATAAGCGTTCTAGTTTCTTCAAAAGACGTTCTCGCTATTTTTTCATCATCATTAACACGACGCCATGCGTAAAAATGTTCATAAGGTGTGCGGATAGTTCCTAATCTAGACTTCACACCATCTGAAATACAAGCAAGTGGGCTATAATGTAAAAGATGCGGTATGTCTCGCCAGTACCTAGTATAAATCTGTTCCCATGCTTCATGTATAGTCGCACGTGCTTTAGATGGATTTTTTAATTCTATAATACAAAGTGGTAGTCCATTTACAAAAAGGATAACATCTGGTATTCTTAGACTCTTTTGTCCATTGTTAGTATATTCAATTTCATATTGATTAACCACTCTAAATGTATTATTTTCAGGACTATCAAAGTCTATTAACTTAATCATTGTAGCTAATCCACTCTGTGGTGTAAACTGCAATCCATGAGTATACCATTTGTATACTTTATGTAGAGTACTGAACTCAGTTTCTCCTCCAGCTAATCTTATAATATCAAATATTTGCTTAACTTCTTCGTTATTTAAAGTTGGATTAGTTTCCTCTATGAAACTTTCAAAATCGTCTTTAATAAGTACGTCTGTAAGCTTTATACGATTCACATCTTTACCAAAAGTATATGTCCATCCTACTTGTTCTAAAAACTTTATGAATACTTGTTCATACTCTGATTCATAATAGCGACCACTATATTTTTTCAACATACTTTCCCCAACCTTTCCCTTTATTTTCTTGCTTCTTCAATAGATCCTTTTATTAAAATTGGACAAATATCTTTGATTTGTTGTTTTAATTTTTCATTAATTTCTTTACGTTTCAAATATAAACTATGTATTTTAGCCAAACTATTTTGTATCTCTTTTCTTGCAACTGGTATTTCTACATCGCAGAACCCTTCCCAGTCTAAAGATCCTCTAACACTACTGTCACTGTTAAACCAACATCGCAAATCAAAATTTTCCGTAGACATAATCATCATTAAATAATCTTCATTAATATTTTTAGCTTTAAAAGTAAAATATGCACTTGAAATCATATATTTTTCATCACTATTATTCTGTGCAATTGTTATTCTTTTATCTCGCCCTACCTTCATTAGGACTGCTCCAAATGTTTTTGGATAGACTACCTTGTATTTTGAAAAATCTAATCCTTGAGTATTTGCAATTGAATCTATAAAATAATTTTCCATACTTAATCCTTTAAAAGATAGTTTTTCATTATTTACGTTTTTTATATCGTATGCTTCTATATATTGTCCTAGTTTTTCTCTAGTACTAGATTTTTGCAATTCATAAATCATTGCATCACAAACTAACTTCAAATTTTCTAAACCTTTTTCATAACTTTTTTGATTCTCTATCATAGCATTATAAATATCAACATATTTTTGTTGAATACTAATCGAAGGTATACTAACTTCCATATCACAAAATACACTCCAATCCAGATTAGATCTAATGCTGCCATCACTGCAAAAAGCGCCATATCTGTCTTTTTCTTTTGATATGAAAATCATAAAAAAATACATAGGTATAATTTTATCTTCATTTCTAATTTCAAATGTTGAATATGCAGGAGATACTATTATTTCTTCATCACCGTTATACATACCTATTCTTATACAATTATCTCTCCCAGTCTGCATACCACTAAAAACAAATCTATTCTTTTTTAATATTTTATACTTACTCTCATCTAATCCCTCTGTATTTGCTTGTGTGTGTATAAATTCTTTTTCTATATTAATACCAAAAAAATTCTTTAATCCCTTAGAATTCCTTTCATCAATCAACTCTATCAATTCACCTATCTTGTATCTAGTTAATCTCATAACCTATCCCCCTGAATGCTTCTTCTAGCATTCTCTGTGTTTCTTTTTCTTGTTTCATAAGATTTGACATTTCTTTTTGAATACGAGACATCTCCTTCTCAAAGTCTATATCTAAATCACGATCGATAAATTCGATATATTTACTTGGTGTTAATGCCCAATTATTTTCTTCTATTTCTTCTATATTAACACTTCTATAAAGCTCTGGTACTTCATAGTTATTCCCATCTATTCCTTCATTTTGCCAAGTATGATAAATGTCTACCGCTCTTTGGATTTGTTCATGGGTTAATTGAATTTTTTTCTTATTTTCGCCTTTTACTTTATTTTCTGTCCATTGACGAAGATCTACAAATAATATTTCTCCTTGACGATCTCGTAGGTTTCTGCCATTATACTCTCCACCTTTTTTATTTTGATTTAATATCCATAAAGTAACACTTATGTCTGTCGTAATGAATAATTCTCTAGGTAATACTATAATTGCTTCTACTTTATCGTTTTCAATAAGTCTTCTTCTAATATTTAGAGTATCACTATCATTCAATGCACCATTAGCAAGAAGGAATCCCGCAACACCTTTATTAGGTTTTAAATGTGATAACATATGTAAAATCCACGCATAGTTGGCATTACTTGCTGGTGGCGTATCATAATCAGCCCACCTAGCATCATCTTTTAAGTTATCATTATACCACCCCTTCAAGTTGAAAGGTGGATTAGCCATTATATAATCAAAATATAAACCTTTATGCAAATCATGAGTAAATGTAGAATCATATTCTTCACCAAGGTGATGACTAATTCCACGTAGTGCTAAATTCATTTTAGCAAGTCTCCAAGTTGCCGCTTCTTTTTCTTGACCATAGACATTTATACGGTTAATATCTCCTTGCTTTGCCTTAACAAGTTCTGCACTTTGAACAAACATTCCTCCACTACCACAGGCTGGATCGTATAAAGTTCCATCATATGGTTCTATCATTTTTGCCATTAGTTCTACTACATCATGCGGTGTATAGAACTCTCCTTCTTCTTTAGTTGCGTTAACTGCAAATTCTTTCAGGAAATACTCATAGACTCTACCTATTAAATCTTTTTCTTCACCGAAAACTTTATGACTTATCTTATTTACTTCATCTACTAATTTCTTTATATCATTAGCACCTAAATTCCTAGTTGTAAACGTCCCTTCAATGAAACATCCTTTTAAATCTTTTGAGGTAGTTGCTATACTATGTAGAGCTGTATCTAGAGCAACATTTAATGCTGGCGCAGGAGTATTTATTATTGTTTCCCACTGAGCTTCTTTCGGTAACGCTATAATTCCTTCAGTGAACACTGGATTTTCTAAAAATGCTTCTTGCATATTTGGGTCACTTAAATCTATACCTTCTTTTAATAACCTATCTTTTAGTTTCTCTAATCCATCCTCGTATTTTTCACCTATAAATCGTAAAAATATTAACGTTAACATCATGTCTCTTTTTTCAAAAAATGATCCTGAATTACGTGCTGAACGTAATATATTCCTACAATTAAATAATATACTATCTATATTTAATCCTGTTTCTTCTACTTTCTTCTTTGTCATTGGTATTATTCCTTTTATTATCAATTATGTTTATCTTTTTTATTATAACATAATTAGCATTATTTTCTGAAAAATACTACTAAATATAAATAGATAATAAACTTTTTTTACTAATTACACAGTAAAAAAAGAAGCAACCCTAAAATCTTGAATTTTAGAATTACTTCTCTATTTTGTTAATTGGACGTGAATTCCAACTCTCTACTCACTCTTTTTCTTCAATGAACGAATGACTGGTTCTTTTCTAAATGCATAATACAACTGAGCAGCCATTACACACCATAGAATAGGTTCTACAAATATTACTCCTAAATATCCTGCACTTGGGATAATAAATATAACGAATAATATTTTCCCTAACATTTCTATAATACTTGAAACTAGTGGCGTCATCTTTTGGCCTAAACCTTGCAGAGCATTTCTTAATACTAAAAGTATCGCTAAAAATGGATAAAATGCAGAACTAATCTTAAGATATAATGAAGCCTGGTAAATTAATTCTTCATCATTACTTCCCGTGATAAGTTCATTTAAATATGGACTTGTGAAAAATAGCATAATACAGATGAAGACTGACCAAATTATCGTAACAAGTGCACCCTTACGTAATCCTTCTACTATTCGACTATACTGTCTTGCTCCGAAGTTTTGCGATGTAAAAGTCGTTATAGTCGCACTCATAGATCCTACTGGAAGTAGTGCAAACATCATTATTCTTCTAGCACTCGTCTGAGCACTTATAATTACTGGACCTAAAGCATTGATCGATGTTTGTAAGATTACTGTACCAATCGAAACAACAGAAAACATAAGCCCCATTGCCAAACCTTGGCTAAATAAATCAGAATAAAGTTTTTTATTCCATGTGAAATGTTTTTTTGTTGGAATTAGAAATGGTGTTTTTCTACGAATATAGTTAAAACATAATACTGCGGAAATACCTTGTGAGATAATTGTTGCAACTCCAGCCGAGCGCACACCCATATGTAAATATGCAATAAAATATATATCTAATACAGTGTTAATAATTGCTGAAAAAATTAAAAAATATAATGCAGCCTTACTATCACCTACTGCTCGAAGTAGTCCCGCACACAAATTGTACGCAAGAGTAACACCTACAAATACTACTATAAGATAACTATACTCATAAGATTGCTCAATAATATTACTTGGTGTCCCTAATAATTTCAGTAATGGATATAAAGTAAAATTACCTAATACGGCAATCACAATACTCAAAACTCCACCTATAACAAACGTGGCAGCTACAGCACTCTTTAACTTCTCATAGTTTCCAGCACCATAATAACGAGCAATAACTATACCCATACCATTTCCTATACCTAATGCAAAACCAACCACAAGTTCAAATATCGCAGCCGTAGCTCCAACAGCAGCAAGGGATTCTTCTCCAAGGAATCTACCAACAATCATAATATCTACCGTATTATAGAGTTGCTGAAAGATATTTGCTATCATAATCGGTATCGCAAAAGCAATCATCGCCCGTAAAATCGGACCTTCTAATAAATTAACTGATATTTTTTTCATAAATAATATTATAGCACTTTGAGGTAGAGATTCAAGAAATAACTTGAAAACTATTCTGAAAATGGAGAAAGGCTCATCTTTCGATGAGCCATATATTATGAAAAAAAATATTATTAAGTTTTGTTATGTTTATATTATATCCCACTTACCTTACATGAACTTTAGACTATAATTAAAATGAAACTAAAATTGAAAAACTTTGAAAATAATCCCCAGAAATGGAGAAAGGCCCATCTTTCGATGAGCCATACATTATGAAAAAAAAATATTATTAAGTTTTGTTATGTTTATATTATATCCCACTTACCTTACGTGAACTTTAGACTATAATTAAAATGAAAATAAAGTTGAAAAAATGAAAATAATAACTATCTAGTTTTCTTCATGATATACTTCAAATTTGGAAATTCTATCACTTTATCTATTCTAAAACCTAATTTCTCGTACAGCTTTTTAGCAGTTATATTAGAATCAAATACTGTTAGTGTTATACTATCAATATTTTCATCTTCAAAAATACGGTAAACAAACAACTCTAATGCATTTTTTCCAAATCCTTGTCCTACTTTTAGAGGATTTAACATAAATCTCCCTAAATGTGCATTATTTCCCTCAATTTTTATAATTTGTATTACGCCTATAAATTCTTCTTCATGAAAAATAGAAAATATATTCTCTAATTTTCTTATTTTTTCCAAATCTAAAGGATAAGAAATCTTTGATCCCATCCATTGCTTTTGAAATTCTTCGCCTTTCTCATTCGACCATTCACAGATTAATAGAGAATTTCTTCCATTTATGCCTTTTTCAAAACTAATATTCATATCTACACCTTCGAAAATATTATCTATACTAAATACTTTCATTTGCTAACCTCTTAATAGCGTGAGTATTCATAGAATTTATTAATTATCAATTTAAATATATTATATTTACAAAAATAATAACTTGTCAAGTCCTCCCAGAAATGGAGAAAGGCCCATCTTTCGATGAGCCATATATTATGAAAAAAATATTATTAAGTTTTGTTATGTTTATATTATATCCCGCTTACCTTACATGAACTTTAGACTATAATTAAAATGAAATTAAAGTTGTTATTTTTCACAATTAATTTCAATAACACCATATAAAATTGAAAATCAATGTAAATATAACTAATTTATAAGGATTAATTACAGTTAATTTTTTATTTTAATTCAAACACTCTCCTGCAAATTCACCAAAATTATATCCTTTACAATTTATCTTTATCATTATAAAATTAAATGTATATTATTAGAAATGTTGGTGTTTATTTATGAATTTGAATTGTAAAATTAAATTTGAGAAATATTTAGAAGAAAATAATTTAGAAGATAAAAATAACATACTTGAGCTTTTCAGTCAGTTAAATTTAGAACAACTTGCTGAAAAACTTCTAACTTTAGCTGAAGATGAAATTGTAAACTATGCAATTGAGTGTGTTTGTGAAGAACTTCTTATTACTTCATCGTATAAAATTGAACGTACTGGTATGAAACTTGGTCTTCATAGAATGGAACATATTCTTGAACTTTTCAATCATCCTGAAAAAGACCTTAAGGTAATTCATGTTGCTGGAACTAATGGTAAAGGATCTACTTGTTCTTATTTAAAAGATGTATTAAAAACCAAGTATAAAGTTGGATTATACACAAGTCCTGGTATGCTGAGTTTTAACGATAGAATTCGTGTTAATGATGATTTTATTTCATATAAAGAAGCTTATCGATTATTTAAATTGGTTCAAGAAACTTACGACAAAAACAATCCAGATCCAAGTGACAAACTGTCATTCTTTGAAATTATCACAGGTGTGGCTCTATTATACTTTAGAGATCAAAAAACAGATTTCGTCATTATGGAAGTTGGTCTTGGTGGAAGATATGATGGAACAAATATTTTTAAAGAAAAAGTTTTATCTATTATTACAAAAATTGGTCTAGATCACACTGCGATTCTTGGCGATACTCTTGAAAAGATTGCTTATGAAAAAGGTGGAATTATCCAAAAAAATGATACTGTTCTAATTTACCCTGCTTCTGAAGGTGTCGTAAATGTAATAAGAGATATCTGCCAAGATAAAAATGCTAGCTTAAGTATTTTAAATGAAGATAATATCGTTGTGAATAAAGTCGAAGCTAGAGGTAATAAATTCTCATATAAAGGTGTAGATTATTCTACAAAAATGGTCGGTGCTCACCAGACTTTTAACGCATCTTTAGCTTTAGAAGCATTATCTAACCTGAAAAACCGTAATATAATCGATATAGAAGATGAAGTTATAAAAGAAGCTCTAAGCAAATCAGTTTGGGTTGGACGTTTAGAATGGATTCGTGAAAATATCCTTCTAGATGGTGCGCATAACAATGATGGTATTGATAGTTTAGTAGCTTACCTAGATAAGCAAAAATTCCCTAAATTGAAGACTCTACTTGGTATTCTTGAAGATAAAGACTATAAAGATATGATTGAAAAATTAAAAACTATTCCAGCTGAATTCTCAGCGACAAAAGTTCCAATCGAGATCAAAGAATCAAATCTTGATAATCTAGTAAAAAGCTTTGGTGATACTCATGTTACTAAATATGATAATTATGAAGTTGCTTTAAACAGTATTATTCCAAATCTAAAAGATGATGAAATTCTTCTAATTACAGGTTCACTTTACCTTATCTCAGCGGTAAGAGGTGAAATATTGGAGAAATACTAGAAATATTAAAAATCCAGAGATAACTTAAAAGTTATCTCTGGATTTTATTATATCTAGAAAACTATAATCTAACAAAAAATAGCATGTACAGTAATTATAAGAAAATTATTTCTTCCAAATTTTCTTCAATACAGTAATTTCAACAAAAAATTTAATCATAATTTTGTAGCAAATTTCTAAAATTACTCTGTGTCTTCTAATTCACTATTTTCTTCAATAATCTTTTTAACATATTTAATCGCTGATTTTTTCTCTATTTTTGATTCATCGATTATTACCTGTATTTTCTTATTTTCTTCACTAACTTCTAAGATCTTTATATTTTCATAAATGCCATGCCTGCCATATCCAATTATAATTTTAGTTGACAATTCCGCTAACTTACTATAATATTTAGCAGATATTTCTATTTTAGAATTTTTCAATATATTCCTTTTTCTTAAATCCTCTATTGAAAATTGTCCCTTATTATTCTCCTTTTCTTCAATTTCAATTTGTTTCAAAAATCTTTGTCTTTTTATATACTGTTCCTTTCTCCATAAATCATAGCCTTTCAAAATTTTCTCGCCATTTATTATCAACTCATTTCGAAAAACCTCATGTTCCCTTATTTCCTCAATCTCTTTTTTTTCAAAATCTATATTCTTTATATACATATCTGCCATGCTATATTTAGATAATTTAGGCATACCGTCGATACCTTCTCGTTTATAATTTTGAAGTTTATTATCTAGTAACTTTAATACTCCCTCTTTATACTTAAATTCCTCACAAAATACAACTAGCTGTTTCAGATAAATTAAATTACTTAAATCTATTTTCACTTCACTCTTATAATCATAAATGTATACTTGCTCTATATTAGTACACTTACTAATAAATGAATAATTATTAAGGCTGGAGTTAATCACAGTAATTCCTTTAATCTCCAAAAAATCCTCTTTTTTTAAAAAATCAAGAAATTCTTTTGTTGTATATTTTCTATCCTCTTTTTTGTAATTAAAGAATGCTGCACCATCCCAAGGTAATGGCACCCAAGTTTTTTCTATATCACTAACTAATATATACATTAATATCTTCTCCTTTTACTTTAAAATGTATAAGGCTAATTCAAAAATCCTAAATTTTAAAAAATTCATATAAAAACCTAAAGACGAAATAGTTTATTGATATCTAAATTCATTTTATAAAATTTACTTAGATATCTAATAAATCATTGCAGTAAGTAACTCGACAAAATTGCTTTCTCCGAAATCACGATTTTTGAGTTACTCCCATATCACAATTATTTAATCTATCACATAATTCAGCCATTAACAGTTTATATTTATAATAATTCTAATAGGAATATTCCTCTTTCTTTTTATTTTCATCCTTTTCTTACCGTCTAGATGTACTTTTCTCAATTTCCAAAAATCTAATACAAAATTTATGTACTCGCAAACTCTATCTACTGTATCTATTGTTTTCGAGCCAGAATATATCAATCTATTTATAAAGTCTCTATTATCAATATTATAAAAATCTTCACAGTATTTGTAGATACTCTCCGAAGGATTACCCTTATCTATAAAAGAGTTTAAAAACTGTCTTAAATAATATACATTTTCAGCGGTTGATTCATTAAGTATTAGTTCACTTTTCCCGATAAAATACTGATTCAACGCCCACATAAACGTATCACCTCTATCATTTCCTATATTATTTTTCAGCTGTTGCAATCTTCCTGTAGAAATAAGTAATGAGCAATTTTCTTTACTAAAATGATTTTTTTCACAATATTCAAGCTTTTTAATATGGTTCTTTATTTTCTCTTTATCACTTTCAGAAGCTGTTTTTAAACCTGTTTCTAAAATTTTTTTGCATTTTTGATATGCCACTGATTTGAAATTAAATATTATATCTCCACTGATTTGTATTTTTTCTGCTTCCTTATCTATTTTATAGTACTCATATCCCTCTTTATTAAGTTTAGCGAATTTCCTACCTTTATCTGGATTATTTTTTTGATTTTCAAAATCCCAATATTTAGACCATTTATAAATTCTCTTATACATCTCCCATATTTTATAAGATGTATCAAAATTTTCACAATTTTCATCGATTGTCATTGTAATTCACTTCCTAATATTATATTTTAAATTTAATAGTTTCGTCGTTTATTTATATACACTGCGGCACGATTACCTGTAGTCCTTTTAGGACGCCCATTAGGTAAAAACACCTGTTCTACATTGAAAGATCCCTCTCCGACTTTCTTAGCAAATACTTTACCTATTCTTGCTCGAAGAGGATTAGGTTTCCCAGAGCAAACCATACTAATTTCCCTATATGTCTTAGAAACGCTTATAGAAAACTCTATATCTACATTCTGCGGATTAGCTACATATTGCTCAATCTCATTCATCACCATTTGTTCTATTTACAATTCTGATAATGAAGAAGTGATTCCAAAGTATTCATTCAGTACATCAACAACAAGTGTGCTCAAAGATACTCCAAGTTCTTTAGATTTTTTACTAAGAATTTTTTCTAAATCTGTATTTGGATAAAACTGAATTCTCATCTGACTTCCTCCTATATACCCCCAGTGTATCATAATTAATTTAAGAGCGTAAGAGTTATCACTCACAATATAACTCTAATCACATTAAATTTTACTGATATTTTTTACTCTCGTTCAAAACTAAACATACTATTTTAAATTATAGAAAAAAGAACCAGCATTTCTGCCGGTTTTTTTTACTATTCATAGTTTTTAATAAAGTGTTTTATCGCCGCTGCAAAATCTTCTACTACATGTGTAGCTTGGTCTTTTACTTCTTGTGGCGCTCGATTCATACAGTATGAAATATCTGCTACTTTAAACATATCCACGTCATTCCCTGAGTCTCCTAAAGCTATTACTCTATCATACCCTGACTTGATAGCTTCTATACCACTAGCTTTAGAAATATTTTTTGCTGTGATTTCCATACGTGTTGAACCTGATTTATAAATCTCTACTTCTGGAAATTTCTCTTTTATTATATCGTAATGATAATCTAATTGTTCTTTTGTTGGTCTTACGTTAATCTTATAAATTACTTTTCCTTCCAATATTTCAAAAGGATTTTCGACACAAACAAGTTCCATGTTCCATAATCTATCTTTTTTCTCATGATCAAAATTACCGATACGTTGTTTTCCATCTAAAGCATCAAATATTAATTTACTTTCCTTTAGATATTCGAATATTCCAGTTAAATCTTTAGTAGGAATATATTTTTCAAAAAGAACTTTATCTTGTCTTGTTACGACCGCTCCGTTAAACCCTATCATGTGTGTAACATCCATATCATTGCCTTCTGCAATATATTTGATTTCTTCAACAGAACGCCCAGTCGCAACTGAGAAATCCCCGTAATTTTTAGCATCATGATACGCTTTTAAATCTTCTTTTTCGACGAATACTGAATTTTTTACAAATGTTCCGTCTAAGTCTGTAACAAACAAATTCTTCATGAAACTATTCCTCCATACCAAGCATATCTTGGATTTCCATTTTTAATACATTAGCATGAGATCCGTAAATTGATTGCATTTGCATATCACTTTCTGCAAATCCCATAGCTCCAAGTTTCGTTGTAATACGCTCTTGATCTACTACGCTCTTATCTTTTACATTAATTCTTAAACGAGTTATACAAGCATCTACAGCTTCGATGTTATCTGGACCACCATGTGCTTTGATTAACTCAATAGCTTGTTTTCTAATTCCTTCTGGTGTTTTTTGTACTGTTTCCATTACTTCATCATCACCATCAACTGTTATATCAGTTGCTTTTGGTTCTTCTTTACCAATTGTAGCGATTTCTACACCAAGTTTAGCACGAGCCTCATTTTTATTAGATAATTTAACTTCATCACCATCTTCACGGCCAGGTGTTTTAAGGTCAAATTTAACAATCATAAATCTAAATACGATATAGTAGATGAAGAAGTAAACTACACCTACGATTGGTACTAACCACCAAGCTGTTTTAGGACCTTGAAGTACTCCATAGATTACCCAGTTAATGAATCCATGTCCAGTTGGAGTTGCTACCCCTGCACCTAACATGTGCATTACGAATAATGCTGAACCAGCTAAGAATGCGTGTACTACATAAAGAATTGGTGCTACGAATAAGAATGTGAACTCGATTGGTTCTGTGATACCTGTTAAGAATGAAGTACCAGCAGCTGCGAATAATAATGAACCTACAACTTTACGTTTTTTCTCATCAGCTGTTTTGTACATTGCATAAGCTGCACCAGAAAGACCGAACATGAAGTAAACGAATTTACCACCGTTAAATCTTGTAATACTTGGATCTACGTGCTGAACATTTGGATCAGCTAATGAAGCTAAGTAAGCGTTGATTGTACCAACTACACGTTGTCCACCAATTTCCCAAGCCCCACCTAATTCTGTTGTACGAACTGGCCAGTTTAAACCGTGGTGAAGACCGAATGGTAATAATGCTCTTTCTACTAAACCATACAGGAACGTTCCAATAGGTCCTGATTTAAGGATAAAGATTGATAATACACTGATACCTTTTTGTACTGGAGGCCAAACGAAGAATAATCCAGTAGCTACTGCTGACATAATTACGATAGTTGCGATAGGTACGAAACGTGGTCCACTGAAGAATCCAATTACTGTTGGTAATTGAACTTTAACAGCCCACTTATGAACGAAGTATACCACTATACCTACGATAATACCACCAAATACACTAAGGTCCATTGTTTGGATACCAAGTACTTTTGTCTGCATGGCATTAGATAATGCTAATTTTGCTTCGTTACTTGATAATTTACTAGTGTCTACCAGTTTGTGACTTTGTACTAATAGGAAGTTAAGTACGTAATGTAATACGATAAATCCTAGTAAACCAGAAAGTGCTGCAGAACCTTTTTCACGTTTTGCTAAACCTACAGCAACCCCAACCGCAAAAATAATCGGTAAGTTATTGAATGCTGTATCCCCTAATACAATTAGGAATTTCATAATAAATTGAATAATGTCATTTTTTAACATTGGGAACATTTTTAGTGTGTTTGAATTACTGAAGGCTGTCCCGATCCCTTTAATAATACCTGCACCCGGAAGTACAGATACCGGTAATAAGAACGAACGTCCGAATTGCTCAAAAGCAGAGACGAATTTATTTTTTTTCTTTGCCATTACCTTTTCTCCTTTTATTATTTTTTATAGCCATATTATATCAGATTTGAAAACGGTTTTTTATATTTTGCCTAAAAATTTCTTTATTTGTAATTAATTACTAATTTAGTAAAATTTTACTAGACTATGTAAACCGCTTTAAAAATAGCTTTTATTTTCTAATTTTTTATGTTATGATACATAATACTGACTAAAGAAAAGAAAATCTACTAGTAAATTTTACTCTTGGAGGAAACTTTATGTTTTTTGATAACTTAAAAAATAACTATGACAAACTATCTATTTCAGAACAACAGGCTATCGATTATTTAATGAAACAAGATAATATCGAACATACCACCTTAAAAGAAATTAAACAAGCTGTTCTTGTTTCATCTTCTACCGTAATTCGAGCTTGTAAAAAATTAGGTTATAATACCTTTATCGATTTAAAATACGATTTAAAAATAAGTAAGGAGCTAGCTAAAAATAATAAAAACTCAACATCCTCTACTTTCCTTTCTTTAAAAGAACAGCTTAGCGTTGAATTTTCTAGAACAATGTCTATACTTAATCAAGAGGATTTCGATATTTTCGCAGAAAAAATTATTAATGCTCGTCGTATTTTTTGTATTGGTAGTGGCTCTAGCTACATGGTTATGAGTGATTTTAATAGAAAACTAAAACTTATTAATCTTTGGTCAAACGATTATTTTGAACACTATTCTATTAAAAGAATTCCTGATATTTCTACAAAAAATGATGTTATATTAGTATTTTCTTTAAGTGGTGATACTAATGTTATTAACGATTGCGTTCTTGAAGCTAAACAAAATGGAACTACTATTTTATCAATCACAAGTCTTACCAATAGTCCTCTTGCAAAAATGAGTGATCATTTAATTAAAGTCTATGATGCACCAAAAAATAGAAAAAAAATCCGCTCTCGTCTAATGTTAAGTGTTGTTGGAATTATTTTATTTGAAACTATCGTTAACACCATCAGTCCTGGAGAATATGTAATCGATTAATAAAAATACTTCCATGTATTTCCTTGAATTTTCTTTATTTAATTAAATCTATTTTTTTCATCTAAATTTCACAAAAAATAAAAGGGAGTGACTCAAAAATCGTGATTTCGAAGAAATCGATTTTGTCGAGTCACCCCCGCACAGTTTATTAGATATCTAAAAAGCTTTTATAAAGCAATTTTAGATATCAATAAACCACTGGGTCTATGAGTTCTCATATATACTTCGTTAAATTTTAGGACTTTTGGGTCAGCACCTTTTCTTTTATATTAATTAACTACTTCTTTTTATTTTTCACCTTGTTTTTAGGAACACGCTTTGCAGAGCCAATATTCCAAACAGTTTCTTCTTGTGTAGCTATTTCTTTATAGATATTAGCATTTTTTTTCACAACAGTATCTAGTTCTTTAGATTCTATCTTTTTTTCTTCTGGAGTAGTTTTTTTAATAGGATCATTTATTGAAAGTCCTGTAGTTGAAATACCAACTTGCTTTTTAGGATTTTCTGATGTATTACGTGAAGCTAATCCATATACAGATGAATATACTGGTGAAGGTTTAAATTTACCTACATTTCGTGGTTTTGGCGTAATTGTATTTGAACTCATCATTTGACCAGTTACTGACTTAGTTGATGTTGATATTCCTGATGAAGAATATTTTTCGAAGATTGCATCTAATATTTTTTGATTATTCTCAATTTTTTCCTTACTTACAGGTCTATAACCATGATCAATTGTTTTATATTCTCCTAATTTTGTTCCTTTTCCTTTATCAAAATACTCTGAAACATCATTAGTATATAATTTTTCAGTATAATCAATTCCTCGCTCTACTTCTTCTTCATTTTCTTCTAAATAAGATTTAGCTTCTTCTATTCTCTTCTGAACAACCTCTTTAGGAACAACTTTCTCATCAGTAAACTTATCTACATCATTTGCTATTTTAATGTTTTTAGTATTTGGTGATACTTCTCTTATTAGACTATCAATATCTACTGAATCTGTAGTTTCTTCAAAATAATTTTGTTCTTCTAACTCTTCAATTTCTTCTTCATCTAGATGATAATCACTGTATCCTGATAATCTATCTTTTTTAACGTCTTTAATTTCTTCATAGTCTTGAACTTCAATATCTTCTATTTCATCCGCTTCTTCAACTAAATCAATATAAGACTCTTTTTTCTTATCTTTTCTTAAATCTTCTAGATTTTCATTCAACTCTTCAATTTCTGGTAAAGTTTTTTCTTTCTTAGGGAAAATATCAATCTTCTCAGTCTCGATTAATTCATCTAACTCAGTTTTTTCTTTTGAACCGATTGTTTTTTTACCTTCACGTAATTCTTTTCTAAAGTTTTCTACTTCTGCTATAACTTCTTGACTTTCTTCAAATCTGTTACCAACCAATTTTTTACTAACTTTATCGATATCATCTTCAAATAAATCTGATGCACCTTCTAGAACATCATGAACAGAAGTATATTTAAGTTTATCACGGCGACTTCCCTCAGCTTCAAGTTCTTTTACCTCAAGTTTTGGAGTTTTCTTTTCATGAGTTTTACTTTCTTTCTCACGTATTTCTTCGAAAATATCATCTAATTTTTCGTTTTTCTTAACGTATAACGGATTATCTTTTTCTATTTTATCGTTTTTTCTCTCAAGAACATTAAAATTTTCTTCGAATTCTTTTCTTGCTTCTTTATTTTTTGTAACTCTTTCTTCTTCAACTACACTGTTTTCTTCGGTTTTCACTTTGAATGAGCTAGCAACTTCCTCTTTCAGTTCACTACTATCTTTCCCTAATACCACACTATCCCCAAGGGTATCGATTTTATAATCTTGTTTTAATCTCTTAGTTCTTACGGCTGCTAGTGTTGGATGTGTTCTTCTTGGTGGATTTTCATCAAAAATATCCACATCACGTATTTCAGAACTTTTTACTCCTAGTTTTTTTAAAGCATCCCCTAAGTCTGTTACTTCAGTTATTGATACTTCTTCTTTCTCATCCTTTTCTTCATATTCTGTAATATCAATTTCCTCAAATAAAGAAGTTTCTTTTTGCCCTTCTTCTACAAATTCGATTTCTAGTTCGTCTTCTATTATTTCTTCTTTTTCTTCTTTAAATTGAGATTTTTTCTTATCAAATTTTTTCTTTTCTTCTAATTCTTCTTCAAAATCATCTAATACTGCATCTAATTCTTCTTGATCAATCTCGTCATCACTTACATTAAATAATTTATCTTTTAATCTTGAGAAGAAGCCTTCTTTTTTCTCAAGTTCTTCTTCATTTTTATATTCTGACTCATCATCGTAGTCTTCTTCAACCACTCTAGAATTTTGTCTTTGTTCACGTTTTTGACGTTCTAGATATGTTTTATAATCCTCGGCTTCATCTTCTTCATCTAAATATTCATCATCCAAGAACTCTTCATCTTCTTTTTTATTAGAACTGAATAATCCTTTAATTTTAGAAATAAATCCATTTTCTTGTTTAGATTTTTTTTCTTGTTCAAAATTTTCTTCATAACCCTCAAAGTCATCGTAGTTATCTACTTCAAAATCATCTAGATTAACTTCTTCATAATCGTCATATTTTTCTGATTCTTTCTCATTACTTTTTCTAGTACTACGTTGTGGACTAAATTCATCCTCATCAAATGATTTTTTAGTCTTATTAGAACTGAAATCTATTTCAAAATCCTCATCTTCATCAAGATAAACTCTCTCTTTTCTTCTATTTTCAGCTCTTTTTTCCCTACGTTCAGCTAAATCATCTTTTTTCTCTTTTTCAGCTGTATTTTCTTCATATATTTCATCTTCATCGTCTTCTAAAAACCACTTTTTCCAATTCACCATATTTTACACCTCCTAATTAGATTTTATTTAAGATTTAAATCTTTCACAAGAGTTCCTACTTTAGTATCTGCATCTAATACTAAAATACCTCTTGCTTCTTCTTGCGGTAAACCTAGTTCACGTTTTGAACACAGCATACCATTTGATTCTACTCCACGTAGTTTTGATTTTTTAATTAATAGACCACTTGGCATCATTGCTCCGCTTAGAGCTACTACTACCTTTTGTCCTGCTTCTACATTTGGAGCTCCACATACGATTTGTAGCGTTTCTTCTTCATTAACTTTTACTTCTGTTACTTTTAATTTATCTGCGTCTGGGTGTTTTTCACAACTTAAAACTTCCCCAACTACGAAGAACTCATCATTATTACCTTCTAAATCAATTTTGATTCCATTTTTTTCTAATCGTTTTTGAAGAATCTCTTTTTGATCTTCTGTTAAATCGATACTACCTTCTCCATCTAATTTTAAATTCTCAACATTAAAAATATTTAATCCTACTAAAGCACCATTTTCATCTTTAATTAGTGTAATATTTTTCTTATCTTCGTATGTTACCTCTTCTTTACTTTGAATAGTAATTAATAATGTTTCTCCTAACATCTTCTTATTGTAAAAAAATAACATGAATCTCTCTCCTATAATAAATTTTAATTTTAAAGTTATTCTACAAAAATAAAATAACTCTCTAGTTTTTTTCCATCGTATTTAAACGTTATTGTCGTTATCGGTACCAGACCTTCTGTGAAAAAATGCACCATCATTTTTTGTAGAATTTCTAGTCCTTGTTTATTCTGTACATCTGCAATTATCAATGTATCTTGATGAGGTAAACCTACATAAAAGGAACCACCTATTTTATCATAAAAATGATTCAAAACATTCTTGTCGATTATTCTAGTCCCATCATAACCATCTTTCGCATTTAGGAAATAGAATTTATTTCCTACAACTTCATCCACATTATACTTAAGCGGTAGTTTTTTTAAATTATCTTTAGCAAATCCTAAAAATTCTTCTTCAGTTTTAGAAAATCTACTTAAAAAACTACCATCTAATAATTTATAACCACCTTTAAAGTCATAAGCTAAATATATTCTAGTTTCATTTGTATGATCAAAGCTAACAAGATTTTTTTCATTATCTTTGTTAAAACTACTAGCTCGAACCACTGGAAAAATATTTTCCAATAATTCGTTCTCAGTTATATTATCTATAGAAAGTCCTTTTTGTGCATTGAAGTTCCCTACTATATAGTAAACAAATTCTTCTATCTTCTTGTCACTTTCGCTAGTTTTCTTATCTCCTAACTTCCTTACAAAACTATCTATATCAACTTTAGCACGGCGATCTTCATATTCTAAAATAAAAACACTGCTTTCTTTTTCTCGCCTCTCATGAATTTTTAAGGTAGGTAGTTTTTCTATTATTTTTTCAAATATATAATCTCTTGAATAAGACATAATACCTCCTATTTTGTGTATAATATGGCAACTTAATTATACCATATTTATTTGTATTCAATCAACATAATTAAGCAATATATACAAATATTATTCACTTTTTCACACTATATATATTTTATTGCACCTTTACTTTTATTTTGTTATAATTTTATATATACTTCGGAGGATTTTTATATGGATATAGAAATTAAAAGAGCCGAATTACATACAAAATACAATAACTGGATTAAAAAGAATACTCGAAGATTAGTAGTTGCTTTTATAACTTATATAGTAATTATCTTAATAAATTTTTTACTATTAAAAAACTCTAAGATTACTCTATTTTCTAGCTTTTTATTTTTTACATATACGGTTTATGTAGTATCATTAATTTGGTTTATAAAAAATAAATTAATCGCAAATATCGATTCTATCGATTTTAAAACAAAATAAAACTGACTTAAGAATATCTTTACGATTTCTCTTAAGTCAGTTTTACTTTGTCTAACATTAAACTTTTTAAATTACTAACTCTTCTTCATCTTCTTTTCCAATTTTATTAAGAGCCATAAGGTTTTCAAGAGGTTTACCTATAATAAACAGTATTACTCCCAATACTCCCATGATTATTGCAATTATAGTTAATACTTTTTCATAACCCCATGTTTCAGTCCAACCTACTGTTTTACCAGTAATCCATGAAGATACCACATACGTAAAATACCACATTGCCATTGACATAGCCGCGAATTTTTTAGGTAATAACTTGCTGAATAATGCCATTCCTATTGGTGATACTAATAACTCTCCTACTGTTAATACGAAATATCCCCCTAATACATACCATATACTCATTTTTATTGAACCATCTACTTTTCCTCCTAATGATTGGAGTCCTAGCACAAAGCATACAAATCCTAATCCAGTTAGCAACATTCCCCAACCCATTTTTGTAGCAACTTTCCAGTCATTATTTTTTTCTGCTTTCTTCATCCAAAACCATCCAAATAATGGTGCTAGTACTATACATAAGAATCCATTAAATGATACTAACCATGTAATAGGCATATTAAATCCAAACACATTTAAATTTACAAGTTCATCTGTCATAAGCGTTATTGTTGTTTGTGTTTGGAAATATGCAGACCAGAATATTGTAGAGAATACAAAGATTATAATAGCTGCATATAGACGTCCTTTGTCATATTTTGTTCCTTTCAGGTCAGCTCTATTCTCTTCTGCTGATTCATGTTTATTTTTACCTACTGGATATCTTCCAGCATCTCCTAATAATTTATTTTTACCAAATGTGAATAATAAAAATGTTATAAATAAACAAATTGAAACCATTAAGAATGCGGGTGTAAATCCATACACTGCAATTTTTCCATCTGCTCCTTTTGTAGCTCCCCAATCTTGATAGATAAGCCCACCAATAATAGGACCAAGTAAACTTCCTATATTTACAAATGTGTAAAAAATACTATATGCAGCGTCTTTCATCGACACTTGTTTTTCATCATATAATTCCCCTACAATCGCTGATAAATTACCACGGAAGAATGCTCCAGCAATTGAATTTATAATTACACCAACTAAAAAAACATAAAATCTTCCATGTGCAAATGCTGTAAATAGTGTTCCTATAGCATTAAATAAAATACCAAATTGAATAGCACGTTGCATACCAATATATCTGTCAGTTAAATATGCTCCAAGAAGTGGCAAGAGTGATCCAATTGTTCCAAGATATGCCATTACATCTCCTGCAAATGTCTTATCTAAACCTAATCCACCCTGTTCAACCGAATAAGTATAAAACAATATAAGGAAACCTGATGTGGCATATGAAGCATAACTCTGAATAGCTATCATTACATTAACAAGCCACAAACCCGACGGATGCTTAAACTTTTCTGAATTTTTTTTCATCTTTATATATTCCTTTCTCTTTATACTTATATTTTAACAGATGTATTTCTATTATATAACAGTTTCAGAGAGGGCTAATTTTTATTATACTCTTTTATAACTGAATACAAAATAATATTTTTAAATATAATTTTAATATATTTACTATTAACTTACTTAATTATTTATAAAAGAAAAAAATAGTAAAATATTTTTCGATTCAAATTATCGATGATATCTTTTGTATAGATAAAAAAATACTAGATTAAATAAAAAAAACTTACGAAAAAAATTTATTTATGCTATAATCTGGTAATATTGCTTAAATAATCGAAAGGAGTCAACATGACACTGAAAAAAAATTCTAAATTATTTCTAGTTCTCTTTCTAGGAACTCTATCGGCTTTCGGGCCTTTTGTTACAGATTTATATTTACCCGCATTACCTTATATGAGTGAGTTTTTTAATGCTAGTACCTCTACTATTCAACTTACTCTAACAGGTAGTATGGTCGGACTTGCATTGGGACAGCTGCTTATCGGACCTATTAGTGATAAATACGGTCGTAAGAATCCATTAATAATCAGCTTAATAGTTTATTTAATAAGTACTATTGCTATTATCATTTTTCCTAATGTATACACAATGATAGTATTACGATTTATCCAAGGTGTATCTTCTGCAGGAGCAGTAGTTATTTCTCGTGCAATTTCTACAGATTTATACAACGGACGTGAATTAGCCGCTTTTTTTGCCCTACTTATGGCTGTTAACGGCTTAGCACCTATTCTTTCTCCTATCCTAGGAAGTTTATTACTAGAACTTACAGACTGGAGAGGAATTTTCGTTACACTTGCGATAATCGGTGTGGTTTTATTAGCTGTAAGCTTTAAATTCAAAGAATCTTTAGCCATTGAAAAACGCTTAGATCTTCCAATAACTAAGACATATTATTCTATTATACATATTGCAAAAAATAAAATATTCTTTGCTCTTGTTATTATTCAAGGATTTGCCTTAGCTGCTATGTTCGCCTATATTGCAGCATCACCCTTCATCCTACAAACTCACTATAACTTAAGTCCATTAATGTATAGCTTATGCTTTGGTCTAAACGGTTTTGCTATAGTTTTAGGAAGCAAGAGTTCTGGTAATTTCAAAGAGAAAGTTAGTATAAAACTAGGGTTATCACTTATGTTATTAGTTAGTATCTATCTTGCAGTTGCACTAACTCTTACACTGCCTTTCCTATTTATCGAAGCAGGATTCTTCCTTCTTTTACTAGGATTAGGATTTATTTTACCTGCTGGTTCTGCTATCGCTATGAGTTTAGAGCGTGAGCGTGCTGGAAGTGCCTCAGCTTTCTTTGGATTTGTACCATTCTTCTTAGGTGGTGTTATTTCACCATTAGTCGGAATTAGAAATATCTTCCACTCTAGTGCAATAGCAATCGTAGTTTGCTCAGTTATATCATTCATAACATTCAAACTAGTAGAAAAGAAAATATAAAATAAAAAATCTAAGTTATAACTTTGAATTCACTAAAAACATCTACTTTAAAGATGTGTTTATCCAATATAACTTAGATTTTTCTTCTTTATTTAAACACGTTATAAAATTTATTATATCATATATTCCTAATTATTATAAGAATTGTTTTATCCCTTTATTTATGGTACCTTATAAGTGAAAAGTGGCAACACGTGTATTGGATAGCAACTCAAAAATCTTGATTTCAAAGAAATCAATTTTGTTAAGCCAAACTAAATAAAAAAGAGAGCATAAAAATATATATTTCAATAGTAGTAATAACTTGTATGGTATGTGGCGCTATAGGTGGAACTCTAGGCTACTATTTTACAAATAAAAATAATAAAACAAAAAAATAAAAAAGACGATCACATACCGCCCCCAAAAAGTTAGAGAAAAAAATCTAACTTTTTGAAGATTGATATAAACCTATCGCCTTTTTATTATTTTTTATTATCTCATTCCCCAAGCTGATAAACCTTGTGCTTTATATGCACGAGTAGCTGCATTAATTTGATCTTGAACTGTTGCTGTAGATCCCCATCCTGGCATAGTTTGGAATAATCCACTAGCTCCTGAAGCGTTTCTAGCATTCACTTGTCCATTTGATTCACGTGCAATAATATGTTCCCAAGTAGAAGCTGAAACTCCTGTACGACGAGCCATCTCTTGAGCTGCAGCAGCTCCTTCTGCTCCTGCTGTATTACCATTTGATAACCTTACTGAACCACCAGCTGATGAATATGATTGAGCAGGTGCTGAATATGATTGTTGAGCTACTACTTCTTGCTGTTGAGCCGCTTGACGTTGTTTAGTTCCCACCACAACAACTTCAGCTGTAGCTTCAGTAATTACTTTCTCAGATGCAACTTCTCTAGATACTTCTTTACCTTTTTCTCTCACAACGTTATAAGTAACTTCTTTCTCACCATTTTTACCTTCAACTTTTGTAACTTTCTCATCTACATATTTAGAATCATCTTTTTCTACTTTTGTTTCATATTTAATTATCTCTTTTTTTACTTCAGTAGTTTTTCCACTTCTTGCAATTTTAATTGTATCAACTGTAGCTACTTCACTATTTAGTGCTGGTGTAACTTCATCTTTCTCACCAACAGTAATGTTTAATTCATTTAAAATATCTTCAACTTTTTTGTAAGTAGTTTTTCTTACTGTAGTCGTATCACCATCAACAATTGTAACTTCGTGAGCTTTGTAGATATTAATAATTTCTCCACCATTTACTTTTGTATCTAGTCCTGGTTCTACTCTATCATCAGCACTAAAAGGAATATCATTAGCAATAAGAACTTCTCTTACTGTCCCTTTTTTAGCTTTTAATTCTATTTTACTACCATTATCTAAATTTACAGCGAAAACATTATGTCCTGTGTATTCTTCCGCTACTACAAAAGCTCCTGATAATAATAATCCTGATGTTGCTGCTGCTGCAATAATTCTACCTAATTTCATTCTATTAATCAATCTCCTTTTTTTCTTCTAATCCAAACAACGTACATGCATTATTAAATGTTTGTTTTGTTAATTGTTCGTAAGACATTTCTTTGATATCTGCAATTTCCTGTGCTACATAATGCACATATGCAGGTTCATTTCTTTTTCCTCTATATGGTGTTGGCGTTAAGTACGGGCAATCCGTTTCAATTAACAACTTATCTAATGGACAAGCTTTGGCTACTTCTTTAGGTGTTTTTGCATTTTTAAATGTTACAGGTCCACCTAATGAAATATAGAAGTTCTCTTTTAACATAATATTCATGCTTTCTACAGAACCAGAAAAGCTGTGCATTATTCCACCGATTTCACTAGCTTTTTCTTCTTGAAGAATTTGTATTGTATCTGCCATAGCATCACGTGTGTGAATTACTATTGGTTTGTTTACTTCTTTTGCTAGTTGAATTTGTCTTCTAAATACTTCTTTTTGAATATCTTTTGGACTTTTATCCCAGTGATAATCTAGACCAATCTCACCGATGGCTACTACTTTATCATTAGTTAAAGCAATTTCTTTAATCATTTCGTATTTTTCTTCTGTAAAGTCAATTGCTTCTACCGGGTGCCAACCTACTGTTAAATATAAAAAGTCATATTTAGCTGTGATTTCCAGTGCTTTTTCTATACTTTTATCATCGAAACCAACTATATTTATTAATTTTACTCCCGCTTCTTTCGCACGAGCAATAGTTTCTTCTAAGTCTTCTAAATAAGCATCATCATTTAGATGCGCATGTGTATCAAATAACATACCACGCCTCCTTACTCTTAAGATTATATCAAAACAACGTTTCATTAGAATATCTAAACTATTTCAATTATGTTACAATACATTTTCAATTGACGTAAATATTGTTACTTTATGCATTTCCAGCAATTTTTAGGGAGAATTATTATCTTTTTTCAACAATAATATCTAATTTTTTAAGAAACCGACCTAAATGGTCTATATTAAAAAAGTCTAAACTTAGCTGTTTCTTTATATATAATTTCTCTTTAGATATCTAATAAAATTTACGAGGGTGATTCGACAAAATCAATTTCTCTGAAAATACGATTTTTGAGTTACTTCAAAAAAAAATGTCTTAGAGTAATACACACTCTAAGGCACCTTTAGTAAATGACTTTATTATATTATTTTAAGCTTAATTCTCCATAATACCAAACACGTACTTTACCATTCCCTATTGGATAAATATCACTGAAGTATAATGTACCTGAAGCCCAACCACGCCCATCATAAAATTGACTATAATTTACACTTGTTGGATATGTTGAACCTACAGGATAGTCATAAGGAATACTTTTAGAAATCTTCTCTCCAGTATTTTCAGAATTATTCACAATTGGACTTTTATCTACTCCAACTGCATTATTTTCTTAATATGTTGTATTTTCTTCATTCACATTAGCATTTCCACCTGCTGAAGAATAGACTGTACCAACTCCTAGGCTTCCTGGAAGCAGTATTAATAATAAACTCATTACTCCTATTTTAATATTTTTTTTCATAAGTATTGACCTCCCCAACTATTTATTTCACTACTATTATACTACTTTTTTTAACGACGCGAACCTTTTTATGATGAGTTTTATAAAAAATGACTTTAAATATAAATCTGCTCTAAATTTCAAGAAAGCACATCATTATCTAAAGTCATTCTACTTATATTATTCAGCTTTGAAGTCTACTACTTGAGCACCGATAAGTTTCTCTAAAACCTCTGGTTTTACTTCTACTTGGTGACCTACTTTACCTGCAGAGATAATAATCGTTTCAACTTCACGACATTTCTCATCTACAAAAGTCGGGAATAGTTTTTTCATTGCAAATGGTGAACATCCACCTTTTACATATCCTGTAATTTTTGTCAGGTCTTTAAGTGGTAACATTGATAAACTTTTCACACCTGCTGCTTTGGCAAGTTTCTTAAAGTTTATACTGTCTTCACTCATAAGTACTCCTACAATGTAGTTACCTTTGCCATCTGTAGTCATAATTGTTTTAAATACTTGATTATGATCGCGCCCGATAATATCAGCTACTCCTACACCAGTCTTCGCAGCATCACTTTCTGCATCAAATTCAAAATGATTATATTCTACACCATTTTCATCTAAAAATCGCATAGCATTTGTTTTTAATTCTTTTTTCTTAGCCATAATAGCTCCTCTTTTCCATATTATGTAATAATATTATTATTTTACTCCAAAGTTTCTCTACTGTCAAAATCTGTTTCAAATTATTTGAAAAATACCAACCTCAAGAGTTAGATCTTCTATTCTTTGAGATTGGTATTTGAATTTTTATTTCAACACAAAGTGCCCTTCTTCAACTTCTTCGAATTTTTCACTGCCAGTTATTACTATTTCTTCTGCACTAACTTCGAATTCTTCAAACATCTTTCTTGCTCTTACCGGATCAATAATCGGCATAGAGTTTAGAAGACATTTTGTATAAACGTGCTGCGGATTTTTCATAATCTGTGCTGTTGTTCCTAATTCTACTAGATTACCTCTATACATTACAGCTATTCTATCTGCGATATACTCTACTACACCTAAGTTATGTGAGATGAATAAATATGTTAGAGAGAATTTTTCTTGTAAATCTTTTAATAAATTAATTACCTGTGCTTGTGTTGAAGCATCTAAGGCAGAAGTTGGTTCATCACATAGAATGAAGTCTGGTTTTGTTACGACTGCACGAGCAATACCGATACGTTGACGTTGCCCTCCACTAAAAGCATTAGATAATTTTAGCGCGTCTTCATTAGAAATTCCAACAAACTCTAAAATTTCTAACGCCTTTTTCTTCGCAGTTTCTTTATCCTCTTTGTGTAAAGCTTCCATAACTATATCTAAAGCACTCATTCGTGGATTTAATGATGAATATGGGTCTTGAAAAATAATTTGCATCTTGCTATAAACTTCTGCAAGTTCTTTTTTCGACATTTTTGTTAAAGATTTTTCATTACCTTCTACAAAAACATCTCCTGATATGAATGGATCTATATTTAAAATTCCCTTACCTAGGGTAGTCTTTCCACTTCCAGATTCCCCTACTACAGCTAAAGTCTCTGCTTTATAAATATCTAAACTAATGTCATTAACAGCTATAGTTTCTTTAACTTCTTTGCCCATTCCTTTAGACTTATATACTTTTCGTACATTTTTTAGTTTTAAATACTCTTTGCTCATTACTCCACCTCTTTCAGATACTCATGAGTATCGCTAAGTTTTTGCCAGGTATAGTGTTTGTCATCTTCTTTATAATCAACAGTTAGCAGTTCTTTATTAGTATTTTCTAATCTTGCTGCTGCAAGAAGTTGCTTTGTATATGGGTGTTGTGCATTGCTGAAAATTTCTTCAACATTTCCTTTTTCGACAACTCTACCTCTATACATAATATACACATAGTCACACATTCCAGCTATTACACCGAAATCATGGCTAACTAGTGCTACACTAAGTTCTGTTTCTTTTTGTAATTTCTTAATAAGAGATAATATCTGTGCTTGAACCGTAACGTCTAGAGCAGTTGTAGGTTCATCTGCTACCAATAACTTAGGATCAGCAAGTAATGCCATAGCAATTAATATTCTTTGACGCATACCACCAGATAATTCGTGTGGATATTGTTCCATTCTAAGAGGCGCATTAAGAATTCCTACTTTTTCAAGTTGCTCTATAGCTAATTTTTTCGCATCTTCTTTAGATTTATTTTGAAATCTTTCTATTACTTCTATTAAGTGAAAACCAATAGTTCTAACTGGATCTAGTGAAGTCATAGGATTTTGGAAAATCATAGAGATTGGTAATTTTTCCCCACTCTTAACTTCCTTTCCATCAAAGAAAAACTTATCATTTTTATCAAAAATATTGTTAGGAAGAATAGACATTATGCTACGCATCAGGATACTTTTTCCACTTCCTGATTCACCAACAACTCCTGTAATATGACCTTTTCTAAAATTAATATCAATGCCGTGTATTAGTTCTTTATCTACTTCTTTATTAGGTTTATAGTTAACCGTTAAATTTTTAAGTTCTACTATGTTTGTCATACTATTCTCCCTCCTTTTGAATATATTTTGTAAATAAGTTACCAATATTATTAAATGAATAAATTGTTAACATTACAAATAATCCAGGGATAATTGCCATATGAGGTGCACGTTGTAAGCTTTGTTGTGCATTTTGCAGAAGTGTTCCCCAAGAAGTCATAGGTTGTTGAATACCAAGTCCTAAGAAACTAAGCGCCGCTTCTGTCATTATTGCATTTGCTATTGAAGCACTTGCTGCTACTACTAAAGTTGGTATTATAGCTGGAATAATATGTTTCTTTAATATAGAGATAGTTTTTACACCGCTAAATCTACTGTATACTACGTAGTCGTATTCTTTTGCTGATAAAGTTTCTGCACGAACTAACCTCGCAAGACGCATCCAAGAAAAACATCCTATTACTATAATTATTGAACCAATTCCTGGTTTTAAAAATACACTAAGTACAATTACTAATACTAACCATGGAATAGATGATAATACATCAACTAAACGCATAAGTAAACTATCAACAACTCCACCAACATAACCTGCAATAAGTCCTACTATCGTTCCGATTGTTACGGCAGTCACCATCGCTAGTAGTCCTACTATAAGAGAAATACGACCTCCATAGATTACACGAATAAAGTAATCACGACCTACCTCATCAGTCCCAAATAAATGTTGTAGGCTCGGTGATTGAGATAGATTTGCTACATCAGTAGCCGCTGGATCAATAGGAAGTAAAGGTGCTATTAATGATACAAACACTAATATCGCTATAAAAATAAGTGAAAAAATATAAATTTTTGAACTTTTAGCTATTTTAATAAATCTTTTCATCTTATTTACCTCCTCTTCTAATTCTAGGGTCTACTATTGAATACAGTATGTCTGAAATTAAATTACCTACTATTACTAGTGTAGCTGATAATAACATTACTGCCATTATAATAGGATAATCTAACGCTCTAGTTGCTTGTGTAATATAAGGTCCAATTCCCGGCCAACTGAATACTGTTTCTGTAATAATTGCTCCAGTTACTAACATCGGTAGTGACATACCTACTTGTGTAATTACCGGTATTAGCACATTTTTTATAATGTGTCTTGTGAAAATTTGAGTTTTTGTCGCTTGAAAAGCTTGTTGAACTACTACATACTCTTCATTTGTTTGACTTAAAGCTGAAGATCTTACATAACGTGTAAGTTCTGCGAAGAATACGATTGTTAAAGTTAGATAAGGCATAATAAAGTGCGATAAGAAATCACCAAAATCGCCTTCTTTACCAATTGTGTGCATCCCTATTATTGGGAATAAGTTTAATTGGTATCCTAAAACATAAATGAATATCATCGCTATCCAAAATGATGGGGTAGCTATTCCAAGTGAAGCTACAGCATCGATGAATTTATCTTGCCATTTACCTTTGTTTGCAGCAGCTAGTAATCCAAGTACTATTGCAATTATTAGTGCTGTTATGTAGGCTGGTAATACTAATGATATTGTATTAGGTATTTTCGCTAGGATTTCTTCTCCTACACTATTGTGAGTTACTAATGAGTGCCCGAAGTTCCCGCTTAATATTTGCCCTAACCAATCCACATACTGAATTAAGAATGGTTTATTAAGCCCACTTTGCTCACGAAGAATATTAATTTCTTCTTGTGACATATTCGACGTTATCTGTGCATCGATAGCATCATATGGTGCTAAATGTATTAAAGTAAATACTATAAACGATATTACTAAAAGTAATGGTACTGCTTGTAATATACGTTTCAAAATATATCGAATCATACAATCTCCTTTAAATTTTAATTACTATATTTTTATGAAATTCATTTATAATTTATCACAAATCTTTTTGATATAAATTATAAATAAACATTCCCCTTAAAACTAATAAAAGCGAGGGAGATACTATAAAATCTTATTATAAATAGGATTTTATCGTACTCCCCCTCACACTATATTTTATTTTCCACTACTATTACTATTTAAGAGTAATTTTTGATAAATCATCAAATGTGTAGATTGGTACTAACTTAGCATCGTTAACATTTCCAACACGTTTGTTAACCGCTAAGATTTTTTGGTTATCTACGATTGGGTATAGGTATGCTTGGTTAGCAATTTCTTGTTGAAGGTTTTTGTACACTTCTTTACGTTTAGTTTCATCTAATTCAGCTGCACCTTGTTTGAACAATCCATCAACTTTTTCACTTCTGTATTGGAAGTAATTTGAAGTACCATTTGATCCAAATAGCTTAGAGTATAAATCAGGATCGTTACCCATGATATATCCACCTAAGAATAGGTTGTAAGCTTTAGAACCAGGTTTTCTTAACTCTGTAAAGATAGCTGTTTCATCTCCACCACGAAGCTCTACATTGATTCCTACTGCTTGTAATTGTTGTTGGATGAATGTTGCTTGGATAGTATTTGCAGCATCGTTACTTGCATATCCTAAGTTAAGTTTCAAGTTAGAAACTCCAGCTTCTTTTAATAGTGATTTTGCTTTTTCAATATTTTGAGTATATTTCTCTACATCATCAGTATGGAATGGATTCTTCGGTGGTAAGAATGAATAAGGATTTTGGTAGTATTTACTGTCTAAATAAGCTGCTTTATTCATATCTTCTTTGTTTAATGCGTATAAAATAGCTTGTCTAACTTTAACATCTTTTAATTCATCTGTGTTTGTGTTTAGTCCTAAGTATCCGATACGGTTTTCACTGTAAGGATAAGTATCGATGTTTTTAGAATCTAAATCTTTAATTGCAGCAGGTAATACATATGCTGCATCTACCTCACCTTTTTGTAATGCTACTTTTGTAGTATCAGCACTTTTAATAATACGTAGTACTACATTTTTAACTTTTGGCTTACCATTGTAATAGTTTTCATTCGCTTCAAATTTAATGTATTCTCCACGTTTGTTTTCTACTAGTTTGTATGGTCCAGTTCCTACTGGTGTTTCTTTTAATTCTTTAACTGAGAAATCTGATACATTTCCATAAACGTGTTTTGGAATAATGTAAGTTTCATTCGCAATGTTATTTGCCGCAGCTGCGCTTGGTTCTGGGAACTTAAATACTACAGTGTAGTCATCTACTTTCTCAATAGTTATCGGTTTATCACCAATCCATAAGTTTTTGAAGTTTCCATTTTCTTTTTTAGCTTTTGTTTGATAAGTGAAAACTACATCGTCAGCTGTGAATTTTTGTCCATCAGACCATTTTACATCTTTTCTTAAGTTAACTTTTAAGCTAAGACCATCTTTTGCAAGTTCAGTAGATTCTGCTAAGGCATATTCTTTTGAACCATCTCCATTAACTTTGATTAATGGTGAGTAGATAATATTAGTCATTGTTAATCCCCAACGGTCACTAACCTTGATTGGGTTAGTTGATGATGGATCATCACTAATAGCATACGTGAAAGTATCTTTATCTTGAGAAGTGGTAATTGTGTTTTGCGTTTTTGAACTGCATGCTGTTACAACACTCATTACTAACGCTAGTGCTCCTATAAACAATTTGTTTTTTTTCATTCTTTTTTCCTCCTTGATTTTAAGTCCTATTTTCTAACTACAAAATATTTTGGTTCCCCCTATTTAATAATGGTTAAATACATTTGTCTATTCGACAGTGAGAGACTTACATTGCTACTCATGTATTGATTAAATAGACTATATTTCATAATAAGAATAATAAAACCAGATATTATTTAACATTGAACGAATGAAATCAATGCTAGTTTAGTTTACTGTATTATAGATAAAAATGTCAATTTATGTGCTTACTTTTATCATTTATTTTAATTATATAATTCTTTTAATTCAGTATACTTAAATATTATTATTCTTCTAATCCCCAAACTTCTTCTACGATTTCTTTAATTAGGGCAATTTTTTTCCATTGATCTTCTTCTGTAATTACGTTTCCTTCTTCTGTAGAAGCAAAACCACATTGTGTACTTAAGTAAATATTTTCTAATGGTACGTATTCGCTAGCCTCTTTAATTCTTGCGATTACTTCTTCTTTATCTTCTAAATCTGCAAATTTAGATGTAATTAATCCTAAAACAACTTTTTTATCTTTTCCAACTTTTGCTAGTGGCTTGAAATCTCCTGCACGATCTGTATCGTATTCTAAGTAGTATGCATTTACGTTTTCTCCAGCAAGTAGCTCGTCTTCAACGTTTTGGTATCCTCCTTGAGAAATCCATTTAGAAGCGAAGTTACCACGACAAACGTGTGTATTGATTGCTAAGTCCCCTGGTTTTCCTTCAATAACCTCGTTATTTAATGCTAAACAACGTGCTGCATATTCTCTACGAACTTCTTCTAAAGGACGTGCATCGCGGAAACGGTTCGCAAATCCGTCGTCAGCTAATGCCCCCCATGTACAATCATCGAATTGTAATACGCGTAGTCCTTCGTTGTAAAGGTCTGCGATTACTTGTTTATAAGCCGCTACAATCGCATCTTTTAATTCTTCGAATGTTGGGTAGAATTTTTCATATCCTTTGATGTGATCTTCTGTACGAATTAACTCGAAGTATAGTTGTGATGGTGATGGAATTGTTAATTTTACAGTTACACCTTCTTTATCAGCTACTAGGTCTCTTAAGAATTTGTAGTGTGCTACAAATGGGTGATTTTCTCCGCTAATTTTTCCTGATACTTTTGCTGTATCTGGTTTAGTTTCAATACCTTTGAATGGGTAACCTTTTTCTCCTTGAACGTGTTCTACACCATTAAGTCCCCAGAAAAAGTCTAGGTGCCAGTATGCACGACGGAACTCTCCATCTGTTACTCCTTTTAGTCCATTTGCTATTTGTTTTTCAACTAATTCAGTAATTACTTTGTCTTCTACTTTTGTTAATTCTTCTTGTGATAGTTCTCCTTTTGAGAATTTTTCACGAGCTTCTACTAACTCCTTAGGTCTTAAGAATGACCCCACGTGATCTACTCTATACGCTGCTCTTTCTACTACTTTATTTTGACATCCTTGACACATAATATTTTTTCTCCTTTTGTTTAACTAATTTATTTTCTCTTTTTGTTTTACTCTTCTGACTTTATTATTTTGATCTTATTATAAACTTCTAGTTACTTTTCTCTTCAAACTTTTCTTCTTTTCTAACATCTATTTTTTTCATAAACTCAAACTTTTTTATAAAGACCGTACTATTCGTCTTCTGGTAATATCGCTACTACTCTTACTGGAGATCCAGTTGCTTCTGTCCAGTTTGGATAAGCAATTGAGATTAATGCTCCAGTCGCTGGTACTTGATCAAGATTTGCTAAAACTTCGATTTGGTAAATATCTTGTTCTAGTAAATAGTACTCTTGAATAAGTCCTTCTGCAGCTGCTGTAACTCCTGAGTCAGTATCTAATGTTTCATGACCTACAGCTTTAACTTTTCTTTCTTTAATTAAGAATTCTAGTGCATCTCTTCCCCACCCTGGAGTATGCTGAACGTCATTTTCATCTAGATTTCTAATCTCATCATAGCTAGGCCAACGTTTTGACCAATCACTTCTAAATGCTACGAATGATTCTGGTAATATTTCACCATGTTCAGCTTCGAAGTCAAGAATGTCCTGTTTAGTAATTACATAATCATTATTCTCCGCTACTTCTTTACTTTTATCTATTACGTATAAAGGTAATAGTAAATCTTTAAGTTCAATTTCATCTAACCAACGTCCGCCTTCAACAAAGTGAATTGGCGCATCGATGTGTGTTCCATATTGTCCAACAACTGAGAATTTTTGAACATAGAATCCATCTTTTAAAGTAAAGACATTTTCTTTTTCTAACGCAGGTAGCGCTGGGAACTTAGGTGAATTTTCATCGATTTTGTGGCTTAAGTTAACCCATTTTTTATTTTTTAAAGTTTTATAAATATTTAGTAATTCTGACATGCTTCTTTCCTCCGAAATGTTTATATTATTCCTTTAAGTTAAGAATTCTTGTGATTATTTTGAGAAATAAAAAAAGTCCTCACAGAAGCTTTTGCTTCTGCAAGGACGTCTAATAATTTACGTGTTACCACCTTACTTTATGATATTCTCACAAATATCAACTCAAAAAGTACGCACCAAAATAGAATGATGTTATACCCTGAAGCTATAACGGGCTCACCCGTAAAGGTCTAATTATTCGACCATTAACACTCAAAGACCATTTTCAAAGTTTCCAATACGATCTCTTTTCACCAACCGAGACTCTCTTTACCATCTTTCACTTTTACTTATCTTATCAACGTGTGAATCATTAACTTGTGATTAAGTATAACAAGTTATTTTTTATCTGTCAATAGTTTTTTGAAAAAATTTATATGTATTTATTACGACTTACTTGAACATACTAGTTATAGTACGGGCAATTTACATACTATATTTTATTAAGCTGTATAATTTATCCTTATCTTCCATGAAAATCCGAATATTATTCCATTATCAACATGTATATTACGAATAATTTATTAATATATTTTATGTAAATTTTGTAAAATTATATTTATATAATAAGGAGAAATACTAATATTCCAATATATATTACTTCCCTTAAATATCTTAATTTATCTTTTTTTCTGTAATAAAGGATTCAATACGACCCTAAATATTGAATCAGCTATTATTATACCAACCGCTAATCCTACTGCCCCATAAAAACTATTTAAAAATATTTTTCCGGAATTTCCATATTCATCTAATAATAGTGTTCTAAACGCATCGTAAATAGTTACTCCTGGAACAACCGGTACTAATCCAGGCACAAAATAAACTGTTAGTGGGTTTTTAAACTTAATAGCACAAATTTGACTTATATTTGCTAAAAGTAATGAACAAACCAAACTAGACATAAAGACACTTTGTCCATGACTCCACATTTCCCAGTATCCACACCATCCTATTGCTCCAATTACTCCTCCTGTTACTAAAGTTTTTTTAGGAACATCACAAATAATCGCAAATGATACCGATGATATAAAACTAAAAACAAAATGATATAGTAATAATAAGCTATGACTTAATAGTGTAATCATTATAATGTACCTCCTAATAGACGAACTATATAATAAACTGTTACAATACCTGCTCCGAGTGCAAACGCAACACAAAAAGTCTCAATAAATCTTATACTTCCAGAAATAAACTGCTTAGCTATAATATCCCTCATTGAATTAGTTATTGTAATACCAGGAACTAAAGGAACTACTGCCCCAATCATAGCAAGCCTTAGCGATTGACCATTTAAAAGAATATATCCTAAATATCCTGCTACTCCACCTACAAATGTGCTAATATACTCAGATATAAACGGTGCCTTTAAATATCCTATAACTTTCACATAAACATAGAATGCAACTGCGCCTGCTATGCTTCCTGGTATTACATCCCAAAAACTACCATCAAAGATTAGTACAATACTACCACTAAGAACTCCTGAACACAATACCTTAAACCAATCTTTTATAGGACTTTTCTGCGCCTGAACTCTTTTTAAAGCATCATACATATCCAATAAACTAATTTGCCCAGAGGTATATGCTCTTGATAATGTATTAACTGCTGTCGTTTTCGTTAAATTATAAGTCCTATCTCCAACTCTTCTAAAATCCGTTCCAATATTTTCTATGCGAATAAATATACCTGTTAATGTTACATGGGTATAATATTCATCTGTCCTTTCATCCCCTACTCCTTTTCTTATTATTCTCTCAAGTGTATCTTCAGTTCGATAAACTTCAGCACCATTTTCCATTAAAATTTTTCCTGCAAGTAACGCTGTTTTCATCAATAATTTTTCATACATTACCTTTCCCAATTAAGATCAGATACGAAATTCAAATAAAATAAAAAAACTATATATAATTACACAGTCTCAAAATTCATAACTTTAAAAATTAATTTCTCTATCTTCTATCTAATCTTCTAACCTTTCTTAAATCATTTCCAAAGTTATTATAACATAAAACTTTTAATAAAAACACCTTTTTCTCACCTATTTAAAATAATAATAATTACAACTATATTATTAATATTTTGCCACTCATAATCTTATAGTAATTATGAAAATAATTTTTATTAAATAATTAATATTTTTATCACTTCATTTTATAATATTATAATTTCATCAATTAAATACTTATACAAATTATTATTATAAAATATTTTGCAGCTGGTATTCTTTCAATAAAACTATTAATTAATCTATAAATAGGTTTAAAATTCACTTCCAGTTACTCTAAATTTCATACAATCTAATACTTAAAATTATTATAAAAAAATAGAATGTGATTTTAATCAAATCACACTCCATTCTCTTATTATTCATTAATTCTAACAATTATAATTTTTTACATTTAACTTTCTATATCTTTTTTTAATTTTTCATATGATGAAAATTTTTCTGTATCAATATTTTTTACTATTCCATCTTTGGTTACTATTACTTTTGTAGGAATAGTATTAATTTTTAATAAATCAATCGCATTTTCTGTAGCTGAATAATAGTTGAAATCGTATTTTTTGTCTTTTAAGTATGAAAGAGCCTTATCTTGTGTGTCTCTCTCTCCATCAGCAATATTTATCAAAATAAATTCTATTCTATCTTTGTATTCATCATATAATTTTTTAATAATTGGTAACTGTTTTTGGCAGTCAGGACACCAACTTGCCCAATACATTATAAAGACTGGCTTACCTGAAGTTATTGATTCTATTGAAATTTCCTTATTTTCCTTATTATACACTGTGATATTCGGTAATTTCTTATCAACAACTTTTTGATAATTACTTGATATATTATTACTACCAGAATTTTGAGTCTTATTCTCATTCACAAATATAAATACTGCTACTACCAATATAGATATAAATATACTTGTTATTATTATAATACTTTTCTTCATTCTATAATCCTCCCTCTCTTATTTATTAGTTTTTTATATTTTTTATGCAAAAAATATCACATTTACTATAATTATATAATATGCACTTGATTTATTTCAAATCAAGTGCATATATATTATTTATCTTTTCTATTTCTTCTTACAAATAGTAAAGCTATTAATCCTAATACTCCTAACCATCCTGTACTTGTTGTTGTACTTCCTGTTTTCACCAATGGTTTCTCCACTTTAGGCGTTGGATTTGGAGTTTTTGGTGTTGGTGTTGTTGGAGTTTTTGGTATTGGTTTCTTAGGTTTTGGTTCTTTTGGAATCTCAGGAGTTGGTGGAACCTCTCCTGGAGGTGGTGTCGGATTTTTAGGTTTTGGTACTACATATACCTTATTAGTAGTTTTTGGTTTATGATCAAAAATTATCTTAGCTTCATTAGGTACATTTATCACATTTCCATCTTTATATTTAGATAAATCTGCATTATCTTTTATCTTAGCATAAATTGATAATGTAACTTCTCTACCCTCTAATAATCGTAAGATATCTTTATTTGTAACCTCAAATACTACCGTATTATCTCTAATTACTAAATCTCCGATTTTTTTCAACACTTCTTTATCTATAGTATTCTTATCATTTCTTGTAGATAATGCATTATTTAGAAGTTCAATTGCTTTAATCTTATCTGATTCTTTATAATCTTTAATTTGTTTTTGTAAATCACGAACAGCTTTCTCTAGTTTTTCTTTATCCACACTAGTATTTTTGGCTGTATTTTGTTTTTCAGATAATTTACCAGTTAATGTTGCTATATCTTTTTCAAGAAGTGCTTGTTCTTTATTAAGTTCAACAACTTTTTCTTTAGTTTTTTCAGATTTCAGCTTAGCTTTTACTGTTTCCAACTGTTGTTTTTTACCTGATAATTTAACTTCTAAATTACTTTCATCTTTACTTACTGTAGATTTCCCTTCAACTTGTTGAAGTTTATTTTGAACTTTAGCTAGTTCATCATTTAATTTAGCTAATTCTTTATCTACAGCTATAGTATCGATTTTTTCACCATCGATTCGAACCTCAGCTTTAAGAATATCTAGTACTTTTTCTAAATCATCACTAATAGCGAATTGTTTGTAGTCTTGATTAATTCCTAAGCGCTCTTTAATGTCGTATCTAAATACTTCATTATTTACTTTTAATTCTCTAAGAGTTTCATTCTCCTCACCATTTTCTGAGTTAATTGATTTTTTACCTGGTTTTGGTGGTACTATCTTAGTTGGTGGTGGTGTGACAAATACTGGTGGCGTTTTTCCAGTAATTTTTGGATTATTATTTACAATATAGCGAGCTTCATTTGGTACCGCATATCCTAAATCTTCATATCTTGATAAGTCTGCATCTTTAGTGATTTTAGCTTTAAATTCTATATCAATAGATTTTCCACCATTTTGTTTAACAAAATCACCTTTAAATTCTACATTTAATTCTCCATTATCTTGAGTAATTTGTGCATCAACTTTCTTACCATTCACTCTGACTTCAGCTTTACCGCTAAATTCTAGAACACTTTCTAGTTTATCTAATATGTTAAACTGTTCAGCATTTTCTGGCATTGTTGTAGAAATTCTGTATACAAATTCTTCATCAATTTTTCTCAATACTTGTTGTTGTTTATTATTAACAGTTTTAACAATATTAGGTTTTGTTGGCTCAGATGGTGGTGGTGTTACTGGTACTACGTTTGAGTCTTTTGTTACACCTGGTTTGTTTGGAAGGTCTACTCTGTATTGTGCTTTGTTTGGTACTTGAACCTTGTCTTCTTTCACATATCCAGATAGGTTTGCT
>NZ_JBSMTP010000009.1:0-55934 GCF_053758945.1 Gemella parahaemolysans
AAACTAGGATGCTTAAGTCCTAAGCAATATAGAATAAAACATATGACTGTATAAATATAAAAAAGATAGCGTAGCAGTCATTATAACTACTACGCTATTCTAAGTCTAACTTTTTGGGGTCAGATCATTTTAAGCCTTGTCTTTTTTATTATATAAATACCTGAATTATTAATAACTATTACCCTCTAAGAATTTAAAAAATCGATAGCTTTTTGATATTTTTCTTTTCTCTCTATATCCTTTTCAGTAACTTTTGTTAATCTTGTTAAGTCTGAATTATGACGTAAGTCTGCTAATTTTACAACTCTTGCTAGTTCATTTTTCTTTACTGAATTTAAGTAACTTTGATAGTTTTCTCCCTTCTTTTTGGTTATAATATCAACAGCTTCTATAACTTCTTTAGAAAACCCATACTCATACAAATCTTCTAATGTTAGCTCTGTATCTTCAATAACATCATGAAGATATGCTACTGCTTTTTCTTCGTCAGTTTCTACAAAACTAGCCACCTTTTCAGGATGTTTTATATAATCTTCTCCAGCTTTATCGACTTGTCCTAGATGGGCTCTTTTAGCTATTTCATAGGCTTTTTCACTTTGAGATTGTTTCATATTTTTATTATATACTTACCTATTTTGTTAGTCAAACATTACTAACATGAATTATCAAACAATTCTTTGTTATAAAACCTCTATACAACTATATACTCAGCAGTCATTTCATTTAACTATTTTGCTTTACAAGATACTTTTACTATGATACTATTATGTATAACAAGATAGTATGAATCAATAACTTTTATATTAATAAATAGAGACTTAAGAAAGGAAATACAGAATGGAGATAAACACTTCTCAGATACTAAAAGGCACATTAGAGGCATGCATATTACAACTAATTAAAAATAAAGAAATGTACGGCTACGAAATAACTGAGCAACTTTCCAATTATGGACTCGATATGGTTGCCCAAGGAACTATCTATCCTCTACTTTTAAAATTAGAAAAGGAACATATGGTCACTAGTCACTTAAAGGAGAGTACCTCTGGACCTCCTAGAAAATATTATTCAATTACCAAAAATGGTAAAGATTATATAAACTCATTTAAAGATGTATGGGGAAATATAAGTACTACAATAACAAAAATTTTAGAAAATGAATAAAGTTTAGAGGAGGATAAATTATGAACATCGCTGACTTAATAAAACAAAATAACGAACTTAGATCACAACTTAATGAAGATAATAAAAAATACTATGAAGAACTTTTAGTTGCTTGTCGGATGAAAAATACTACAAAAAAAGAATCAGAACTAGAAATTCAATTACTGGAAATATTACAAGATTTAATCCTATATCAAAAACAAGGAAAAAACTTTACCGATGTTTTTGGAAATGATATAAACAAATTATCTTCATCAATACTTGTAGAACTTCCAAAGGAAAATAAAGGAAAACTATTAAGATTTTCTCTAGTTTATCTTTTAATATTAATTATTAGTTCTCTAGTACCTTCTGTATTCACTAGAACTATACAACCAATTATAACAATGTTCTCTATATTATTATTATCTTTAGGATCATCAGTTTGCTTATATCTATTAATTTATAAAAAAACAGATAAAAATAAGTGGTTTATATATATTTCTTCGTTAATTATATTTGAGATTTCTTTTATTCTAATACCTATTCTAAATAAATTAAAGCTACTTCCAGAGTATCTTTCTCTAGAAGTAACAGTATCAAGTAATATCTTATACTTATTTGGAATTTTTAGTGCACTTTCTTATATATACATTTTTTTAACTTTTAAAAAATACTATTCTAAAAAAATATAATTTACTCACTCGGCTAAATCTTTAGTCGAGTGTCTCTTTATTAAAGTTCACCATAGAGAAATAATTTTAATTTAAAAGTAACATTTTTTCTATTGAATAATTTTTTTAAACCTGTTATAATGGTAAAACATTATTTTAGGAGAGAAGCCATGAATAACTCAATTTTTGATAAATTAAAACATGCTGAACAGGGCGCTAAACTTAGTATTTTGTCATATTTATTACTGACCATTTTAAAACTTTGCGCTGGTCTATTTTTTAAATCTTCAGCCCTTGTTGCCGATGGTATTAACAATGCTACCGATGTAATTTCATCAGTTTGTGTTCTTATCGGTTTGAAGATTTCCAGAAAACCGGCAGATGAAGATCACCTTTATGGTCACTTTAGAGCCGAGCTTATATCTACATTAATAGCTTCATTTATTATGCTTTACGCTGGAATTGAAGTAGTAATGTACGCGATAAAAAAAATTATCTCAGGAACGATTGAACAACCTAGCATACTATCAGCAGTTGTAGCATTTATAGCTAGTATTATTATGCTTGGTGTATATTTCTACAATATTCGCCTTGCTAAAAAAATTGGTAGTAAATCGCTTAAAGCTGCTGCTCTAGACAATCTGAGTGATGCCCTTGTTTCTATCGGTACACTTATAGGGATTATTGCTACATATATCGGTATTCCTATCGCTGATTCAATAGTAGCAATTATAGTCGGATTACTTATTATTTACACATCCGTTAACATCTTTAAAGAATCTACACACGTTCTCACAGATGGGGTTGATACTGATGTTATAGATACCGTTAATAAGATTGCCCAAGAAGTAGATGGTGTTATCTCAATTGTCGATACAAAAGGTAGAACTCATGGCTTGCTATACTTTATCGATATTACAGTTACTGTTGATCCTTCTTTAAATGTTAAGCAGAGTCATGATATTACAGTTAAAATCGAAAAAGAATTATCTAAAGAATTCTATTATTGTGAAACTTTAGTACACTTAGAACCTCATGGTATTCCATGCCATACACATTAAATATATTTTTGATGAAATTATTCTTCCTATAACTCCTGTTATTTCAAGTATAATTTCATCTTTTTTATTGTTCCTACGTTTGACAAAAACAAATACTAAAAGTATAATTATTGTACGTATAAAAGTATTTTTCAGTATTAATTATCTTTTAATTTATTATCTTAAAATACTAATTAACTAAAAATTGGAGTTTTTAAATTTATGACACACGCAAAAGCAATATTTTTCGGTGAACATGCCGTCGTTTATGGATATAAAGGAATAACTATTCCCCTTCCACAGATGAACGTCGAAGTTACATTAGAAGATACAGAGACAATTCAACAACGTGATGAAATTTTAAGTTTTATCGCTGATACTTGCGGAATTGATAAAAAAACAAAAATTAATATAACTAGCACTATTCCAGTTGGACGTGGGCTAGGGTCTTCTGCTGCGCTAAGTATCGCTATTGCACGTGCTAAAAAACTCCCAAATATAAGAGAAATTGCAAATAAATGCGAAAAATTTATTCACGGTAATCCTAGCGGTATCGACGTTAATCAAGTACTTAGCGATACTCCCCTTTTATTTTCTAAAAAAGAAGGGGCTAGTGAATTAAATTTTGACTTAAATAGTTATTTACTAATTATCGATACAGGAGTCGTTGGAATTACTAAAGAAACTCTAAAACATATAGCAAATAATTATGATAAATATGAAAATTATATTGCTGAATTAGGAGGAATCACTGATTTAGTAATTGAACCGTTAAAAAATAAAGACATCGATCTTGTCGGACAATACATGTACAAAGCTCACGACTTATTACAAAAACTTGGAGTAAGTCACGTTAGCAACGATGAGGTTGTGGAAATTTGTAAAAATAATAATGCAGTCGGCGCTAAACTAACTGGTGGTGGCGCTGGTGGATGTTGCATTAGTCTTAGTAAAACAAAAGAAAATGCATTAGAAATTCAAAATGCATTAAAAGAGAAAGGATATTCATCATGGATAGTTACAGTTTAGGTTATGCGAATATTGCCCTAGTAAAGTACTGGGGGAAAAAATCTAAAGATCCTGTCTTACCTTATAATCCTAATATTTCTTTAAGATTAGACAATCTTTTATCAAAAACAAAAATCGAAAAAAATGAAAATAATATTGATGAATTTTATATAAATGACGAAAAACAAAGTCAAGAAGAAGTAGATAAAATGATTAAATTCATCTCTAAATTCACACCAGCAAATCGTGAAGCCATAACTATTAGAAGTTATAATACTGTGCCTACTGCTGCAGGTCTTTCTTCAAGTTCTAGTGGTACTATGGCTTTAGTTCTTGCTTGTAATGAATATTTTAAATTAAACAAAACTACTAAAGAATTAGTTGAAATAGCTAAAGAAGGCTCTGGTTCTTCATGCCGAAGCTTCTATAAACTTGCTGCATGGCTTGAAGATGGAAGTGTTGAAGAATTAGAGTGTTCTCTAGACTTTGGAATGATGGTTCTTGTAGTTAACGAGGATAGAAAGAAAATTTCTAGCCGTGTTGCTATGGAGCGCTGTGTCCAAACATCAACAACTTTTAATGCTTGGGTTGAAAAAGCTAAAGGCGATTTCGTATTAATGAAAGAAGCTTTAAAAGAAGCTGATTTCGAAAAAATCGGAAAAATTACAGAAAGTAATGCTTTAGCTATGCATGGTACTACATCTACATCTACTCCTAGCTTTTCATTCTTAACAGATGAAAGTCATATGGCGATGGATATTGTAAAAGAACTACGTTCTAAAGGTTATAGATGCTACTTCACAATGGATGCTGGTCCGAATGTGAAAGTACTATACTTAAGGGAAGACCAAGACAAATTATATGAGGAAATTTCAAAATTATGGAAGAAAAAAATCATTTTGTGCATGGAGTAGCCTACGGTAAACTCTATCTCGCTGGAGAATATGCGATTTTAGAGGATTACGCTTCTGCACTAATAACAAGTGTTCCTAAAAAAATTACAGTTTTTGTAGAAAAAAATGATGAAACTACTATCTTCGATACGATTAATAAAACTAAAGTTGGACTTTTAGAAGAAAATAGTAACTTTACACTTGTTCAACAATTTATTCTATTTTTAACAGAATATACAAATAGTGATGAGACTTTTTCTCTTACTATTTTCAATGAACTTCACAATGACGATAAAAAATACGGTCTAGGTTCTTCTGGTGCCGTACTTGTAGCTATAGCTCGCGCTATATTATCATTTGAAAATGTAGATTATAACGATTTAACTATCTTCAAATTAGTTGCCCTATTTAACATCAAACACAATCTAAGTGGATCAATGGGCGACGTTGCTGCAAGCATTAATGATGGAATCACATATTATGAGAAATTCAATGCTCAATTCGTTAATAATATGATTCATCAAGACAAGTCTGTCAAAGAGATAATAAACACAGATTGGGATGGTCTTCGTATTGAAAAAGTTTATCCAAAGGCTGACTTAAGTATTCTAGCACGTTGGACAGGTGAAGCTGTAGATACGAAAGAACACGTAAAACTTTGGAAAGAACATAAAGATAATTACCAAGAAGAATTTAGAGTTTTTGTTGAAACTTCTAATACTTTAGTAAAAACTTTAAAAGAGAATTTAGAAGAAACAGATGCTACGTCTGCTTTAAGCACTATACGAAAACTTAGAGAAAACCTACTTTATTTAGAAAGTTTCTCTAAGATACCAATGGAAACAAAAGCAATGAAAAACTATATTGAAAGTCATTCAGCTGGTAAGCAAAGTGGTTCAGGTAGTGGTGACATTGTATTAGGATTCGAGAAAAATAACGATATGTATCAGCTACAACTGAACTTAGAAAAATTATAATATATTAAGAAAGGATTAATTATGAGAAAAAAAGATCATATTAGACTAGCACTTGCTGATAAAACAAAAGTAACTAGCTTAGACTCATACGCAATTGATTACAACAGTATCCCCCTTTTCGGATTAGACGATGTTGATACTTCTACATCAGTTTGTGGTGACCCTTGGGAATTTCCATTCTTCATCAATGCCATTACTGCTGGTGGGGAAGATTGCAATAAGATTAATCAAGACTTTATGGAAGTTAGTGAAAAATGTGGAATTAAATTTTTCCCAGGATCATACTCTCCTGCTCTTAAGAGTAAAGAGGATGAAGAAGCTTATCCAAAAGGTTATTCAGTAAATTTAGGATTAGATAAAGATCCAAAACTTGTTTTAGAAGCAATCGAAAAATCACAAGCAAAATACATTCAACTTCATACTAATCCTCTTCAAGAAATCGTTATGCCAGAAGGAGACCACAACTTCGAAAGTTGGTACGCTAACCTAAAAGAAGTTAGCTCTAAGTCGCCTATTCCTGTAATCTTAAAGGAAACAGGTTTTGGTATGAACGAAGCTACTATTAAACTAGCAATAGATTTAAATATACCAGCCATTGACATTAGTGGAATGGGTGGAACAAACTTCGCAAGAATCGAAAATGGACGAAGAACTGATAAATCAACTTACCTAGAAGCAATTGGCTACACTACCGCAGAAAGCCTAGAAATCGCCTACCCTTATAAAGATAAAATTGATATTATCGCAAGTGGTGGTATTCGTAATCCTCTAGATGTTGTAAAATGTCTAGCTTTAGGTGCTAAAGCAGTTGGTGTTTCTAAAATATTCTTAGAAATTCTTGTGAACGAAGGAAAAGATGCACTAATTCAAGAGATTGAAAAATGGAAAAAAGAAGTTAAATTCTTAATGATTCTAATGAATGCTAAAACAATCGCTGAATTAGATAAAAAAATAAGAAAAATAGAATTATAATAAATAAGATTCCGCCCGTCATGGATGGAATCTTATTTTAATTTATACTATATTTCTTTGGGGCTGATCCAGAAGACCTAAATTTTAACAAAGTGTGTATGATAACTCATAGACGCAGTGGTTTATTGATATCTAAATTCGCTTTATAAAAGCTTTTTAGATATCTAATAAACTTTGCGGGGGTGACTCGACAAAATCGATTTCTACGAAATCACGATTTTTGAGTCACTCCCTCTTCTTCTAATGCTGCTAATCTTTTAATCGCTTTATTTAAATCATCTTCTAAACCATTAATTTTAGATTTGTTCTTTTGATTTTCAGCAATTAAATACCAACATGAAATTAGTAACATAACATTTAAACAAATTATTGCAAACATACTATTCTCCTAATGTTTATAATTAAAATTAGAATAACACAATTTCTCTTTTTTAACAAGAGATGCTCTATTCTTTAATACTATATAAAAAAACCTCATCTTACGATGAGGTCATTATTTCTAAATAAATCTAAAAGAGGGAAAATTTTTAGATTTTATTAATAAATTGCGTGTTAATTACCAATTATTAATATTTACGTTTTCTAGCCGCTTCAGATTTTTTCTTACGACGAACGCTTGGTTTTTCATAAAACTCACGTTTACGAACTTCTTGGATAGTTCCGTTTTTAGAAACAGCACGTTTGAAACGACGTAGTGCATCTTCTAGTGATTCATTTTTACGAACTACAGTTTTTGACATTGGATTTCCCTCCCTCCGATACTACAAAATCTTAATTTAATACTTAATTAAATGTTTAAGATATAAAATAAATACAAACATTCAATCAATAAGACTGCTCTTTAAGCAATCTACTTACATATTGTATTATATTCTTACGTTCTTGTCAACCTTTAATAGCAATTTATTAACATATTTTCAAAGAAAACAATCTTTTCATTTATATATTAATTAAACTATTTTTCAGATAACCAGTTTTTAAATTCTTCAATAAAATTAGCATAACCTTCTTTATTTTTGTGACTAGGTACTTGTGCTAAGAATACTTGATTCGGTAATTTAGTTTGTTCTTTTTTAGTTATTAAAATAATAGCTTTTTGTTGAGAAGCATTTTTGAACATCTCATCTGGTAAAGTAATTACCGCATTTAAATTAATATCTTCTTCTAAGAATTTCTTAAAATTATCTTCAAGTTCAAGAACTTTCTTAGGTACTACTAATACCCCTACGCCATTATCATTTAAATAATTAGCCGCTTGCTCGATAAATAGTAGAGCATTTAAGCTATATCCTTCAGCACTACAAAGTTTATAGTTTAAGCTGTTATCCTCATCTGCATAATAGCCAAAAGGCACATCACTGATAATAACATCTTGCTTCTTAATATTTAAAGGCTTAAGAGCATCTTGATTAATAATTTCAACATTAGTTTCTAATAAATTAAAAATATTTTGTTGTAATCTAGCATAGTTATTGTCAACATCAACAGAAGTTAGCTCATACTCTCCTTTTGATAAAGCTGATAAATTAATCAAGAAGTTTCCACTTCCACTAGCAAAATCAGCTACAGAAATCTTCTCATTATTATATAAACACTCTAAAATATGAGATACATACATAGTTATAACTTCTGGTGTAATGTCATAACTAGGATTATTCAACTCTTTAAGAGCTTTTAATAATAAAAACTGATAAGCTTTTTTAATGTCCTCTTTAGAGAAATTGTCGACAATATCAAAATACTCATCATCATTCTCTAAAGTTAAATAATCCACTAGGGAATCAAAATATAGCCCTTCACCTTTGTTCTCTTCTACCTGTTTATCTATCTTAAAAAATAATTTTTCTAAATCTGACATGGTTCCTCCTTATTCATTTTCAATAATATTTTTTAATACTGGTTCTAATTTTGAAATTATTCCTGTTACTAACGCATTTCCCATCATAAAATATCTTCGGCGCATAGGCATAGTATTAGTCCAATTAGGTGGAAACATTTGTATCATTTCACATTCTACTTCTGTTAAAATTCGATATTTTTTATTAATCTCATCAAATATTATATGTGACGAACGATTAACAGTTCCCTCACTTGTTAACATTGTTCTAGCAGGTTCTTTAATATTTTCAGGAAAACTCATTGCGCCTTCACTATAAATATACTTATGCCCCGTTTTTGATTCTCGTTCTATTCTCTTTGATCCTTTTAGATATTTCCACTTATCTAATTTATCTTCTTCTGCAAAGTATTTACTCAAGTCTTCATCGTTATATTTCTCTGCATTTTTTAATAACTTCTCTAGCGAATAGACTTCAGATTTTCTTGGAGTTACATCTCTATGAATAATCTTTCCATCTATCATTATTCCAGTATCTAAGAACTTGCCATCTTTATAATTTTCTGTTACGTCTAATGTGTCAGAATATGTATTAATATCTGTATTAAATAGAATATCTAATTCACTTTCTGTTGGAAAAACCTTCTCAAAAATACTGTTTTCCAGGGTTTGTTCATTTTTTATACTCTTAGAGTACTTTGTATTTTTTTTAGAGGCAAAAATAAATACTCTTCTACGTTTCTGTGGCATTCCATAATCACCAGCATTTATTACTCTCCATTGTACATAATATCCCAATTCATCAAACGTCTTTAACATAATTGCAAAGTCACGCCCCCTTTGAGATGCTGGTGATTTTAATAATCTATCAACATTCTCAAGAAGTACAAACGGAGTATTTTTTTCTACTAATACGTCTCTAATATCCCAAAATAGTACACCTTTTTTCCCGGCTATTCCCTTTTCTCCACTTAATGAACGTGCAACTGAATAGTCTTGGCAAGGAAATCCTCCAACCAATAAAGTATGATTTGGAATTTCTTTCTTATCAACTAAATTAATATCTTCATTTGAACAATCATCTTCTCCAAATCTTGTTGTGTAGCATTCAAAAGCATGTTGTGTTTTTGTTGAAGGTTCAAACTGGTTTGCCCAAACAAAATTCCATCCACCTTTTTCTATAGCTTTTCCATTTTTTTTATCAAATTCGCTTATTTGATTTAATCCAACTCTGAATCCACCAACTCCAGCGAATAATTCTACAACATCTAAATTCATGTTATTCTCCTTCAATTATATCCTGAATATTCTTTAAAACATACTTTTTATTTAACCAAAAGCATTGTTTTGTCATCTTATCTCCATTTGGCAATTCATCCATATCACTATCTGTACCATTACCGTATTTTATTCCATCTATCACATATGCCGATTTTTGAGCATGTGGTCTTAGATGAAATATTTGTGTTTCTTTTGATTTTAATAAGTTATTACTTATTCTATTATCTTTTATTTCAAATTCTATCCCATTTATAAATTGCGATTGATACTTTTCCCATTCATGCTTTCCAATACCTTCTAGATCTGATATCGGCATATTCCAAAATTTAGAACCTATTAACTCATATTCTCCTGTCATATTTTCTTTAAATACAACAAACAGAAATCTTTTTTCATAAAAATAATTATATAGTTCCGAATTATCAAAGGTCTCTCGAACAAAATCTAAAATTTTAAATTTTGGAAATGACATACTCTCTCTAGGATTACCTTTTTTATCTATCCTTATTGTCTTTATTCCTATATTAGCTTTTTCAAATTCTTCAACATTATCAGTCTTAACACCAAGCATTCTTGATATCAAACTACTATTTGCTTGTTTAGAATTTTTATTGATTTCGAATTGAAAATATAGTTCTTCTTCTGTTTTTCCTTTATATTCATTAATCTTGTTTAATACTACATTATCAAAAGTTTCTTCTTTCAATTCTGTATTTTTCAAAATAGAATCATATGTATTAATTTGTCCAACAACATAATTATTAATCACATATGACATGTATGATTGTTTTAATGAGTATGCTCTTCTTTTTGCAGGAATTTCACTATAATATTGCTTTTGCTCACTTTTCTTAGCTGTTGCTCCTTTGGTACATGCGCCTAAATATTTTGTATCACCTTCAGATAATTCGTGTGCCCTACCTTGTTGAATTTTTGTAATAATTGTAGAATAATCCTCTTTAATAATTATTAAATCTTCTCTACAGTTCTCTGATAAAATAGAAAACAGTTTTACATACTCTATACTATACTCTGTTCTTAAAATATCTTTTTCTCTTAAATACAAAATTAACAACATTAATCTCATTTTTTCTAGTACATGAGATTTTTCAAACACTGGTTCAACAGGTCTATCATTAGGTATCATAGTAATAACTAATCTTTCTCCTGCCCTAAAACTACCATCTCTTTTTTTCTCTATTGGTGTTACCTTTAATTCTGTACCCGCTTCTAAAAAATCAGGATTAGAATCACTATTTTGTTTGTAATAAAAATAATATTCTTCTAACAGATTTCCTAGACTACCCTTCCCTCTAGGATTATTAAAATATGCTATTTTTTCTTGAAGTTCGTTCTTTTCTGAATAACCAATACCTCTTTCTCTTATCTCACTATTTGAATAATAGTCTTTTAGTACTTCAAAAAACTTTTTTCCTTCTAATTTTTTAGCATATTTTTCTATAGCCAATGGATTATTTTTATCATAAGGTAAATTCACAATAATACAGCTCCTAATCAAATAATAATTATTATACCATAATTTTTACAGCAATATGTCTATAATAATTTAATTTATCTATTTTTCTTTATCAAAAAAATCATTTAATAAATTTATATCATCATTCTCATAATATTCTTGATATAATTTATCCAAAACTAATTCATCTTTTATATTTTTTTCTATGTAAATCATAGCCTTAATATATTCTTTATAATTCGATTCCGATATTTTTTCAATAACTTTTACTATTTCTAAATATCCCATAATAATTCTTCCTCTAATTTTGCTATATTAGATCCTATCATCTATTTGTCCTAGTGTCAATACACTTACTCATTATTCTAATTAACAATATTTAAAAATCACAAAAAAGACGATATTGCTATCGTCTAATAATCTTATTAAATACAAAATTTGATAAATTAATATTCATTCAAATACCTTTATAAATCTTTTTTGAACTTTATCACAAGTATAACCAATATGTTCATAAAACTTATGAGCTTCTTCACGTTTCATGGCAGAATTTAACCTAATAAAACTAATTTTATTGTCTACAGAATACTGTTCTAGCTTATTCATAAGTTTTTTACCTATTCCTCTACCCTGAAAATCAGGATTAACAGCGAGACCTAGGATATTTAATCCAAGATCACTGTAGAAACTTTCATACACATGAGCATGAACAAAACCTATAATTTTTCTAGTATTTTTATCTTCATAACCGATAATAATATGTTGATTTTTATTATTAGTTAGCTTCTCTATTTGCTTTTTTACGTTTTCAACATCTACATCGTAACCTAACGCAGCTTTGCAGATTCCTGCAACTTCCGGTGCATCTGCAATATTTATTTCCCTAAACATATAATCACCTTCTGATTTTATTAAATATTATTTAACGTGCAACTTACTGCAACTTAAATTATTCTATTTCATCATCTAAAAACACTGATATATCAGGTTTTTAATTTTTTCATATCTTGATTTTTACTTCAACGTGCAACTTACTGCAACTTAAACTATTCTAATTTATCATTTAAGAACACTGATATATCAAGATTTTAAACTTTATTCATCTAGATTTTTATTCTAACGTGCAACTTACTGCAACTTAAACTATTCTAATTTATCATTTAAGAACACTGATATATCAAGATTTTAAACTTTATTCATCTAGATTTTTATTCTAACGTGCAACTTACTGCAACTTAAACTATTCTAATTTATCATTTAAGAACACTGATATATCAAGATTTTAAACTTTATTCATCTAGATTTTTATTCTAACGTGCAACTTACTGCAACTTAAATTCTATATTTATTTCGCAACTTCTATTAATGCTTGTTTAACCAAGTCAAACTCTCTTGTACGAAGTGTTCTCATATCGAAGATAAGCTCATTATCTTTGATACGTGTAATGATTGGAATTTCTACTTCTAAAAGACGGCGTTCAATGTCTGTCGCACTTAGTCTTGGATGCTCTAATTTAACCACAACACTATCTAGGTAGCTTGCTGGATAGCTTCCTCCACCTACTTCTGCCTTGTCTTCTGCTATTGTGATCTTGAAGTCTAGGTCACTAAATCTTGTTTTCAGTACTTCTGCTTTTGCAAATAGTCGCTCTTTTGATAATGAAATCATGTGTAGTGTTGGAATATGTTCTAACGCTTCTTTTTCATCTAGATATAATTTCAATGTAGCTTCTAGAGCTGCTAAAGTCATCTTATCTACACGTAATGTACGAGTAAGTTGGTTTTTCTTCATTTGTTCGATATATTCTTTTTTACCAACGATAATACCTGCCTGTGGCCCTCCAAGAAGTTTATCACCACTAAATGTTACGATATCGATACCACTATCAAGTACTTCTTTTACAGTTGGCTCGTATGGTAAACCATATTTAGAAAAATCAACAAACTGACCGCTTCCTAAGTCATTTATAGATACTAGTTCGTTCTCACGAGCAAGATAAGAAATTTCTTCATTAGATACTTCTTTTGTGAATCCTACAATCTTATAGTTACTAGTATGAACTTTCAGTAATGCCCCTGTATTGTCAGTAATTGCATTCTCGTAATCTTTTAAGTGTGTTTTATTAGTAGTCCCTACTTCTACAGGGGTACCTCCACTTAATTTAATAATCTCAGGAATTCTAAATGCTCCACCGATTTCTACTAATTCTCCACGAGAAACTACTATCTCTTTATCTTTAACTAATGTATTTAATGTTAATAATACCGCTGCTGCGTTGTTATTAACTACAAGTACGTCTTCTGCACCTGTTAATTTTTTGATAATATCAATAAGGTGGACATAACGGCTACCACGTTTTTTATTATCAATATCAAACTCAAGGTTAGAATAGTTAAATGCTACACTCTCGATGTTTTCTTTAATTTTTTGACTCAATAAACTACGTCCTAAGTTTGTGTGTAAAATTGTTCCAGTCGCATTAATAACTCGTCGTAAAGAATTCTTGTCTTCACTTTTTACTATTTGTGTAACTTCTTCTACAATTTTCTCTAAACTTGGAACTTCATGTAATTCTTCATTTAATATTTCTTGTTTGATTTCATCAATATAGTTTTTTATCGCTGATTTTACAGCCACTTCACTATACTCTTGAATTAATGATTTCACTTCATCTAATAATAAAATCTTATTTATTGCAGGAATTTGTGATAATAATTGTTTTGACATAATATTTCTCCTAAATCTCTTTTGCTAATGTTTTTATAGCGTTAATAGCGTAGTCTACTTCCTCATCTGTATTCATACTTGAGAATGAGAACCTTACTATCCCCTGTTCTTTTGTTCCCAATACTTCATGCATTAAAGGTGCACAATGTGCTCCAGGTCTAACTGCGATATCATATTCCTCAGCAAGAACATCTGCAACATCTGAGGCTGATATTCCTTTGAAGTTTAATGCTACTACCGCAGTACGATCTTTTGTAAAATCCCCATAAAACTCTAAACACTCTAAGTCTTTTAATTCATTATAGAATCTATCAGCAAAGTCGATTTGTTTTTTATAAAGATTTTCAATTCCATGCTTATTTATATATTTTATCCCCTCATGTAAACCTAAGATTCCAGAGGTATTTAAAGTACCCGCTTCTAAACGTAGTGGATATTCTCCAGGGTGTTTCTCGTCAAATGTTCTAACACCACTTCCGCCGACTTTAAATCTCTTAATCTCTGGATCTTTTAGTCTAACACACAGACCACCAATTCCTTGTGGCCCATATAAACTCTTGTGACCAGTAAAACATAGTACGTCTATTCCCAATTTATCCATATTAATAGGTACTACTCCTGCTGTTTGTGAAGCATCTACAACTGAAATAATATTATGTCTTTTACAAATATCCGCTACTTTTTCTAAATCTACTATGTTTCCTGTTACGTTAGAACTATGTGTAATAGCAATCATTTTAGTATTAGGTTTAATAGCTTTTTCTAGATCATCATAATCAATTAATCCTGTTTTACCAGCTTTAACAATAGTGTATTCACACCCTATTGTTTCATGTGCTAAATATATCGGTCTTAAAACTGAATTATGCTCCATAGAAGTCGTAATAACGTGATCTTCTTTTTCTAATAATCCTAAAATCACAATATTTAAACTTTCTGTAGAATTACTCGTAAATACTACTCTATCTTCTTCTTTCAAACCGAAGAATTTTGCAATATCATTTCTTGCTTCAAACACTTCTCTAAAAGCATTATTCGCTTCATAATAACTACCTCTTGATGCATTTGCATATTTTGCAGATGATAGCACTTCATAGACTTTATCCGCTACTTCTTTTGGTTTTTTTAGCGACGTAGCACCATAGTCAAAATAATAACTCATACCCCTTACCTTGTCTAAGTCATTCTTTGGTACAATGACTTAGCTCCCTTCATTTTTATTTCTTCGATAATACTCTATAGTTTTCCACACGTCGAGTAATACCTAACTTATCTAAATACTCTAAAATAGCCATTGAATATTTTCTACTAGAACCAGACATATCTCTAAACTCTGCTAGTCCCATTTGCTCATTTTCTTTAAAATGATTTTCTACTTTTTGTATAGCTTCTTTTAATACATCAGCATGTAAAACTAAATCAGCATCTAATCTAACTATTGTATTATCGATTAACGATTCTAATATCTCGACCTTTGGTTTTTCTCCATTAGTTAAATCTTTAATAGTCGGTGGGGTGAATCCTCCTTCTAATAAAGCTTTTTCTATTCTTTCTTTTTCTACTAATTGTTTTTTATCATAATTAACTACAAAATCTTTTTCCGCAACTAGACTTCCCTCAAGATGAATTTCATTATTTTTTATAAATAAATCTAATATTTCCAATGTTTCTTTTTGGGAAAGCTTAAACTTAGAAAGAACCTCAATCTTAGGAATACCTACTTTTAACTTGAACCTATTATGATAATCAACTAATAGTTTCTTCAGTTTCTCCAATACAGCTTCATATTTTTTCTTATGAATATATCCTAGTTTAGTCTCATAAACTACTTCTGCTTCTAATAAGTGCGCAAGTGAGTCTACAACTTCTTCTTCTGATATTTGTAAATCTTTTACAATACTATCTTTAGATATTATATAGTCGGTATGTGATAATATGTAATTAGCTATTAAATCTGATGCATTTCCTTCAAGTTGTACTTTAAGCTTTTCTAATATTTCTTCATTAAATCTACTATGTTTTTTAGGACTAGCATCTAATATTATTCCTCCACCTATTGTTATCATCGGTGAATAAGTTCGAATTATGAATTTATCATAATTTTTTACAGCTATTTCATCTTCTAGTCGAAGTTGAGCAAAACTACTCTCACCAGCTTTTAAGAGATCTGTTCCAAGTGGAACAACACGTGCCATTACTTCTTCAGTACCTATATAAACACGTACCCTATCCCATAATTCAAGATTAGCTCTTTCATCATTTATTAATTTAATCTCAGCATCTAACATATAAGTTTTTGTCAAAGAGTCTGCTGTAGCTAACGTATCACCACGTTTCACATCATCGAACTTAATATTAGCCAAGTTAATCGCAGTTCTTTGTCCAGCATATGCAGTCGCTACATCTTTTGAATGGACTTGAATATTTCTAACTTTTGTTTTTATTCCTTTAGGATAAATAACTAATTCGTCACCTACATTCACTACACCTTCCGTAAGCGTTCCTGTTACTACCGTTCCAAATCCTTTTACTTGGAATGAACGATCTATATTTAGTCTAGCGTTTTTCTCTATATTTTTAGCTTCGATATCTTCTGTTTTTTTATCGACTGTTTCTAAAAGTTTATCTAATCCTTTTTTACTTATAGAATCAACTTCTATAATCGGAGCATTTTCTAAAACTGTTCCTGAAATGAACTCTTGAATATCTTCTTTCACTAATTCACGATATTCTTCTTCAACTAAATCTATTTTTGTCATTACAATAATATAATTTTCTATCCCTAGTAATGTTAATATGTCAATATGCTCTTTTGTCTGTGGCATAATCCCTTCTCTAGAGTCTACCAATAATAAAACTAAGTTTATCCCACTTACTCCAGCTAACATATTCTTAATAAATTTCTCATGTCCTGGAACATCAACTACTCCGCATCTTTTTCCACTTGGTAGGTCAAAATAAGCAAACCCAAGATTTATCGACATACCTCTGTCTTTTTCTTCTTGAGTAGTATCTGTTTCAATACCACTTAGAGCTTTTATCAAGGTCGTCTTTCCATGATCTATATGCCCTGCAGTACCTATAATTACATTGTTGTTCATACAATTCACCTTTACACATTATATTAAGAATAGAGATTATGAGAGAGAACTGTGCAAAATAGATTTTTAACTTTCTCTATAATAACCTCTATCCAAAATTTTATTTTAATTTATAATCTTTTAATTCTGTTATTATTCTTTTGATTCCAGCTTTTCTAGAATAATACAAACCACGATATTCTATTTTCTCATTCTCTAACATTCTTACAACATTATCGAAATTATCCCAAGCCGTCTTTAGCATGAATCCACAACCAACACCTATTGATGGATGTGTAGGAATAAGTGACGCTCCCATTTCTCTTTCTAGACAAATATTATCCGCCTTTATTGAATCGTGTGTACTATTAAAAACTACTAATCCTTCTTCTACCATGTTTCCTCCTACGGTTGAATTACTTTATTAGCTTTTCTCATATCTTCTACGATAAAATACATGTTTGTTGGATTACCAACCGCTAAATCAATATTGTGGTAGTCGATGCATGCTCCACAGCAAACTATCTCTACTCCACCTTCTTCTAGTGTTTTTAGCTCCTCTAAAACGTGACTTCGAGTTTTATCTACTAAAATTCCTCCATTATTGTAGAAAATAATTTTTTTAGGAAGAACTTCTTGTTCACCTAAAGCGTAAAGATACGCTTTTATCAATCTCTTACCTAGTTCTTCACTACCATGTCCCATTTGGTCTTTGTTAATTACAACGATATAACTGTCATCTTTAACAATTGGTAATGATTCTAATTGTGGCGCTTCTTCTCTAGTAATTTCAACTTTGAATCCTCCTTCAATATCGGAGATATTAAATTCAAAATTATTTTTTTCAGCAAATTTTCTAAGACTTTCTACACTGTCTTCGGCTTTTACTAGTAAAGTCACTTTTGTTTCTTCTTCTAATACTCGTTTAGCTTGAGTTACAGGCACAACACATGTATCACATAATGTATCAACAACTACACCTTCGAAAACTTCTCCTTTAGAGATAGTAACGATGTATTTATCTTTTGCTTCTTCTTTAACAGAAAAATTATACCCTAATTGTGTTGCCATTTTTTCTAGATTTTGTGTAGCAATCACATTATCTACGATTGTAGCTACCACATCATTTTCAACTAATAATTTTTTTGTTTGAATAACTGGTAACGGACACGCTAAACCTTGTGCATCTAGTATTTCTTTTTTCATACTTATATTCTCCTTTTATCACAGTTCTATTTAATAATAACTGCTTTTTCTTGTTTTTCTATAACTTTTCCAACTATAGCACTCTTAATTTCAAGAGTATTAAGTTTTTCTAATAATCCATGTGCTTCGGTCTCTGGTAAACTTATCAATAAACCACCTGATGTTTGTGGATCATACATTATTTCCTCTAATGCAAAGTCTTTAACTTGATATTCTACATTTGGCTCTACATGAGTTCTATTAAGTTGCCCTCCTGCAGTAATAATAAATTCATTTGCACATTTATACGCTTCTTCAATATACGGAATATCTTTTGTATATACTTCTGCGGAGTATTTACTATCTAGCATTTCTACAAGATGTCCTAAAAAACCAAATCCCGTAATATCTGTACAGCTATTAACATTGAAATCTTTCATCATTTGAGCTGAATATTTATTAAGTGTTGTCATTTGCTTAACACTTTGAGCAAATGCTTCTTCGGAACATTCTTTTACCATATGCGCAGTATTAATTATACTTACTCCTAATGGTTTTGTTACTATAAGTAAATCCCCAACTTTACAATTGTTATTTTGTAATATTTTATCTGGATGAACTATTCCTGTTACTGATAGTCCATATTTCGGTGTTGCATCATGAATAGAATGTCCTCCTGCAAGAACTCCTCCTGCTTCATGAACTTTTTCTGCTCCACCTTTTAATATTTGATGTAGAATTTCTAAATCCATATTTTCCGGAAAGGCAACGATGTTCAATGCTGAGATAACTTCTCCACCCATTGCATAAACATCACTAAGCGCATTAGTCGCTGCGATTTGACCATATAGATATGGATCGTTTATCATTGTTGTAAAGAAATCTAATGTTTGAATAATCGCCTTATCTTCGGAAATTTTATAAACGGCTGCATCATCAGAAGATTCATATCCAACTATTAAATTTTTATCTTCTTTTTTAGGAAGGTCTTTTAGTATATCTGATAAGGCCCCCGGCCCTATTTTCGAGTTTCAACCTCCACAAACTATCATGTTCATTTTTTTCTCTGACATATTTACCTCCTTAGCATCTATTCACCTATAATTATACTACTTCAGGAGATATTTTAAAAGTATTATTTAGATTTTTAATGTAAAATAGACAACTAACGTAGAATATATTTCGTCTGTTAGTTGTCTATTTTTTATATTTTATTTTACAAAACTTACATGAACGTGATCATAGTGATTAGCTATTACTCCACCACGATTAGGCATTAAATTCCATGTATTTTCTGGTCCATAAATATTATTTTGTGGCATATAGAATCTTTATTCCCATATAATGTAGTAAACACCAAGTTCATTCATATTCTTAGTTAGATACTCTGCAAGTTGGTCCCCTTGTACTGACCCTACTGGTACCATGAAGTCAACAGCCATACCAGAATTATGTCCATGACCTGTTCCATCATCATCTCCTGCTCTAAATAATGAGAAGCTTGTTATACCAAATTTTTTAGCTAGAGCTACTTTCATTTTTATTTACTTACTTATTATATCTAATCAATAAATTTTAAAAGAAGTTGAGCTAAATTTGTAATATAAAAAGCTAACTTAGATAATCTCTAAATTAGCTTCTTACATTTATTATTTTACAGTACTTGTATTTTCTAAATTGATGTCGAACCATCTAAGTATTTACCTGGAGTAGGTGTTGTCCCATTAAAATGTCCACTAGTATTTTGATGTTGTACTAAATAAACTTGTCCATTACTTATAGTAACTCCAACACCATGTTCAGTTGCTGTGCTATCTAATAATGTATTTCTGTGACCATATTTGTAAGCTGAAACATTTCCAATTTCTTTGAATAATATATCAAATAATCTTTGAGCAATTTCTTCAGGTGTTCCATTTTCTCCAGTTATAGCAACATTAGGTAAGATTTGTTTTGTATATCCTGCTGCTTTAGCTGCATCTGTTTCATATTTTATAGAACCATTAGGTCCATGAAGATTACCGTCTATTCTACGTGTTGGAACATCAGCACTTCTTCTTTGTGAAGAAGTATTTAATGCTACATTCACTGATAATGCATTTAGTGCATTTACTTTTCTTAATTGATCTACTTTATTAATAAATGCCTGTCTTATTTGTTCTTCTCTACTTGTTGCTACTTGTGGTGCAGTTTCTTTTTTAGGTTGCTCCACTTTTTCCTCTGTTACAACTTTTGTTTCTTCTTTTTTAGGAACATCTACTGTTTCTACTGGTTTTTCTGAAGGTTTTACTTCTGTAGGTGTTGTTGGTTTTTCTACTGCTGTTTCATTAGTTTTTGATTCCTCAACAGGCTTTGTTACTTCTTCTGTTTTAGGAGTTTCATCAGTTTTTGCAGGAACTACTCTATAAGCAACATCTTGTTTCTTCGTTGTTTCATCTTTTATATCGCTAGGGAAAGTATATGCAGGTTTTTCAGATTCTTTAGTTTTAGAATCATCAACTTTTTTTACATCAGCCTGCTTAGGCTCTTCTGCTTTCTTAGTTGGATCTGGCTCTTTTGAAGGTTGTTCAGGCTGTTCTTTTACTTCAGGTGTTGTCACCTCATAACGAACATTAATTTTAAACTCATGTCCACCTGCCTTATTTACTACTGTAAATCCTTCTCTTTGTACTCCTGTATGTGGTAGTTTCTTCGTTGGTACTTGTGCTGTCATATCCAACTCTACTACTACTTCTTCTCCAGCCTTAATAGTATCTCTTTTAATTAAAAATTCTGCTTTTTTTTCAGTAGTAATACGTGCGACTACATTTGAAACATCTTTATCTGCAACTAGTTTAGCATAAAAATGCCCTTCTTTTTCATACACAGTTGCTTTTACATTAGCTACATTCATATCTACTAAAGCTGTTTTCATTTCTACTGCATTAGTAGGAACTGTTGTTAATCCTGTTAATAGAACCATCCCAGTTAAAATTTGACTAGTTACTTTTAATCCCTTTTTTTTCATAGCTTTATCTTCTCCTTAATTCGTTAACTTTAATAATTACTTCTCCTATATTATAGTTCAATATCTTATACATAATCAATAGTTTTTCTATTTTGTAATATAAAATACATTTTGTAACACTATAGAAATATTTCTACATCTTTAATTACTTTATTTTTGTTATTTACTTAAAATAACAACTTTTACCAAAATACCATATTATCCCCTTCAAACGCTTATATAATAGAATTTCGTGTAATTTTACATCAAATATATCTTAAAACTAAATTTAAAGTATATTTAAGTTTCAGACATTATAATTATATCATAACTAGTAAATAGTTATAAACTTCATAAACTTTCCTTTTCTATAAGAGACCGAGACAAATGTTCTCGGTTTTTTTTTATGTGAAATAGCAGATATAGAGAAAATTCTCTATATCTGCTATTTTCTATTCTTCATAAACATCTTCTTGTAAGATTTTACTTTGTTTAATTTTAAAATTGTTTTCTTCTATTACTACTAAATTTAATTTTCCGCCATAGACACATCCACCATCTATAGCAATTCTATTATCTCTCTCGTCATAAAATGGTTCTTCTTTCACAGGGCTATGTCCATGAAAAACTCTTTTATTATATTTATCAGTACTGCTTAAAAATGGTTCCCTTATCCAAATCATATCCCTATGTGTTTGATTCCAAAAATTTTTACTATAATCCACTCCAGCATGAATAAAATAATACTCTAAACTTTCATATCTCGTAGGAAGATTCTTTAACCATCTTCTCATAAACTTATACTCTTGAGCAAACTTTCTAAAATATATTCCCCTATTTTCTATAGTAGCTTCTGGGTAAAATGATTGTAGCGTTGTTAAACCACCATTTCTAAAGTAATGATCCTGTCTTACAGATAAATTATCACTATACATTGCCTCTTTAATCGCTAAATTAAACATATCTTCATGATTACCTAATAACACTACATGATTAGAATTTTCTTTTTGTAAATTATAAAAAAACTCCCATACTAATTTTGTATTCTTTCCTCTATCACACATATCGCCTAAACAAATTAGTTTATCATTTTTGCTATTAAAATTTACCTCATTTAATAATTTTTTCATAGTATAAAAGCTACCATGAATATCTGATATTACTAATATTCTCATAAAAACACCTTCTTTATTTATCTATAGTTTCTATAATATATCAAATAAATCCTCATGTAAATATTAATATTTCATCAGATTAAATAACTCTCTTCTTTTCATAAATTTTAATATATTTACTTTAGGTTATCATTTTTAATTAAACTTTTCACATGATATAATATTAGTAAATTATTACGAAAGGAGCAGACTATGGAAAATAACCTACTTTGCTTTAAACGTACATCCAACCTCACTGCTCTATCCTTACCCAAAATTTATAGAGAAAGTTTTTATACGAAAGAAGGTGTCTGGACTAAACTAATAATCATTAAAGGAAAAATGAAACTTAGCTTTCTAGATGATGAAAATAGTGTTATTAAACAACTTACTCTCAATAAAAAAAATAATATTGAAACTATTCAACCTCAAAGTATTTTTAGAATAAATCCAACTTCTACAGATTTACAATTTCATTTAGAGTTTTATTGTTTACCTAAAGATTATTTTTTTAATAAATACGATCTTAATCCCGCTCATCAAGAGATTGTTAAAGCAATGAAGTATGTTAAGCCATGTAAAACTCTCGATTTAGGGGCCGGACAAGGTAAAAATTCGCTATACCTTTCTACACTAAATTTTAATATAACAGCGGTTGACATTAACGCTAAATTCTTACAAGATTTAGCAGATATTTCAATTATAGAAAAATTAGATCTAAATGTTTTCAAGCACGATATTTCAACTGCTAATATAAAGGATACTTACGATTTTATATTTTCTACAGATGTATTCATGTATTTAAATCCTACAAGAATCCACAGTATTATTAGTAATATGAAAAAGCAAACAAATGATAAAGGATATAACTTAATTGTAAGTGCCTTAAATGCCACAAAACATGGTTTGCCTCTTACCCCTTTTCCCTTTACCTTTATAGAAAATGAACTTAAGGAATACTATGAGGATTGGAAAATTATTACTTATAGTGAAAACATCACCGCTTCACCTTATCCGTACGCTGTAATCCTTGCTCAAAAAGTATCAGAATAAAACTAACCCCACAAGATTTTTTATTTTCTTGTGGGGCTTTCTTCTATTCAATATTTTCTCTAATATCTTTCTGATACCATACTACATCATACCAACGATTGAACTTATATCCTACTTTTTCAAAATGAGCTACTTTTCTAAATCCTCTTTTTTCATGAAATGAAATGCTTCCTTCATCAGGATATGCTATACATGATGTTAATCTACACATACCTTTATCATAAAGTTGTCTTTCGAGTTCAGTATATAACTTTTCTCCAACACCTTTACCTCGAGCTTTTTCATCTAGATAGATTGTAATCTCAGCTGTCCATTTGTATGCATCCTTCGGATAAAATTCACTAGCATAAGCATAACCTAATATATCGTTAGCTTCTTCAGCAACCAAAAATGGATAACTTTGAATAGATTTCGAAATTTTCTCCTCAAATTCATGTACACTTGGTACAGTATAATCAAAAGTAATTGCAGTGTGTTCTACATACGGTCTATAAATATCTACTAGTTTTCTGGCATCTTTTAAGTCAACCGTTCTAATATTTATCATGGTTTTCTCCTTAAATACTTTCTTTAATTTAAACAATAATTTCTTTGAAATCTATAATAAGATTCCTAAATATATAGCCTAACAAAGACGTTTTTTATATTTTAAAATTAATTTACGATTATTTATTTAATATCTTCTTTTTTGATTTTATCTAATAAAGCCTTACATCCCTTAGTTACATCATTGAATGTTGTTTTGAAATCTCCTGTATACCATGGATCATCGATAATTCTATCTTCTCCAGCATACTCTAATAATTTCTTAACCTCTCCTGTTTTTCTACCTGCAATGAATTTTTTAATATTTTCTATATTACTATCATCCATTCCTACGATATAATCTGAATCTAAGTCATTATCATTTAGGATACGAGAATACATCCCTTCTACACCAATACCAACTTTAGCGAGTTCATTTCTAGTACCACTGTGTACAGGATTTCCATGTTCCCAACTACTAGTTGCAGCTGAATCAATTAAGATTTTTTCACTTAATCCTTCTTTTTCAACCATGTCTCTAAATATTGCTTCTGCCATTGGTGAACGGCAGATATTTCCTAAACAAACAAATAACACTTTTACCATTTTTTCGTTACCTCATTCTTGTTTTCATATTTTTTATTATATCATAAAGATTTTAAAACAACATAACAAAGTACTTTTTACTGAGTTTAATCATTATTTGAATTTTATATTTTACATGCTATAATAAGATTAAATTTAACCGTTAATAAGGAGATTAGTATGATAAAAAATTTAGTATGCTATAAACAATTACCAATTTGGACAACTGAAACACTTCCTAAACCTTTTAGACAAAAACACAACACTAGAAAAGACGTCTGGGCAAAATTAACAATTCTAAAAGGACAATTACAATTTACAGAATTAACTGCAGATAATGAAGTTATAGCTGAGCACATCTTTACCCCTGAGAGCGAAATTCCATTCGTAGAACCGCAAGCATGGCATCGTGTTGCACCTTTATCTGATGACTTAGAATGTTTCTTAGAATTTTACTGCGAACCGAAAAATTATTTCAAAAACAAATACGATATTAATCCTGCTCACTCTGAAATAGTAGAAGCCTTGGAGACTATTAAACCTTGTAAAACGTTAGATTTGGGATCTGGGCAGGGGCGTAATGCTTTATTTCTTTCTAAACTTGGCTTTGAAGTGACTGCAGTAGATAATAATATTCCTGCTTTAGAATTTTTGATGGAAACATCAAAAATCGAAAATTTAGATATTAAAATCGGTAGTTATGATATTAATACAGCAGCTCTTAGAAATACCTATGATTTCATCTTTTCAACAGTAGTTTTAATGTTTATCGAGGAAGAATCTATTCCTAAAGTTATTAAAAATATGCAAGATCAAACTAATATAGGTGGCTATAATTTAATAGTTGCTGCTATGTCTACTGATGATGCCCCTTGTCCACTACCGTTCCCTTTTACTTTCAAAGAAAATGAACTTAAAGAATATTATAAAAACTGGGAGTTTATTAAATATAATGAAGATTTTGGACAACTTCATAAAACTGATGCTAATGGTAATAGATTTAAGCTACGTTTTGCTACTATGCTTGCTAAAAAAATTAAATAATTTTCTTTCAAGCTACATTTTTGACACCGTTATCAACGTATGATATAATTTTAGCAATCATTAAAACATTTGGGGTGCTTTTATGCTGAGATTATACCCATAGAACCTGACGTTGTTAGTACAGCCGTAGGAAAATGTTAATTTAACTAACTATACTTATTTGTATTTTTGATTTTAAAAGTACCTCTTGTTGTTTTAATGAATATAAAATAACAGGAGGTTTTTCTTATGAAAAAATGGTCTACAAAGGACATAATTATTATAGCTTTAATAGGATTCTTATTTGGGGGGATATTCCTTGCAACAAGTTTGGTTTACGTTCCATTAAAAGCTGCTCTTGGAGCAGTAGGATACGCACCATTCGCTAACTCAATATTATTTGGATTATGGGTAATGGCTGGACCGGTTGCTGCAGTACTTATTCAAAAACCAGGTAGTGCTACACTTGGAGAAGTTCTAGGAGCATTAGCTGAAATGCTATATGGTTCATACTTTGGTGCTGCCGTTCTTGTTTCAGGATTAGTACAAGGAGTAGGATCTGAAGTTGGTTTCTTAGCTACAAGATACAAACGCTACGATACATTTTCACTATTCCTTTCTGCAGTAGGTATTACGCTATTTAGCTTTGCTTATAAGTATTTCCAAGCTGGTTATGAAGCATTTTCTGTAGGTATGATTCTAGCAATTCTAATTGTACGTTTTATTTCTGTATTCTTCTTTGGAGTCATCTGCGTTAAATTAATTTTAAATATTGTTAATAAAGTACAAAATAGTGGTAATAAATAATGAATATTATAGAAATCGATAATTTTTCTCTAAAAATTAAAGATAAAGTCTTGTTTGATAATGTTAGTTTAAAAATAAAAGAACATAGTTGGTTAGTTCTAACCGGGAATATTGGTAGTGGTAAGTCTACCCTACTTCGTACTATTTGTAAATTAAATAAAGAACATTACGAGGGAGTAATTAGTTATAGAGGAAAAAATATTGTTGATATTCCCATGCAAGAACACGTTAAAAAAATTGGATATGTGATGCAACATGCAATTAATCAGTTTGTTATGCCTACTTTAGAAGAAGAAATAATCTTTGCTCTAGAAAATTTATGTCTAGAACCCAAGATTATTAACGAAAAACTAGATTATGCTTTATCAATTACAAACACTCGAGAAATTTCTACTAAGCATATCCATACATTATCTGGGGGGGAACGACAGCGAGCTGCTTTTGCTGTAGCATTAGCTATGGGAAGTGAAGTTTTAATTTTAGATGAACCATTTGCCAATGTTGATAAGAAGACTCGTAATTCTCTATTGACTCTTCTGAAAGACTTAAACAAACATGGAGTAACAATAATTGTTTGTGATCATGAATATCAACTTTATCTAAATTATGCAGATACATTTTATTGTTTAGAAAATGGACATTTCAAGCTAATTAATAACCCTAATATTATTTCTAATAATATTAGTCTATGTAATACTATTAAATCTAATCAAATATTAAAACTAGAAAATGTTAAGATTAACCAAGGTGATAAGGAACTACTGAATATAAGTAATTTTGACATTTATAAAGGGATTACTACTTTAACTGGAGATAATGGTACTGGAAAAACAACATTGCTTCATGCTATTTCTCAATTAAAAAAGTATGATGGAAATATATACTTTAATAATTTGAAGGTTAAAAAATCAAGAAAACTATATAAAAAAATAAGCACTTGTTTACAAGATGCCTTTCAACAGTTTATAAGTTTGATGCCTCGCGAAGAGATTTCTATGCAAAAAGATATTTGGGATCATGCTACCGCATGGCAAGAAAAACTTCTAAAAGAATTTGATTTAGAAAAAGAACTCGATAAAAGTCTATATTATTATAGTGGAGGACAAAGAAAACTTATCCAACTTATGTGTTTATTAAGCCAAAAAACTGAACTTCTTCTGTTAGATGAACCCTTTACTCATCTCGACGAAAGAGCATGTTCATTTGTAATGGATTGGATTGAAGAAAATAAAAAAGTTGCTGGGCAATCATTTATTATTGTTAGTCACAGATTAGAACCACTGAATAATAGAAGTGATTATCATATTGAAATTTCAGATAATACTCTACATTATATAAAGGAGGGGGATTATGGAAAAGAAAATAATTAGTCCTACTCTAGCATTAATAGTATTATTATTAACTATTTGGATTTCATTTAGTAAATTATTAATTTTAAATTTTATGATTATTGGGGTAACAATTCTCTATTTTTCTCTATCAAGATACTGGAAAAAGTTACTGTATTTCATCCTAGTACCACTATTACCAGCATTAGGTTCTGGTTGGGCCATAATCGTTCATAGTTCAAATTATAAATTTGCTCTATTAATTTTTTCTAGAACATATAGCTTTGCAGCCTTAGGTTTATTCATGGCAACATACATTTCTCTAGTAGAACTGTTAAAATATTTCGAACAGCATGGTCTATCCTCAAATGTAGTTTATGGGCTCCTAGTAGTTATCCAAGCATTACCGAGAATCCAATATGAAACTCAGATGATTACAAAATCCAGTCGTTTAAGAGGAGTTTTCTTAGCTTTTTGGTCACCATACTATTACGCTAAAGCTATTTTTATTGCTTTAACATGGCAACCACAAATTTCAGAAGCAATGACGGTTCATGCCTATGAAGACTACAAACAAAGAACTCATTATAATAAGTATATTGTTGATAAAAACAAAAGTGTAATTATATTAGTAATATTTTTACTAATATCAACGGCTTTATTAATACTTAATATATAGAATAATGCCATCATGGATAAAATTCATGATGGCATTTATTGTATTCAAAAATAAAAAACTGGCGGGAATGTGTGGGAATCGAACCCACCCAAGAGGCTCTTAACCCCTCATACTAGTTTTGAAGACTAGAGAGCACACCAGAACTCATCCACTCCCATATATGTCTATATTATATACTAAATATCAAAAAAAATCAAGGTGATTTGTTAACGTATACAAGTATTTAAATTATGATTTTTACTAAAAAAAGAAATTTCTACCACTTAGTTTTAGTTTTTTACCACTTACTTAAAAACTATTAAGTTTTATGACTAAATAGCGTATAATATAATTACAAATCATAGAGAGGAGACAATATGAAAATTAATATCGAACTAGACTCGAATCTTAAAGAAATTGAACTAGTTATTAAGACACCAGACTTAAATAATGATGTCATCTTAATTAAAGAATTAGTTGAAAAAGCTATAGTAAACTCTCAAAAAATAATTTTCTACAAAGGTGATTCTGAATATTTTATCCCTCTAGAATCTATTTTATTCTTTGAAACAGATGATAATAAAGTCTATGCTCATACTACCGATGAATTTTTTGAAGTAAAATTCAAATTATATGAATTAGAGCGACTTATTCCTTTTTACTATTGTCGAATTTCTAAGAGTTCAATAATAAATACAAAAGCAATTTATTCACTAGAAAAATCTTTTTCTGGCTCGAGCACCGCTTCTTTTTCTAATTCAAAGAAGCAAGTCCATATTTCAAGACATTACTACAAAATATTAAAAGATAAATTAAAAGAAATGAGGTAAAAATAAATGAGAAGAAGTTTTATTGGGTTATTCTTTATAATCCTTGCATTAACTACTTTACTTGATGGATTTAGTATTTTCCCAAATGGATCAATCTTTCTAACTATATGTACTGTTGTACTAGGATTTTTCGCAATCCGAGGTTTAATGGATTTTGATTCATTTGGAACAATATTCCCTCTAGCATTATTATTCTATGTATACAATAAAAATTATCACTTTGCGGATATATCAGGTGGAAAAATATTCTTTGTTGCTATTTTCCTTAGTCTAGGTATTTCTATGATTATTCCTAGAAGATATAAATATAGCGAAATTAGAAAATTTTATCGAAGAAAAAGACATCAAAAGATTGAAAATGGTTATGATTACTCTGATGTAACATTTGGGGAAAATACTCAATATATTGACATAACTAAATCAGATTCTTTTTCTACTTCTACAACATTTGGAACTACTACTATTTATTTTGAAAAATTAGATACTTATCCTATTAAAAACTTTGAACTTAATGTCTCAGTTACCTTTGGAGATTTAAAGTTATATGTACCAAAAGAATGGTCTGTTGAAAATAATACAAATAATATTTTATCTAGAGTTCCAAAGTATATTAATAGTATCGATAAAGATGTGAAGATTATCTTAAATGGTTCGGTAACATTCGGAGAAATTAAAATAATACATGTATAAAAAAATAACTCTCAAGAATTCTAGCAATCTTGAGAGTTCTATTTTTAGTTGTTTTCTGCTTTCTTTTGCTGTTCTCTTTTTTCTACTAACTTAGATAAATAGATAGAACCTACAGTTAATAAAATTACTAATAATGAAGCAATTAAAAATTCTTTACTGAAGATATTTGTACTAGTAGCTCCGAAGTTTAAGAATACTACTGTTCCAGGGATGATACCAAGTACGCTCGCTATCATATATTTTGATAAACTGATATTAGTTAAACCATATCCGTAGTTTATCATATTATATGGTACTAAAGGTATTAGTCTCAGTATTACTAAACTCATCATTAGTTTTTCATCACTAACATTAAAAATTCTATCGTGTTGCTTAGGTGTCATTTTTTTCTTAAGGTAGTTTTTCACCCATTCACGACCGAAACGACGTGATATTACAAACATAATATAACAATTTAATGACGCTCCAACGAAAGTTAGTAAACTTCCTTCTACAAAACCAAACGCTACTCCTCCAGCAACAGCAAGTATCGGAACTGGAAAGAAAAATACCGGTAAGAACATAAACATTAATACATAAATTATCGGTGCTAAGACACCAAAACTTTGAATAAACTCAGTCATTACTCTCCTCCTATTTAAAGTATGCTGATACTTTCTCTAAAAACTCTAATTCTATATATGAAGCGATTTTCTTAAATGTAGTTTCATCCATCAGCATTTTATCATTTTCACTATACTGTCTAAATGCCATACTACACCAAGTAACTCCTCTTAGACAATTAAATATTAAATACCTCTCGAATCTTTCTCTATCAAAATTTCTATAATTATTATATTCTTCTAAAAACTTATTAATTTCATTTTCTGATAAAATAATATCAGTTTTCCAAAATGTCGTTGTCGGGGCTAGGAAATGTGCTAAATCTTGTTCACATTCACCAATTAATGCCTTTTCCCAATCGATAACATAGCTATCTTCTTTTCTCTCTCCTATTAGGAAATTTCCTGAATTTAATTCTGTATTAATAATACACGGATTAGCTATAGTATATTCTTCTGGAATAAGTGTTTGACATTTTTCTAAAAAGATTTTGATATAGTTACTAACCTTTTTGTCTGCCTTCTCCCAAGCTAAATACTCTCTAGACATCTGTTTACATTCATCAAACATCAACTGAAATGGATTAGAAGCATTTATCAAATTATTTTCACCGTATTTTGTATTATGAACTGTACTTAATAAATACGCACCAATTTCCATATCTATTTTGTAATTAAGAGGTCTTCCGTTTAGGAATTCCATTGTTAAATATTTATACGGCAATAAGTTTGTTTCTGTTACTACATCGTAAGGCTTTGGAGTAACTCCACTATCTTTCAACAATTGCAAAGTTTCATATTCATATTCTATTTGATTTTCAAGATTCATCTGACTCTTCATATTTATTCTAAGAACCTTTTTCAAATCTCCTTCATCAAAGGTAAAATTAATATTATACTCTCCTGCTCCTAATAACTTAATATTACTATAACCTGTTTCTGCTAACAGAAGATCTTCTTTCGTATCAATATCTAAGCCGGCTTCGCCTAAATAATAACTCAAATTTTGTTCATTACAAATATCAAGTAAATTTTCTAAAACAGTGTTATCTCCGTAACTTGGAAGATTGAAAACTTCTTTAATAGCTTTTTTCATTCCTATTAAAAAATATCCTCCATCAACACTTGGATTTATAACAACATCATGCTTATCTAATTTTTCAAATGCAGTAGTAATAATATTTTTTTGCAGATTATAGATATCTGAACCCAGTAAAATCACCTTATCACTGGTTTTTAACTCATCTTTAATTGCATTATACATTTTATCACCGAGTGTTTCACCCACTTGATAAAAAAATTCTCTATTTTCTAGAATATTCTCCATCTTTTTATCATCTATACTTTGACCATCGTGGTAGATTACTATTTCTTCCCCACTTGCTTTTAAAACACTATAGTTTTTTTTCATTAATTTTTTTTGAATTTCTACAGCTGTATCCGGAGACACAAAATCATACAACCTTGTTTTGGTTGTACCTACCTTAGGTACTCTTGTAAAAAATATTATTTTGTTTTTCATCTCTGAATTTTTCCTTTTATGTAAAATGTTTAAACCTATCTATATTTAATATTTTTTATACAAAAAAAGGAAACTCAACCACAAAATCTCTAATTAAAATTGCTATTTCGAGTCCCCCTTTTGCCTTATATATTAATGATTATGTCCAGAATGAGCATCTTTCTTATCTGAAGAGTGATTATGTCCTTCATGTCCTTTATGCTCATCATGTCCTTCTTTACAGTTTTCACAATGTCCTTCATGCTTCTCTGAACCTTTTACTGTATCACTTGGATCTTTACAGCAGTCAGCAATTTCAAATTTATAACTAAATTCCTTAGTTCCATCAATTGCATTAAAGACATTTTTATATCCTAAGTCAATTAGTTTTTGAGCTACTACAGATGAACTATTTCCAGTATTACTATAAACATATATAGAAACCTCTTTATTTTCTGGTAAAATAGACTGTAAACTATCTAATTTGTTTATATCGATATTTTTAGCACCTGCACCATGTCCTTTTTCAAAATCAGCTTTATCTCTTACATCTAAAAATACATTATTTGCTGCAGTATCTAGTAAAGCATCTTGGAATTTACTTCCACTCAATGATGTATATTTTACAAGTTCATAGCTAAAATCTTTTACATTTTGAGCTCCAGATACATCTTTAAAACCTTGTTTTGTAAGTTTATCTACAGCATCTTTAGTTTTATCAGACTTATCACTATAAACAACTACTTTTTTCTCTCTCCATTTTCTAATTTCTTCGATACTCTTATCTATTTTAGATAATGGAATGTTAATTGCGTGTTTAAGATGACCTTCTTTATATGATGCTTCATCCCTAATATCTATAACAAGGTAATTTTCTTTTTCCTTGTCATCTTTTTGGATTTTATTTAACTCCTCACCTTTCAATTCTTTTGCAGATGAAGTAGTTGTACATCCTACTAAAGTTAATGATAATACCGCCGACATACTTACAGCTAAAAATTTATTAAATTTCATTTATTTTCTTCCTCTCCTTATTTAATAAAAGACAAGGTGGTACTTAAATATATAGTGAATTCATGTAGAACCTCGTCTTTTATTAGTATAACTTAAAAATAGAATTTTTCCTAATAAATAATATTATTTTTACTTTTTTTTAAAGTAATTTCTACTTTGATTTTTCACTAGACTTTACTTCAAAAGTTTACCATTTTTTAAAATTTGTACTCATGTTCTTTTGTTCCATCCCAAGCATTATATACATTTGTATATCCTAATTCTACAGCTTTTTGAGCAGCCTTAGATGAACGGTTACCACTATAGCAATACGTATAAACTGGTGCATTTTTATCAGCTGGTAATAATGCTGCTAAATCCTTATCAATATTCTTAACATCAATATTTTTAGCTCCTTCTACATGACCTTTTTCATAGTCTTTTGCTTCACGAACATCGATAAATACCCCTTCTTTTTTATCAATTGCAGCTTGGAAATCACTTGCTAATAATGTAGTAAATTTAACAATTTCATAATCCTTATAATCTTTTACACCTTGAGCATTAGAAACTTTTTTAAAACCTGCCTTCACAAGTTTGTCTGCTGCTTCCTTGCTTTTCTTACCAGTATTACAAACTGTCACTACTTCTTTATCTTTCCATGCACTTAGGTGATCTGCATGTTTTTCAATATCAGAAAGAGGTATATTAATGGCGTGTTTTACATGCCCTTCTTTATATTCTTTAGCATCTCTTACATCAATTACAAGATATTTTTCTTTTTCTTTATCATCCTTTTCAATTTTATTTAATTCTTCACCCTTTAGTTCTTTTACTGCAACAGTTCCATTACCGCTACTCGAAGTACTATTCGAAGCTGATGAACATCCTGCCAATGACAATGATAATACAGCTGCCATACTGATGACTAAAAATTTATTTCGTTTCATAATTTTATCTCCTTTATAATTATTTTCATAAATAGTATAACAAATTAAACGATTTCAATCAACGTCACCATCTAAGATATAGAATAATTATTTTACTTTTTATATAACATTTAAATTTACATAAAATGCAATAAAGACTATAATTTTATCATAATTACAGCCTTTATTTAGCACCTTATTTTTTTATATTTTCATTATATTCAGAAAAATAATAATATTTTTTAGCACTTATTAGCTTCTAATTCCAAGAAAAACTGTTTAATATTTTTAACTTTATAACCTGTATAAATTTTTAATTCATCATCAAAATGCCATTTTTTTTCTACCAAACAAGTTTTCATTCCTAGTTTGTTTGCTGGATTTATATCATGATGCAGAGAATCCCCAATCATCATAGTTTCACTAGCTACTATGTTCTCCTTCTCGAGGACATTGATAAATGCTTTTTCTTTAGGTTTACTAATATATGTTTCACCTGAAATATACAATTTAAATATATTTTCTAATCCCAGTTTTTTTAGTTTCATCCTTTGTTCATATGACTTTCCATTCGTCAAGAGTATCATATTATATGTTTTACTCAATCTATTTATCCATGAATTTATCTCTTCATCAGGTTTTATTGATTCCAAGATAAATTCAAATTGTTTCTCATAATAAAATCTACAGTCTTCATCAGTTAATAAAATTCCTAGTTTTTCTAAAGTTAGCATTAGTCTCTTATTTCTAAGCTCTACTAATTTCATATTCCCTTGGAGTACTTCTTCTAATAACTCATTATTTATACTTTTATATAATCTAAAAAATTCTTCATAACTCACTACACTATCATATTTTAAATATTCAAAAATTAATTTATTTGATTTTTCCCATATTTTACTAAAGTCATACAAAGTATTATCTAAATCAAAAATTAGATTTTTTATCTTAGTCATCAATTTCACCTCTATTCTTAATTATGATACACTCTATATTGTACATGTGAAAAAACTAAATTCCAAGCAAAACCACTTGGAATCTAGCTTCTACTTATCTTCTTCAAAATATCTTACTACCGGTCTCGCTTCATAAACTATCGTTCCATCTGGAACGCTATGTTTTACTACTGCATTAGCTCCAATTTTAGAATTTTTTCCAATAGTTATATTTCCTAAAACTTTTGCTCCTGCGCCTATCATAACATTATCCCCAATTGTTGGATGCCTCTTTATAGGATCTAGAGTAGTTCCACCTAATGTAGTTCCATGATACATAGTTACATTATCCCCAACTACTGCAGTCTCTCCTATTACTACCCCCATTCCATGATCAATAAATAATCCTTTTCCAATTTTTGCTCCGGGATGTATCTCTATTCCTGTCAATCTTCTGGCTCTTTTTGATAAAAGACGAGCAAACGTATGCCAACCCTTTTTATAAAATTTATGAGAAAAGTAATGATAATTTAAAGCTTTTATATGTGGATATGTAAGATAAATCATAAATTTTGACTCAGCAGCGGGATCATCTCTTAAAACACGATTTAGATTATAGTTTAGATTTTCAAAATATCCCATTACACTTCAACATGTGTAACATCTTCGAAATCAAGTACTGATAAATACTTATCCACTCCATCCGGTAAGATTGTTACAATATTTTTATCTGGATACTTCTTGGCAGCTTTTTTAGCTCCTACTATTGCAGCCCCTGAAGAAATCCCGATACCAATACCTGTAGAACGTAAGAAGTTTTTAGTTTCTTCAATCGCTTCTTCACTTGTTACAGTTAAGATTTCATCCATATATTCTTTACGGAAGTTTTCTGGAATAAATCCTGTTCCAATACCTTGAATTTTATGTACTCCACCGCGTCCTTCACTAATTGCTGGTGACTCTGCTGGTTCTACTGCAACAGTAACTACCTCTGGTTTTTGTTCTTTTAAGTATCTTGCTACACCTGTAAATGTACCTCCAGTACCAACACCTGCAACAAAGACATCAATATTTGGAACTTGTTCTAAAATTTCACGTCCTGTTGTTTTGTGGTGATATGCAGGGTTAGCTGGATTATCAAATTGACTTAAAGAAATTGCATTACTGTATTTTTCACGAATTTCCGCAGCCTTTTCGATTGATCCTTTAATTCCTTGTTCTTTAGGAGTTAAAATTAATTGTGCTCCATATGCTTTAATAATATTTCGTCTTTCAATACTCATACTTTCAGGCATAATAACTACTGCTTTTATTCCTAATACTGAAGCTAAAATAGCCACAGCTATACCAGTATTTCCACTAGTCGGCTCTACTATAATAGTGTCTTTATTAATAGCACCTTGGGACATAGCTTCTTCTAACATACCTAGTACCGCTCTGTCTTTTACACTTCCTCCTAAATTATATTTTTCTAATTTCACAAAAATATTTGTGTTATCTAGTTGATATACGGGTGTATTCCCTACGAATTTTAATGATGTTGAAATCATAAAACCCCTCCTCTTCTGACTTTATAATAAATAACTTTTGTTATTTGAATAAGATTATAGCATACTTTACTAATGAAAATAAAGTAATTAATCTGTATTCTTTTACCGTTTTCACATCTTTTTATTATTTACTTTTTAAAAAATATGATAATACTAATATTCAAAATTTATAAATTTCTAACTTTTAGTACACTTTCACTAATAATTATTTATATAAATTACTATAATATCTCTAAAATTAGTACTAAAAAACATAATGAGTAAAAAATTACTCATTATGTTTAATTATATTATTCATATCATCAGGTAAATCAACTTTCACATTAATCATCTCACCTGTAATAGGATGATTAAATATTAAATTACTACAATGAAGTGCTTGGCGACTTATTAAACATACCTTTCCACCATACAATTCGTCACCAAGTAGTGGATAACCTTTATATTTCATATGAACTCTTATTTGATGTGTTTTTCCAGTATAAAGTTTCAACTTAACAATACTAACATCTTTTTCTGGTATATACTTCTCTAACCAATACTCGGTCTTAGCGTATTCTCCACCTTCTCCTACTTCACGCTCTATAATACTAGAACTAACTCTACGAATAGGAGCTTCAATAATTACATTATCCTCGACTTCTCCATTCACCAGAGCTGTATAAAACTTATCTATATTAAGAGTACTAAAAAGTGCATGAATATGTCGATGTTTAGCTATTAATACCAAACCTGAAGTATTTTTATCGAGTCGTGTTACAATATGAGGAATTGTATTAATATTCTTATTTTTAAAATAGTAATTTACTCTCTCAAGAAGTGATTCATCTTCAAGATTTCTAGAAGGTATCGATGGTAAATTAATACCTTTATTTACAATTAAAAAATAAGAATCTTCATAGATAATTTCAATTTCTTTATCTATAAATCTAACAAACTCACTAAAATTCTCACTCGGTAAAGTAATTTCTACAATATCATTTTCTTTTAAAAGATATCTAACGTTTTCTTCTCTTCCATTTACCTTAATACTTCCATCACTATCAAACTTTATCCTTGTTAAAGTTTTTCTAGAAATATTATTCTCCAATAAAAACTCTCTTAAAATCTGTTCTTCTTTTATAGAATACTTTAAAATAATATTAGTCATTTTTTATAAACGATCTCTTTACTCTTTGCCAAAAGCTATCTTCATTATAACGAATAAAAGAAACCTTCTTATCCTTTGCCAAAGTTATTTTTATTTTAGCTACACTATCATAATTAAAATGCATATGATCCACAGTAATACGATGATTCTCTGTTTTTATTGGTTTTATCATAAGCTCATCATCTTGTGATAAAATTAATGGATTACCTAGTGTCCTATATACGAGATTATTTAAAGCTGCTATCTCAGTCACTTGATATAAAGGTAGTTGAGGATGTATTACAGCTCCCCCTAAACTCTTATTATACGCAGTAGATCCTGTTGGTGTACTTATACACAGACCATCACCCCTAAAACTTTCGAAGTGAACCCCATTAATATAAACTTTTGCTGCATACGTTGTTCCAGTATGATTATTTACCGTCACTTCATTTAGAGAATAATAATCAGATACCAAGTCCCCATTTGAACAATATGCTTTAACCCTTAATAATGGATATTCTTCAACTTTAGGCGTTAAAGCTAACATGTCAAAGAATATTCGTTCATAGTTTTGAGCAGAATAGTCTGTATAAAAGCCTAAATGCCCAGTATGGATAGATAGAAATTTTATATTATCTAAATTATCCATGTATTTATTGAAAGTACGCAGTACTGTACCATCTCCCCCAATAGCAAAAACATAATCAGGATTTTCTTTATCTTCTATCATATCACTAGATAATAAGAACTCTTTTAATTTTGATCCTATCTTTTCTGAAATGTCATCCTGTCTTACTTCTACGCTAAATTTACCTTCTAACATTTTAATCTTCACCCATTATTTTTTCATAGTTTTCTAACCATACATCCGCAAAATCTGGTGCAAGTGCCCCATGATTTTTATCAATCCATTCTTGTAATTTGTTCACATTATATTTTAGAATCTTATCAATTTTCTCTCCATATTGATAACGTACTTTATTTTGATTATATTCATCTTCATCTAGCAAGAAATACTTTCCATCAGGATATTTTTTTATATCTAAGTCATAATCAATATATTTTACTCCGTCTACATCATATGCAAATGGACTACTTAAATTTGAATAATAATGCACTCCATCTTCTCTGAACATACAAATTATATTAAACCAACATTCATTATGAAAATATACTAAAGCCACTTCTTTAGTAACCCATGTTCTTCCATCATTTTCAGTAACAAGTGTTCTGTTGTTAGCTAAAATCAGAACTTGTTCATCCGCTTCTAGTACAACATTTTTATGCCAAATTCTATGAATAGAGCCATCATGTTTATATGCTATTATTTTAACTACATCACCCTTTTTAGGCCTTTCTCCTCTGTACATAGTGCCTCCTTTCATACTCTTTTTTAATGTCTTTTTAATTATAACATATTTAATATATTTCATTCTACTCTAATAACATTTTTTTTTATAAATTTCTCTATCTGTCTCCTATAAATAATAATAAAAAGCAACTTCAAAATTTTTCTTAGACTTAATTTTGAAGTTGCTTTTTATTATTTTATTCGTAATCAATTACTCCTAAAGCAATCTTAGCATATCTTGACATTTTATCTTTTGTCCATGCTGGCTCCCAAACTATGTTTACATCTACTTTTTCTATCTCATCGACACCTAGCATAGCTGTTTCTACTTGCTCGATGATAATAGGTGCTAAAGGACATCCCATAGATGTTAAAGTCATATCAACGATAGCGTGCTTATTATCATCACTCATCTTAACATCGTATACTAGCCCTAAGTTCATTATATCAATACCAAGCTCGGGGTCTATTACATTCTCTAATGCTTCTATTACTCTATCTTTTAATGTTTCCATATTTCCACCTCTTTTCTTATTAATCATTATATCTTACTTTTTTTCCATATTCCAGTTTTAATTTTTCTCCTAATTCAATAATATCTACTTTTATATTATTATAATTTGAAGAAATTTTTACTACTTCATCAGTTTCAAAGTTTCTATGAAACTGTGCTGTATACTCGGTAACTCTACCTTTCGAATCTCTTACCGCAGTAAAAGTAATCTCCAAAAATCTCGATAATAATTCAAAATTAAAGATTCCACCATAGAATATTAATGCATCTTTATATATCAAAACTTTTAAATTTTTATTTATATATTTTGCTTCCCTCAATAAAATATCTATATCATACTCTATCTCTGGATATTCAATGAATAACTCTTCATATTCAGCTCTAGACTTTCTAATACCTTTTATTATAGATTTAATTAAAAATAATGTAACCAAAACAATAACTACAGTCAATCCATACGTGCTTAAATAATATAAATTACCAGGCACTGTTATATAAACATTAGATACAAAGGGCTTTTCTTGTAATTTACTTTTATAATTAGATGTTTCTCTATTTGATCCCAATTCTTTAAATACATCTAAAATTCTATTATTAATTAAAGAACTATGTTTTGCAGCATCCTGAAATTTCTCTAACAATTCAGAAGAAATATTAGTTCTTCCTTTTCTTCCTCTTTCTCCTATTACATCAATACGAGAATAAAGCTGTTTATCTTTTAAATTTATCTTTTTACCTTCTGGTAAATCACTACTTTGAATTAATTTCTTAATATCATCTTGAGTAGCTTTTAGTATTGCAAAACCTTGTTCATGTTGAAGCATATAAAATCGTTCATTATTTTTCAGTTTTTCATCTACTATATCTAGTTCCTCAAGAGCCTCTAATTTAATATAAGTAATTCCAGTATGTTTTCCTGTAAATTGATCGCCTTCATTATATAACATTTCGGCAGACTTTGTAGTATTATTATACGCAGCTATAATAGTTATAATGCTAATGAAAATTAATATTATAGTAAAAAATAGTTTTACTCTCATTCCCCTAAGATAACTCTTTTTCATGACTATCTTTCACATCCTTAGCGATTTGAATTTTCTATAATTACAGCTCCATTTTCTGTTCCTTTTATACATAGTTTACACATATTTAAAAACAGTCCATGTTCTACTACTCCAACTATGCTTTCAAGTTTTTCTTTTACAGATTGAATATCAAATCCATAGCCTAAGTGTAAATCAACTATATAATTATTGTTGTCAGTTATAAGAGTAGTGCCATCTTTTAATCTTAACACTGGATTTAAGCCCGCTTCTTCCATTTTTCTTATAGTATGACTATAACCAAATGGTAATATTTCTACAGGTAGGTTGAAGTTCCCAAGTTTTTCTACATCTTTACTTTCATCATAAATCCAGATTACTTCACGAGCAATATCAGCAACTATTTTTTCTCTAAATAACGCTGCTCCTCCACCTTTTATCGCATTAAAATCCTTATCGATTTCATCTACTCCATCCACAGCAAGATCAATATGATCAATCTCTTCTAGTTCTTTTATTGTAAGACCAAGACTTTTAGCTAGTTCAACCGTTTGAATCGATGTTGATACCATTTCAACATTCAACCCTTCTTTTACTTTATCAGCTAGTGCGTGTACAAAATAAAATACCGTTGATCCTGTCCCTAAACCAACAATCATATCATCTTTCACATATTCTACAGCTTTTTTACCAACAACTTCTTTTAGATTCATTTCAGTTCCCCTCTTTATGTATATATTACTTTTAAATTATTTATATTCTACTAATAGATATTTCTTCTTACCACGTCTAAGTACTGTAAATCCATCTTCTAATCTGTCTTTAGCTTCTACAACATACTCTAAATCTGTAACTTTATCTCCATTCACATAAACAGCTCCATTGTTTACATCTTCACGAGCTTGACGTTTTGATTGAACTAGATTACTTTCAACTAGGAAATCTACGATATTGTATTCTTTTTTCTCTAATTCAGATTTTGGCATCCCTTTTACTGCTTCTTTTAATTCGGTATCCGTTAGTTCTTTAATGTTTCCTGAGAATAATGCTTTTGTAATATTTAATGCACTTTCTAACGCTTTTTCACCATGAACAATCTTCACCATTTCTTCTGCTAAAGCTTTTTGTGCAAGACGTAAGTGTGGTTCTTTTTCTGAACTTTCTCTTAACGCTTCAATTTGGTCTTTTTCTAAGAATGTGAATTTTTTAAGAGCCGGCACTACTTCTGTATCTGCAGTGTTAAACCAGAATTGATAGAATTCATAAGGTGTCGTTTGTTCTGGATCTAACCATACTGCTCCACCTGTAGATTTACCAAATTTAGTCCCGTCAGATTTTAACATTAATGGAATAGTGAATCCGTAAGCTTCAACATCTCCACGAAGTTTTCTCATAATTTCTAAACCAGTAGTAATGTTACCCCATTGGTCTGAGCCACCAATTTGTAGTTTAACGTTGTGGTGTTCATTTAAGTAGGCATAGTCAATACCTTGTAAAATAGTATAACTGAATTCTGTAAATGATAATCCATTATCTAAACGGCTTGAAATTGAATCTTTCGCTAGTAAATAATTAATATTTACTAATTTTCCATAGTCACGTAAAAATTCAATCATAGATAGTTTTCCTAACCAGTCACGGTTATTTACAAATTCAATATTATCATCCCCACGGAAAATATTACGAAGTTGTCCTTCAAGACGACGAGCATTATCTTCAATTACTTCAAGGCTTTGCAATTGACGCTCTTCGCTTCTTCCTGATGGATCTCCGATAATACCAGTTCCTCCACCTACTAAAATAACAGGTTTATGTCCATGTTGTTGAAATCTTTTTAACGTTAAAAATGGTAGTAAGTGTCCAATATGTAATGAATTACCCGTTGGGTCTGTACCACAATAAATCGATACACTTTCTTTTTCTAATAATTCTTTTATTCCTTCTTCATCTGTTTGTTGATAAACTAAATCTCTATATTTTAAATCTTCTAATAATTTACTCATTAAAATTCCTCCACATCAATTTTTATACACTTACCTTAATTATAACACATTTTTATTTTTTGTTTTATAGTTTTCTATGTTTTTTACAAGAGAAATTATTCCTTAAACTAGCATATAATTTAGTTTTTCTCATCAAGTTATGGTATAATGTAGCTAATAGTATGCAATCTAAGGAGATTACAATGAAAATTAAGAAGATACTAACTTCTATATCGCAAGCTATCCTTCTTTCAATTGGTTTACTAATTAGTTTAGGCATGGGGCTTGCTATTGGATATGTAGGTGGATTAGTTAAAGATCAACCTGTCTTAACCCAAAAAGAAATGAAAGAACAAATAAATAATATTAGTAAGAACAGTGAAGTTTATTTCGGAAGTGGTGAAAAATTAGGTACAATAAACTCTGAATTAATTAGAAAAACTGTTACTTATGAAAACATCGGTGATAATGTTAAAAATGCTATTATCGCAAGTGAAGACTCTAATTTCTATTCTAACAGTGGAATTGATATTTGGGCTGTTTTAAGAGCTACACATAGTGAAGCAACAGGTGCTAGATCAACTGGTGGTAGTACTATCACTCAACAATTAGTAAAAAATCAACTTCTTGATAATTCAAGATCATATGAAAGAAAAGCAAAAGAAATATTATTAGCTCTTCGTGTTGATAGTCATTTTTCTAAAAACGAAATTCTTGAAAATTACCTAAATGTTGCTCCTTTCGGAAAAAATAGTTTAGGACAAAATATAAGTGGTATAGAAACTGCTGCTCAAGGTGTTTTTGGAGTTCATTCTAAAGACTTAAATATAGCTCAAGCAGCTTATCTTGTTGGCTTTGTACAATCACCATATACATATACACCATTTGACTCAACTGGAAATATTCGTCCAGATAAAGAACTTCAAGCAGGATTTGACAGACAGCACTACGTACTTGAACGTATGCTTTCAAATAACTTTATTACTAAAGAGCAATTTGAAGAAGCTAAGAAATTCAATATTAAAGGTGCTTATACTAAACAAAAATATTCAGAATATACTGATTATCCTTATATTCGTGACGAGGTAACAAGTTCAGTTGCAGAAATATTAGCTGAACAAACTGCTTCAAAAAATCATAGAGAAGAAGAATTTAAAAACAATTCTGACTATAGAAATGAACTAATCGAAAAAAGTAGAATAAAATTCATAACTGGTGGTTATAAAGTAAAAACTACACTTAATAAGAAACTTTACGATACACTTCAAGAAACGAAAAAACAATTTACCTCGTATCCAACTTCTACTCAGGGGGGGATCGTTTATCCTCTAGAGATTGGAGCTTCAGTTATTGAAAATGATAGTGGTAAAGTTTTAGCATTTATCGGTGGTATGAACTACAATAAACAACAACTTAATCACGCAACAAGAACTCGTCGTTCACCAGGTTCTACAATAAAACCATTATTAGTTTATGGACCTGCTATAGACAAAGGATATATTACTCCTAACTCTACAGTTTTAGATAAAAGATTTAACTATTATGGTTGGAAACCTGAAAACTATGATATGATGCAACACGGTTACCTACCTGCTAGACAAGCATTAGCTAGATCTCTTAACTTGGCCACTGTAAGATTATACTCTACATTTTATAAAGAAGATCCTGTTACTAACTACTTAGAAAAAATGGATATTAAAGGACTCACAGAAAGTGATAAGACTAACTTAGCTACTGCCATAGGTGGTATGACATACGGTCTATCTGTTACAGAAAATACTAGTGCTTTCTCTACTTTTGCAAATAAAGGTGAACATAAGAAAGCATATATCATTGAAGAAATTGAAAATAATGATGGAGAGGTAATTTATAAAGCTGACTTCTCTCCAGTTAAAGTATTCGAAGAGGCTACAAGTTATCTTATTGTTGATATGCTTGGAGATGTAATCAATAAGAGTTACGGTACTTCTCATGATATGTCAAGCAAACTTAAATTCAATTCTAAAAACTTATTTGTAAAAACAGGAACTTCTGAGTACTATAAAGATTTATGGGTTGTCGGTGGTTCTACAAAAATTACTGTTGGTCTATGGAATGGATACGACAGTCCAGCAAAAGTACCAAGTTATGACTATGCTCAGAGAAGTTGGGTTGCCGTTATGAACGCTATCTATGCACTTGATAAAAACTTAATCGCACCAGATACAGCATTTAGTCGACCTAAGTCAGTCTCTGATTCAAGCATTAATGGATATAACAATACAAAAGGTAGCACAAAAGATATAGTACCTAATGACTTTAAAGAACTATCTAAAGAAAAAACATTAGCAAAATTTGGTTACAATATTGATAAGAGTATTTCATTTAATGATCCTTCAAAAGTTACTGTAAAACCAGTTAAAAAAGAAGAGAAGAAAGAAGAAACTACAACTAACACACAAACTCCTCCTGTCATAAAACCTATCGTTACAAAAGAAAATGACGACTAATAAATAGAGGATTGGCCCATAGTCAATCCTCTATTTTTATTCTTTTAATACTTCTTACTCGCCTAACGCATCGTATAGAGCTGGAAGATCGTGTGCTTTAGCTATTTCTCCCCAATTTCCTACATCATCTAGACCATTAGCATGAGTTACAGTATAAATAACTTTAGCTAATGTATAAAACTCCTGTAATGGTTTTAATAAATTCTTAAGATTTGATTTATTTACATCGCACATTAGCTTCTCATAGAGAGTTGTAGCGTCTCTACTATCAGTACAATTTATTACATCATCAGGTATAATACCAGCATGAGCCAAGTACAGTAAGTAATTATAAACAGCCTTAAATGTTCTATATGAATCTATAATTCCTACTTCACTGGATACTTTTATTCCTTTTTTATAAGAAAAGTTACTTATTTGTTGTTGAATTGGATTTTTTATTTTTTCTACAAGTAATCCTATAAATTCATCTGTTACCTGTTTTTGATTTTCCACCACATCGTCTGGCGTGATATTTTTCTCTATTAATCTATTATAAAAGTCACAGAAAATTTTGTCTAATTCATACGTATCTTCTTCTGTCAAATACTCTTCAGGTGCAACAAAATTCTTGATTAGCGCAGGAAATTCTATAGTCTTTCCTACATGAAATGTTCCTACAGTCATATTTAATGATTGAATAAAATCATTTTTTCTTACAAAATTATATATATGATGAGCATTTTTTGCATAATAATTAGAAGTAAATTCTTGGAGTTTATTAGTCTCCTCTAAATCTTTTTTTAAAAAATACTCCTCTAATTTTTTGTTATATTTTTTATCATATTTTCTAAGTTGTTTTAACTGTGGTAATGCTGTATTGAATGTATAAACTCGTTGATATGTTTGTTTTAACAATTCTACTGTAATTGCTATATGTCCCCCAAGAGAGTGACCTGCAGCAACTTTATAACAAGAATCAAAATCTACAATTTTCCTTTTTAAAAAGTTGTTAAATTTACACGCAGAATCAATTTGACTAGTATTTTCACCAGAAACTATTCCCGTATAATTGTAAAACCAGTCACTAATATCTTCACTCTCACTACCTCTATATATAACAAGAAGTTCTTTAAGTTCTGGAATATAGATTGCTGTAGCTTGAAATCCATTTTTCGTAATTTTTGGAATTGATATTCCACTATTATATACTTCAACGCTCTCGAAAACTTCTCCAGTAACATCTTTTATAATTCTTTTTATTTTATATTCTGCTGTACTCTGTTTCTTATTTCCTTTAATTAAATACTCATACTCTGTTAGTTTAGCTACGAGTAGTGGATTATGGAAAAATCTTAACATAGTCAAATCACCTCTTTTATATAAAAATAATTATAACACATTTTATAGAGAGTATAAAAATTCTATATCTTCCCTAGTAATGAGAAAATATAGAATTCTTATATTTATTATACGTTAAATCTAAATAACATGATATCGCCGTCTTTTACTTCGTATTCTTTACCTTCAAGACGCACACGACCAGCTTCTTTAGCTTTTGGCATACTTCCATATTCAACTAAATCATCATAACTTACAGTTTCAGCACGGATAAATCCACGTTCAAAATCAGAGTGGATAATTCCAGCACATTCAGGTGCTAACATACCTTTTTTAAATGTCCATGCACGTACTTCTTGTACACCTGCTGTGAAGTATGTTGCTAATCCTAGAAGACTGTAACTTGCTTTGATTAATTTATCTAATCCACTTTCATCAATTCCTAGTTCTTCTAAGAACATTGCTTTTTCTTCATCTTCTAACGAAGCCATTTCTTCTTCGATTTTCGCACAAACTACAATTACTTGGCTTCCTTCACTTGCAGCAAACTCACGTACACTTGCTACGTGTTTGTTAGAGTCAACGTCTAGTAAATCATCTTCACTTACGTTAGCAACATAAAGCATAGGTTTCATTGTTAATAAATGTAATCCTTTTGCGATTTTTTGCTCTTCTTTATCGAATTCTAAAAGTCTAGCTGGTTTTTCTTCTTTAAGAATGTCGCGAACTTTAGAAAGTACTGCAAATTCCGCAACAGCATCTTTATCTTTTTGTTTAGCTTGTTTTTCTACACGCCCGATACGTTTTTCAACACTTTCTAAGTCAGCTAAGATTAACTCTAAGTTAATAACTTCGATATCGTATAATGGATCTACTCCACCTGCAACGTGAGTAATGTTTTCATCTTCAAAACATCTAACAACTTGGCAAATTGCATCTACTTCACGAATATGACTTAAGAATTTATTTCCTAGTCCTTCACCTTTAGATGCACCTTTTACGATACCAGCGATATCAGTAAACTCGAATGAAGTCGGTACTGTTTTTTTAGGTTCTACTAATTCTGTTAATTTATTTAATCTGTGGTCTGGTACTTCTACAATTCCTACGTTTGGATCAATTGTTGCGAAAGGATAGTTCGCAGCTAATGCTCCTGCTTTTGTAATTGCGTTAAAAAGTGTACTTTTTCCTACGTTTGGTAATCCTACTATTCCGGCTGTTAATGCCATAGTATTAATCACTCCTTTTCTTCATTAATTTCTTATATTACTTAGGCCTTGCCTACTCAACTTAACTATTATATCATAAAACACAAAACTTATCATTTAATATTATACTATTTAAAAATATTTTTGCTAATAATCACTAATTTTATATATTAGTATATTAAAAGATACTAACTATTATAAAAGTACGTACTTTACAAAAATTATTTTGGTATATAAAATATATTACAAGATATAAATTTCTATAAAAAAATTAAAAGGATGATAATTAACTATGAAAAAATATAATTCAAACATAAAACTTGGTACAGCAACACTTAATGTTGTAAACTTTGAAAGACAGCTTAAATTTTACACAGAAGCTATGGGGATGACTGTAATTTCTAAAAATGAAACTGAAGCTACTTTAGGTACTTTAGATAATACTCCGCTTCTTCACTTGAAAAAAGTTGATGGCCCCCTAGTTCGTTCTTACGGTCTATATCACATAGCATACCTAGTTCCAGATGAACAAAGTCTAGCAAATATCTTACGTCACTTTATTGATTCTAATATACCTTTAGATGGTGGCTCTGATCACGGCTATAGCAATGCCCTTTATCTAAGTGATATCGAAGGTAATGGCATTGAAGTATATTATGATAAAGATGAAAGTACTTGGGATAAAAAAGAAGATGGTCGAATCATAGGAGTAACAGAACCTATCGATGCTACTCACCTACTTGATATTTCAAAATCTGTAGTGCCTTATACTTTACCAGTAGGAACTATTATTGGTCATGTTCATCTAAGTGTTCAAAACTCTACCATTTCTTCTAACTTCTATCAGGAAATACTAGGATTCAGTGATAAATTTACCGTAGCTAGTGCCAGTTGGATTGCTTACGGAAATTATCACCACCATCTAGCTGTTAATCACTGGGGAGGTCCTCATCTAAGTCTTAGAGAAAAAGGTACTCCCGGATTAGATTATTTTGAAATAATATTTATTGATGATATTGCTTACAACCAAATTGTGGAAAATATAAAAAATAACAACACTAAAATCATCTCTGAATATGATAATAAGATTGTTATCAATGATCCAAACGGTATTGAAGTACACTTAGTAAAAGAAGTATAATATCTATAAATCTTTACAAGGGTGACTCATCAAAATCGATTTCTCTGAAATCACGATTTTCGAGTCACCCTCTTTTAGTTTTTAGTCGCTTATTTCCCTAGATTTATGATATAATAAGAATATTATTTTATCAGAAGGAGGACCTATGCAGGATTTTATAGCACAATTTGGTAGCTTTGCACCTATAGTTTTTTTAATACTAGCATCTATATTACCAATATTTTTATTCCCACCAGGGATATTTTCTGCGATTGGTGGTTATTTATTTGGTTTCACTCATGGTTTTATCCTCTCGATAATTGCATCGATAATCTATACTAGCGTGATGTTTATCATTTCAAGATATTTTGCCAGTGATTATGTAGAAAAATACTTAGCAAAAAAACTATCTAAAAAACAATACGATACAATTTTCGGTATAAGTGAAAATAAACTTATGATATTTTTAATAATCTATAGATTAATCCCTGTTCTTCCAAATAGTGTCATTTGTTACTCATATGGTTTAACTAGAATATCGTTTAAAAAATATTTTATCGGTAATATTATAGGGTTAATCCCTGGAAAAATGATCTGGTTACACTTTGGTACTACTCTAAACAATATTGGAAGTATGGAATTTTTATATGGAATAATTATAGTTTTAGCTTTTATCTTTATCAGCTCAAAACTCTCAAAAAGATTTAATAAATAAAAAGCTAGTGATTCTAAATTTAGATTCACTAGCTTTTTCATATTATGAATGTTTTTCTACTATTTTTTTAATTTTTTTGTTAAACTCACGTCTTGGCATCATAATGTTATTATCACACTTTAGGCATTTTATCTTAATGTCTGCCCCCATACGTGTTATTTGCCATCTATTTGTGCCACAAGGGTGTTGTTTTTTCATTTCTACTATGTCATTTAATTCATATTCCATAATCCAACCTCCTATTTTTCTTCATTTGATGTTAATAAAGATTTAAACTCTTTATAGAAATCACGTCTTAACATTGTTTCAATTTCATTTTTCTTACCGACTTTAGCTTTTCCGATAACATGTATCGTAACAACATTATCTTCAATTTTTTCTATATAATCGATGTGTAATTTATCATTTTTATATAATAAATCATGATATTCTTTAGAGTTATTAGCATTACCTATTACTTTATTAACTCTCTCTTCAATTTTTTCAATAGATTCATCAATCTTAATTGGTAGTTCTACTAATGCTAAGTTATACATTAAAGAATAGTTTACTACTTGATTAATAGTCCCATTAGGAATAAAATATACTTCACCATCTTTAGAACGAATTTTTGTAGAACGTAATCCAAGTGACATTACATAACCTCCAGCAATAAAGGCTGCTTGATTATAAATCTTGACATTATCACCTACATCAAATTGTCCTTCAAGAATGATAAAAAATCCAGATATAATATCTTTAACTAAACTCTGTGCACCAAAACCAATAGCTACCGATGCTATACCTGCACTGGCCACAATACTCGTAGTATTAACTCCTAAGATTGATAAAACTTGAAAAAATGCAATAAAGTAGATTGTATAACGAACTGCACTTTTAACGAGTTTGTGTAACGTTTCTGATCTTTTCTCATTAAACTTTATATTAAATTTCTTATTGGCATTATCACTCGTTGTCATCACATAATCAATAATTTTATTAAAGATACGAACTAGTATTGATGCAATAATAAAAATTCCAATTATAAGTAATAGCTTTTCTAAAACTGTAATAAGTAAATTAGTGTTACTTAATGAAGTTTTAAATTTTTCAATAATGTTCATAACTATTCATCCTTGAATAATGAAATAATACGTTCAAATTCATCATTATCTTTGAACTCAATTTCAATCTTACCTTTTTTATTGCGACCTTGTTTAATCGTTACAGAAGTTCCAAGACGCTTTTTAAGAATGTTTTCTTGCTCTTCTATAAAAATATCCTTAGCCTTAGGTTTCTTAACCTCTTTCGGTTTCAATAACTTCGCTACATATTCTTCTAATTCACGAACAGACATTTTTCTTTCAATTACTAAAGTACAGACATCTTCCATAGCTTTTTTTGTTTTTAATGAAAGTAACGTTCTAGCATGCGCAGTACTAATAATCCCTTGCTCAAGCTTATTTTTAATTTCTGAAGGTAATTTTAATAAACGTAAGCTATTCGCGATATAAGGTCTACTTTTTCCAAGTTTTTTAGCTAATTCCTCTTGAGTTAATGACATCTTATCCATCAGATTTTTATAACTTTCTGATTCTTCTAAAGCTGATAAATCTTCACGTTGTAAGTTTTCTAGAACCGCAAAAACCATCATTTCTTCATCTGTCATCTCTTTAATAATAGTGGGGATTGCTTTCTTACCTAGCAATTCAAATGCTCTATAACGACGCTCCCCTGCTATAATGTAATAACCTTTTACAGCTTTTTTTACAATAATAGGTTGTAATAAACCATTTTTTTCGATAGATTCTTTTAATTCGTTTAATTTTTCTTCATTAAAATAAATACGCGGTTGATATGGATTCTTTTTTATCTCATCAAGTGCAATTTCCACTATTTTATCATTATCTGTAACTAACTCTACATTTTCAGTAGCAAAAATAGCATCCAGTCCACGCCCTAAACCTTTACCTAATTTCTTAGCCACGTTCAATCACCTCTTTAGCTAATGCTAAGTATTGTTTGGCTCCATTAGAATTTTTCGCATACTCAATAATTGGTTCACCAAAACTCGGAGCTTCGCTTAGACGTACAGTTCTTGCTATAACTGTTTCGAATGCTTTATCTTTGAAATGCTCTCTTACCTGCTCTGCCACTTGATTAGATATATTTGTTCTACTATCAGTCATAGTAAGTAATACACCAAAAATATCTAATTTAGAATTAAGATGTTTTCTTACTATATTGAATGTATTCATAAGCTGACTAAGCCCTTCTAAGGCATAATATTCTGTCTGTACAGGGATAATTACCCCATTAGCTGCAGTTAATGAATTTAAAGTAATAAGTCCTAAAGATGGCGGACAATCGATTACTACATAATCATAGTTCTCATTGATTTCTGAAATTGCATTTTTCATACGTTGTTCACGGCTAATTGCTGAGACAAGCTCAACTTCTGCACCAGCTAATGCAATACTAGAAGGCACAATATCCAGATTTTCATAAGCTGTTTTAATTATTACATCATTAATGTTAACTTCATCTACAAGGATATTATAAATTGATTGACTTATAGCTGCTTTATCTATCCCAACTCCGCTTGTTGCATTTGCTTGTGGATCAGTATCAATTAATAATACTTTCTTTTTAAGATAAGCTAAAGAAGCCGCTAAATTAATTGAAGTAGTAGTTTTTCCTACTCCACCTTTTTGATTACATATCGCTAATATTTTCATCATTTACCTCTTTGTTTACATAACGTGGGACAGTAACTTTGATAACCACGCTATCCATATTTTCTTCTTCTTCTTTATTAAGATTTATATTATATTTTTCTTCCAATTTAGCTATTTCTTTTACAAGTTTAGCTATAACCTTTTGACCATCATAATTAACTGTAGAGTTAAATACTTTTGTATCTTTTTTTATTTTTAAATATGTATCTATTTTTTCTTCAGTTTGAGAAACGTTCAGATTCTGAGATAAAATCTGAACCAATAACTTTTCCTGAGCTGACGGTTCTAATTTAACCATAGCACGTCCATGACGTTCAGTTATTTTTTTAGTATTTATCGCATCTATAACTTTCTTACTAAGCTTTAATAAACGAAGTTTATTTGCCACAGTTGCTTGTGTTTTCCCTAAGGATTTTGCCAACTCATCTTGAGTAAGTTTGTTAATTCTAAGTAATTCCTGATATGCATGTGCCTCTTCAATAGGAGTCAATTCTTCTCTCTGAATATTTTCAATTAAGGCAAGAGTTGCCATTTGTTCATCAGTTAATTCCTTAACAATAGCCTTGGTAGTAGCATATTGTAAGTATTTAATTGCTCTTAAACGTCTTTCCCCAGCAATAAGTTCATAGAAACCATTTCCTATATCACGAACTGTAATAGATTGAAGTAAACCATTTTGCTTAATTGATTCGGCAAGCTCTTTAATTTTCTCTTCAGTGAATTCACGACGTGGTTGATATTTATTAGGTACAATCTTCTCAACTAAAATTTCTCTGAGTACATCATCATCAGAAATTCCTACTTTTTCTGCTCTCTGGGTTAAATCATATAGCTTACTAAATGGTTTTACACTCTCTGTCATATTTTACCTCCTATAACTTTATATACAATAATACAATATCATACTTTAAAATAATTGTCAAAAATATTTCCCAATATATATTAGCTAATAAAGCTTATGAAACAGTACTTTTAAAGAATATTTCCGAAATAAAACAGATATTTTTTAAAGAAAAAAAAAGTGTAATCATAAATGATTACACTTTATACAGGGACGGCAGGAATCGAACCCACACCAAAGGTTTTGGAGACCTTTGTTCTACCGTTAAACTACGTCCCTAAGAATGGTGGGAAGAAGTGGATTCGAACCACTGAACCCGAAGGAGCGGATTTACAGTCCGCCGCGTTTAGCCTCTTCGCTATCTTCCCAAAATATAAAAAAAATGCCGGCCAGAGGACTTGAACCCCCGACCTACTGATTACAAGTCAGTTGCTCTACCAACTGAGCTAGGCCGGCAACATGGTGCCTCGAGACAGAGTCGAACTGCCGACACATGGAGCTTCAATCCATTGCTCTACCAACTGAGCTATCGAGGCAATATTTAAATTTTAACATAAAAAAATGGCGGTCCCGACGGGAATCGAACCCGCGATCTCCTGCGTGACAGGCAGGCGTGATAACCGCTACACCACGGGACCTAGTATTAAAAATTGCGGGAGATGGATTTGAACCATCGACCTTTGGGTTATGAGCCCAACGAGCTGCCAGACTGCTCCATCCCGCGATAATAAAAATGGAGGAGGAAAGGGGATTCGAACCCCTGCGAGCTTTTACACTCCTGTCGGTTTTCAAGACCGATCCCTTCAGCCGGACTTGGGTATTCCTCCTTGATAAATGGTGGACTCTGCAGGACTCGAACCTGCGACCGATCGGTTATGAGCCGATAGCTCTAACCAACTGAGCTAAGAGTCCGTGTTCCTAGAGAATTCACTAACTATTATTGGTGGCGGCAGAGGGGATCGAACCCCCGACCTTACGGGTATGAACCGTACGCTCTAGCCAGCTGAGCTACGCCGCCAATAAAGGCTAAATTCATTATTTAAAATGGTGGAGCCTAGCGGGATCGAACCGCTGACCTCCTGCGTGCAAAGCAGGCGCTCTCCCAGCTGAGCTAAGGCCCCAAATTAATAATGTTTATATATATTTTCAATGGTCGGGAAGACAGGATTCGAACCTGCGACCCCTTGGTCCCAAACCAAGTGCTCTACCAAGCTGAGCTACTTCCCGTGTATTTAAATGGCGCGCCCAAGAGGAGTCGAACCCCTAACCTTTTGATCCGTAGTCAAACGCTCTATCCAATTGAGCTATGGGCGCTAATATAATGGTGCCGAGGACCGGAATCGAACCGGTACGGTATTGCTACCGCAGGATTTTAAGTCCTGTGCGTCTGCCAGTTCCGCCACCCCGGCACTATATTAACTATTGGAGCGAAAGACGGGATTTGAACCCGCGACCCTCACCTTGGCAAGGTGATGTTCTACCCCTGAACTACTTTCGCGAATACTTAGAAATGGTGCGGGTGAAGGGAGTCGAACCCCCACGCCGTGAGGCGCTAGATCCTAAGTCTAGTGCGTCTGCCAATTCCGCCACACCCGCAAAAGAATGGTGAGCCATGAAGGACTCGAACCTTCGACCCTTTGATTAAAAGTCAAATGCTCTACCAACTGAGCTAATGGCTCTAAATTTAAATGGTGCCGGCCAGAGGACTTGAACCCCCGACCTACTGATTACAAGTCAGTTGCTCTACCAACTGAGCTAGGCCGGCATAAATGGTGGAGGTTAACGGGATCGAACCGCTGACCCCTTGCTTGTAAGGCAAGTGCTCTCCCAGCTGAGCTAAACCTCCATATCAAAAGTCTGGCAACGTTCTAGTCTCACAGGGCGTAAGCCCAACTACATTCGACGCTAAAGAGCTTAACTTCTGTGTTCGGTATGGGTACAGGTGTGTCCTCTTCGCTATCGCCACCAGACGAAAACTTCATATACATATTATATCATCTTTTTTCTTTTTGTCAACAGTTTCTTTCTAAGAACTTTCACTTGATTAAGTCCTCGACCTATTAGTATTAGTCAGCTGAACACGTTACCGTGCTTACACTCCTAACCTATTCTCCTTGTCGTCTTCAAGGGGTCTTAATATCCGTGGGAAATCTCATCTCGAGGGGGGCTTCATGCTTAGATGCTTTCAGCTCTTATCCCTTCCGTATTTAGCTACCCAGCTATGCCACTGGCGTGACAACTGGTACACCATTGATACGTCCATCCCGGTCCTCTCGTACTAAGGACAGCTCCTCTCAAATTTCCTACGCCCACGACGGATAGGGACCGAACTGTCTCACGACGTTCTGAACCCAGCTCGCGTACCGCTTTAATGGGCGAACAGCCCAACCCTTGGGACCGACTACAGCCCCAGGATGCGATGAGCCGACATCGAGGTGCCAAACCTCCCCGTCGATGTGGACTCTTGGGGGAGATAAGCCTGTTATCCCCAGGGTAGCTTTTATCCGTTGAGCGATGGCCCTTCCATGCGGAACCACCGGATCACTAAGTCCTGCTTTCGCACCTGCTCGACTTGTAAGTCTCACAGTCAAGCTCCCTTGTGCCTTTACACTCTGCAAATGATTTCCAACCATTCTGAGGGAACCTTTGAACGCCTCCGTTACTCTTTGGGAGGCGACCGCCCCAGTCAAACTGCCCACCTGACACTGTCTCCCGGTCTTCTAAGCCGAGGGTTAGAATTTCAATACAGCAAGGGTAGTATCCCAACAACGCCTCCTCATACACTGGCGTGCATGATTCTCTGGCTCCTACCTATCCTGTACATACTGCATCAAAATTCAATATCAAGCTACAGTAAAGCTCCATGGGGTCTTTCCGTCCTGTCGCGGGTAACCTGCATCTTCACAGGTACTATGATTTCACCGAGTCCATCGTTGAGACAGTGCCCAAATCGTTACGCCTTTCGTGCGGGTCGGAACTTACCCGACAAGGAATTTCGCTACCTTAGGACCGTTATAGTTACGGCCGCCGTTTACTGGGGCTTCAATTCATACCTTCG